>NZ_JBAKAS010000003.1:0-338522 GCF_038155025.1 Marinomonas sp. TI.3.20 | reverse complement strand
AATATAACCTCAATCAATGGGACAAACTCACCGTTTACCTAACCGATGGGCGAATCAACATTGATAACAACCGAGCCGAACGGGCGATCAAACCCTTCGTTATTGGTCGTAAAAACTGGTTGTTTGCTAATACAGGCAAGGGAGCCAAGTCGAGCGCGATACTTTACAGTATTATCGAAACCGCCAAAGCTAATGGATTAATCCCGTACGATTACCTGACCACGCTGTTTGAAACACTGCCATTATTAAACGATAAAAGTGACTACGATGAGATCGACCGGTTACTGCCGTGGAACATTAAGAAGAGGTAAGTGAAGAGACTTTTTTGCAGCCTCCTTGCTGCAAGGAATCATCCTGAAAGAAGACAGAGCCTCCGTCCTGGAGGCTTGAACAATCCCTTGCTCTCTGTCTATCTATAACCTTAGATCCACTTGTCGTTTTACGCCACTCAGAAATGAAAAAAAGTAATAGATAATAATTTGAGCTTGCCTAGGTGGTGATGCCCGGACGCTCACATACTCTCTGTAATGTCTGCAAGAGCCGATTTATGCCAGTCAGCAAGATATGATCGCATTATTTGGTTATAGCCTCGTAAGCTCGACTCAGATAGCTCCTTTTGTAATATGTAGTCATCATAAACTTCTATTAATGTAATTTTTGACTTTGCATCGGCTTTGGCTTGTTCATTTGGGTTGATGCCATGTGCAAGCTTAGATAATTCCTCTAGTGCTTTTTTTCGAGCGTTCTCAATGGTTAAAGAAGGGAATTGGCCTAATGTAATGCTTACAGGGGAGGTATGTCCTTTGAGGCGTTTGTAGACACGAAACGATTTCCTACCAGAAGGAAGCACTTCTATCACTAGTCCATCGACCTTGGCGTCTTGAATGCGCTGTCTTTTATCTGACGGCTCTATGGCGGAAATGATCTCTTTAGTGAACTTCAGTTTCATACTATACCTAAATTACGTGCTACAGATGTGCTACATAATCTATCAATATAGGTATTGTTAAGTAAAGCTTAATAAAACTGTTTTGAATTTAAGTTTTTGATTTATATGGTTTAATATATTTTCATCAATCTGTGTAAAGCTACATCAATCAATAGGGATTAAAACTCATAATCGGCAGGTCCCCCGTTCAAGTCGGGGCAGGCCCACCATATAAAATAAGCCTCTAGAGCGTTAGTGAAAACTAACCTTCTAGGGGCTTTTTTATTGCCTGTGAAATATAGTCAATTACGGGCGTTGCTAAAACGAGTTTTAACACTCAGCTAAACACGTATATTTCTCTAATACCCTCTTATTTTTTCCATGTTCAGGACACGAACAGACGGATGCTTCGGCACAGATAGCTAATGAACTATCGATATTTTGGTGGTAATTTAGGCTAATTCTAGGATTGATGTGTGTGGTTGAAATGAAAGGTATTGTGACTGATGAAAAAATTTCAGATTTTAGAGATTTAGTTAATTCTAATTCAAAGTTCGTTTATCAAATTTACAAAGATAAAGGTGGTAAGAATCTTTTTCACCTCGTTTGCTCTTGTATGGATTGGATCAGTGTTTCAGTGCGGCACTTAGATAATGCACCTAAGTTCGATTCAAACATAGACGTAAAGTGTATGCAGATTTACTCCCTCATATCATCTATTGACCTAATCTCGGCATCAGTAACCCAACTGCACAGAGTTTTTGTGAATGAAAAAACAGTTCCATTTAAAGGTGAGAAGAAGTGTTTTCACAATCGCCTAATTGAGCGAGAAGATGACAATACATACTTTAAAACTCTAAGAGCTTGCTTTGGTGCTCATCCTGTAGAGTTGAATCAATCTAACTCAAAACGCTTTGCAAGTTGGCCGTTCAAGAGCTATTTAAACAATGCTGATTTAACTGTTCACTTATACAGTAGAGAAATTGGTGAAGAAGACTTAACTCTGGACCTCTACATAAGTGAGTTATTGAAATTTCTAACAACTCGATATGACTATCTTGAAGTAATTGCTGAAAAGATTCAGAGCTTGTTTAAAGAGTACCAGACAAACTTTTCTAAGCAGTCTATTGAGACTAAATCTGATCCATTAGAACAGCTATACGTTCTAAAAATCGAATCAGAAAAGCGGTTGGATAATGACTATTACAACGGTGAGATTGATGACCTGATTATGATATTTCAAGCAAATGTGACTGATGCTGCGCTTGAGCTTCTAGCTGATACTTATAAAGAGTCGCTACTACCTACTATTGAGGAGATCAAGGCCAATCTACAATCAATGAACATCGTTGATTTGGAAACTGATTCTGATGTGAATAATAGTTCAGATCTTGGTAGAGAGTTAAGTTATGAACTACCAAAGCTCTATACTTGGATCTATACGGGTAGATATGATCCGCTTCTGGACTACTACTTTGAGCGATTCAATGCTGTTACTAAAGGGAAGTTTAAATTCAGTGAAAATGATGAAAGAAACCTGACTTTGCTAAAAGTAAATCTAATGTTAAAAGGCTGTAACTAATTTTGTGTAGCTGCCTATCATAAAATGCTCTTTGAGATGCTTTTAGACGCGAAAGAATTTCCTACTAGAAAGCTGTACTTCTATGACTAAGTCATCGGCCTTAGCGTCTTGAATGTGTAGTCTTTTATGATTAAATATATTTCATGAATCTAGATCAAACTACATCAATTAATAGGTATTAAAGCCCATAATCGGCAGGTCCATCGTTCAAGTCGAGACAGACTCATCATATAAAAAGCCCCTAGAGAGTTAGTGAGTGCTAACTTTCTAGGGGCTTATTTATTGTTGCTTTATTCTTTTACTTTAAAGGTATGTTGGCGAACTTTTTCTAGACGTTTGAGTATGCTGTCCAGTCGTTCGGGTTTAACCATAAACTCTTGGAAGCCTTTCATTCCTTCTTTAGCCATATTAGGTGGTGTGTCGCGGTCATAAAACTGAGCGGTACCACTGGCGTTATTTAGAACTTCGACGCCTTTATTTAAGAAATAATTGTCTACGATAGACGCATTTTTATTCGTTGGTATTTGCAGTAATGCGGCATTAACGAGCGTTTGGTTATCTGCTCTAGCCATAAATTTAAGAAACTTACGCGCGTCTTTTTTGTTTTTTGCTTTGGCTGGGATATGGATCGTATCGGTAGGAGCATCTTCTGCAACGGGTACTGTAGGATCTATGATTGGGAATTGAAAAAAGCCTATTTTTCCGTCTAAGTTTTTTGGGAAGTTAGGAGCAATATAGTTACCAATCAAATACATAGCGGCAGAACCATTATATAAGAATGGCTGCGCTTCCTGCCAAGAGTACGAAGCATGATTTTGTAAGAAGTAACCTGGTTCAACCAGCTCTTTCCAATATTTGAAGACATTACGAACTCGCTCGTCAGTATAAGCGATACGGCCGTCCATTAGGTCCATATGAAATTTAAGTCCATTTAGTCGTAAATCTATATAGTCGAACCAAGCGGCTGCAGGCCATAAAAATTTAGTTCCAATCGCAATAGGCTCTACGTTATTGGATTTGAGCGTCGCACTTACTTTTAATAGATCTTGCCAAGTTTTTGGAGCAGAAAGGCCATATTTTTCAAATATATCTTTACGGTAATACACGCCTACTTGGTAATAAGTGTAAGGGATACCCCATTGTTTACCGTCGACAGTCATGGAGGAAACAGAAGATGGCATGCTCTTTTTGAGGTCTAGCTCTTTCCAAATATCACTGACATCGGTAAATAATTTCCGATCGACAAAGGTTTTCATTCGATTGCCGGCATACCAAAAGACAACATCCGGAGGCGAGGTGGCTAGCCAGTTACGAATAGCCGTTTTATAAGCTTCTTTATCGTATATATTGAATTCAACATTGATCTCAGGGTTTTCTGCCTCAAATTTCGCCATGATCTTTTGAAAAGCAGCTTTTGGCGCTGGATCGGCTTGGTCTGAATTGATAACGAGTGTGCTTGCGTGGGCTGAGCTAATGAGCGCCGTTGCCAGTAGGAGTGGGGTTAATAAGGATTTTAGTTTTTTCATGGTTATAGCCTCTTTATTCTTTTTATTTAGAGTGGCATTAATCGTGTTTTATGACTTGTTGTTCTGACTCAATGAGATTAAAAAATTGGAATGTTTGTTCAATATGCTGATGCCAATATGGCCAGCTATGTTCCCCCGTAAAGTGTTCAAATTGATGTTTTATGTTGAGTGTGTCTAATGTGTTATGTAGTTCGACATTGGCTTCGTACAATAAATCATCTTCTCCGCAATCAAAGCGCAGCGGCGGAAGCGTTGCTGCATTTTCGGTTATCCAAAATATAAGGTTGTCTTGTTCTATGTTAAGGCAGGCATATTGATCTAGCGGTGTATCGGTAAATAGGCATATTTGTTCGAGTTTGGTGATTGCGGAGTGAGCCGAAATGCCACTTATACGATCTGCGTATTTTGCACCTAAGCGTAATGCCCCGTAACCTCCCATGGATAAACCTGTTAGGTAAATGTGACTGTTACTTGAAACACAAGCGACATTGTCTATAACGGCATCTAAAACATCTTCTATGATCCATTGTTCATAGTTACCGTGATTACTTGTAGGTAAGTACGCGGAGCCGTCTTGCAGGCCGCCATCGGAGGGCATAACTAAAACAAATTCGCCAAGGTTGTTAGCCTTTTTCAATTTTTCGTAAACCAAATGCACCCCACCTAAGTGCATCCATACCCAGTGATTTCCGTAGACGCCATGCAATAAAACGATGATGGGAACGTCTTTTTCTTGAGCGTTAACGTTATAAATTGAAACATCGTGACGACGCTCTAAATATGATGAGTGTATGGTCAAAAACTGTGTGTTGTTTGGTGTGTAAGCTGGGTTAGACACTTCTAAACGCTTGATCGTCATTATTGCCTCGCTTAGCCTCAGTGAGAAACCATAACGCTTTTCGCAATGCGACTATGGAGTAGATTACGAATGCTTGGATATTACGATCAGACTTGTGAGAGCCCTCAAGCTTGACCCTTGTTATATAAAATAATATTCATCTAATTTTCGTGGCATAGCGTGATGTCACTTATTAGCCTAGATTAAAACATGTAAAGAATGTGATATTCTGCTAAATGATTGTCTCGTAATGACATGAATTTGCGGTTTTTGTTATCTCTCTTGTTGTTCGAATAATGATCGATATCTGATGTTTTGAATACTTTTGTCTAGGTTGGAATAAAATAATGATAAAAACACAAACCTATTGTGAGCCTTTCTGCATCCAAGAAGGTTATCAATTTGAAGTACACAGCGTGGCGTATGAAAAAAATGAGAGCTACTCATGTTTTATGCATTTTCATGAAGTTCATGAATTTATTATTTTTGATGAAATAGATGGCTCGTACTTCTATTCTCAAGGAGAATCTCAGCTCAAAGATCACGATATTGTGTTTACACCCGCGCTTGAAACTCACGACTTCGAATTGAGCTCAGAGCAAAAGTCTTGGACGATAGTGCAGTTTTTACCTGCATTTTTAGAAGATAATAATCTCACTAAAGAAGCGGATTTTTTACAATTTGGCATTCATTTACGCTTAGATAAAGAACAATTACAGAATGTTCAGCAACAGTTAACATGGCTGAAAAAGAGTTATGAAGAAGACCCTCATAGTAATATGAGTTTAACCTTGCTTAAATTATTAATTATTTGGGTTGTTGAACATGCCAAGCCAGTTAGTTATTTGCATGCCCAACCTATTACCACAAGCAAAGGTTATGAGCGTCTTGAGCCAGTCATAGATTTGTTTCGTCATAATGCTTATGTTGAGCTCTCTTTAGTTGAAGCCGCTGAGTTATGTCATATTTCTACGTCTTATTTTTCTCGTTTGTTTAAGAGTGTTTTCCGCTTTAATTTTTCTGAATATACGGTTAGACATAAACTCTATAGCTCTGCTCGTATGTTGACGCAGAGTAATAAATCAATCACTGAAATTAGCTATGAGCTAGACTTTTCAAATCCTTCTCATTTTATTGCTGTGTTTAAAAAACAATTCTCTGTAACGCCAAAACAGTACCGGAATGATCTTGTCGGGCGTTCTGTTAATAAAGCAGGTTAGTACAAATATCTGATATTTTTTAGTCATTCTGATGTTTTTATTAAAGGATTGGTTTTGTACTCTAATTGCATATTTATGACCATTTGGAGAAGCCAATTATGACTAGTTTTGATCAAACACTTAACCTATCAGAAGACGTGATCGCTGAGTTTAATAAGAATGGTCATGTGCGAATCAATGATGTTTGTAATGCCTCTCAGGTTGAATTAAGTCGTCAATCAATACGTTCGGCTGTAGAGGATCGTAAGAGTCGAATTGCTTTAAAACCACTTCAAGAAAGAGACACCTACGGTAAAGCCTTTCTGCAAATTATGAATTTATGGCCAGATTATCCAGATGTCGCTAAATTTGTAATGGCAAAACGATTTGCGAGCGTTGCTGCACAGCTATTGAAGACGGAAAAAGTTCGAATTTACCACGATCAAGCGTTATATAAAGAACCGAATGGTGGTCTAACACCTTGGCATCAAGATCAATATTATTGGCCATTAGAGACCGATAAAATACTCACTATGTGGATGCCCTTGGTGGACGTTACTAAGAACATGGGAACGCTTAACTTTGCTAGTGGTACGGGCAAGGTTGGGTATTTAGGGGACATTCCTATATCAGATGAATCGGAAAAAATACTCAGTGAAATGTGCCAAGAGAAAGGGTTTGAAATAGTTAATCATGGTGATATGAAAGCTGGTGATGCCACTTTTCACTCTGGTTGGTGCTTACATGGAGCCAATGAAAATCAATCTAGTGTGATGCGGGAAGCCATGACAATTATTTGGTATGCCGATGAAACCCAAATTATAGAAGATCCCGATAGCCAAGGCCGCTGGAATAAAGGCCGTCGAGATGATATGGCGCGTTGGCTTCCTGATAGACAGCCGGGAGAAATGGCTGATGGTAAGTTTAATCCTTTAATAGAACCTTTTATTTAATAAGTTATTTTATCAGTCGTTAGGTCTGTTTCAAGAGCGATGGTTTACTAAACCATCGCTCTTTTTTTGTGCTTCTTAGAGTCAAATAATAAGTGAGCTGGCTGGTGGCGGTTTTAGGCATTAGCCAGTATTTTTAATGCCACTCCCGCTGCGGCTGTACGGTTTTCTACGCCTAATTTGGGAAAAATTTGTTCCAGATGTTTGTTGACTGTTCTAGGGCTCATTTCCAATATTTGGGCAATGTCTCTGTTAGTTTTGCCATTCGCTAACCAGTTCAATACTTCTGACTCGCGTTCTGTGAGTTTCAATTCTTGTTTTAACAAGTTGGGACCGGTAGGGCGTCGTCCATCCTCTAGCTTGAGCAATCGCTCTTGTCCTTGTTTCGCACTGACTATTTTTACCGACAGAGGATAATCTAAACCGGTTAACGGTAGGCCGCTTTCTATTTCAGGTAGCCGTGCAAGCCATTGTTTAAGTTGTTGTGTTAGTTCTTGGTGCTGCCATTCGGTAGAGGCTCGGGCTTTGGCTAACAGTGCATATGTTTGCGGTGTGGCCCACATAATGTCCCCATCGTCAGAGACGGTCATTAAGTGTTGGCCAGTACTGTCGAGCGCCAAGTGTGCGCTGCTGGTGAGGCGAGCATTGTTCAGGTGTACTTTCATGCGGGCGAGTAATTCGCTGGGCTTAATGGGTTTAGTGAGGTAATCCACACCACCGACCTCTAGGCCACGCACCACATCATCGGTATCGCTTAGTCCGGTCATAAAAATCACAGGAATAGAGGCAAGGTTTGCGTCTGCTTTTAAGGCTTTGCAGGTTTCAAAACCGTCCATATTAGGCATGATGGCATCGAGTAAGATGATGTCTGGGCGAATACGTTTAGCAATGGTTAGGGCTTGTTTACCTTCCAAAGCCACTAATACATCCATGTTCGCGGCTTCTAGTGTATCGTTAATAAGACTCAATGCATCAGCAGAATCGTCCACAACTAATACAATATCGTTTTTAGTTTGAATCATAATTGTTATTCTCCTTCAGCAATTGAGCGTTTTTCATTGCTGCGCTTGTGCTGTTTTTTTCTAGGTATTCTGCCAGTAAGTCGAACTGGAATGCTTTGTAAAATTGCTCTAGTGTCTGTTGGTTTTTATCAGGCAGTAGTTTGAGTTCTGATATTTTCTGCAATGTAGCGCCGACGCCTTTTTTATACCCCATTTCGGCAAAGGCCATTAATTCACGTAATAGCTCATGGTCTGGCACAATGAATTTATCGCTTGCGGCGGGTGCTGTTTGTTCTGGCGTAAATATCTGTACTATTTTTGTAGGCTGTTCTATTGGCGTGCTGGTGTGCTGTTTGTGTGATTGATACACCCAATCGACATCGATATTGGCCGCAATTTTTTCTAATAGAATCTGATTGTTCACGGGTTTTACTAAATAATCGTCAAAGGCGGCTTTTTCATCCGGTTGGCGATGCTGTTCTTGGGCATCAGCAGATAGCATGATAATCGGTGCTTTAATGCCTCGTTGTCGCAAGGTTTTTGCCAGTTCTAAGCCGTTCATTCCTGGCATGGAAATATCCAGTATAAAAAGGTCAGGTGTCACATCGGCTAATTGCGACAAGCAATGCTGAGCATCATAGGCTTCATAGGTGATGAAATTAAGAGGGACTAGTATGTCTGACAGTAGACCTCGCACCACAGGGTCATCGTCTACGACAAAGAGCTTTCTTTGGAAGCCATGATACCCAATCACTCGTTGTAGCGTACTTTCTCTTTTGGTTTCTTTATTGACCCAAGGAAGCATGAGACTCACTTTAAATTCACTGCCTTCACCCACGACGCTGTTTGCCTGTAAATCTCCTCCCATTATTTCGGTGAGTAATTTTACGATGGTGAGGCCTAATCCTGTGCCGGGTAAATTAGCTGTATCAGCATTACGAACGCGTTCAAATGGGTCAAAGATTCGAGCCATCTGATTCTCCGGTATACCAGGGCCTGAGTCTTTAATCACAAATTCAGCGACTTGATTTCGGTAACGGATTGAGAAATCGACACGGCCTGTTTTGGTGTATTTAATCGCATTAGATAATACGTTGATCAGGATTTGTCGTAGCCGCTTTTCGTCAGTCATAACGGATTGTGGTAGCGGGTCCAGAATGTGGCTCTGAAATTGAATGCCTTTGCTGGTTGCTTGCATAGAGAACATATTACAAAGCTGTTCTATTAAAGCTGGCAAATCTACGGTGTTGCGATAAAGGTCTAAACGCCCCGCTTCGATTTTTGAAATATCCAATAACCCTTCAATTAAATCCGCTAAATATTCTCCACTGCGCTGGATAATATCCAAGCCGTGTTTGTGTTGAGGTGGCATTTCGTCTTTATCGGATAGCAGCTGAGCGTAGCCAATAATAGATTGTAATGGGGTTCTTAATTCGTGGCTAATGCCAGTTAAATAACGGCTTTTAGCGGCATTAGAGCGCTCCGCTAACTCCTTTGCAGATTGCAGTGCTTTGTCGGTTTCTTGGTGAGCGTCAATTTCACGGGTGAGCTTTCGTGTTTGGCGGTTGGATTCTTTTTGCGCCACGACGCGACTTTCATGGGCGAGTAAAAATAGCCAAGAAAGTACTCCAGAGACGATGAGTAGAGTAAAAAACAGCGTCCACATGGTTTGATTTAGCAGGGCTATTTCAGAGGTAGTTTGTGGTGCCATTTGCCGATAAATAAGCGCCATTAAAGCAGCGTTGATGACATTAATAACCGCCAGCAAGGTTATGAATCGACCTAAGCGAGAGTTGATCAAACGTACTGCTTTTTTCGGCAAGAACATCCTTTGAAACGAGATGCTTTGCTGGCTAATACGAGCGTGGGGTTTGCAGCTGTCTAGGCATCGTACATCCAACGAGCAGCATAAGGAGCAAATGGGTTGTTGGTAAGCGGGGCAGTAGCTCATGTCTGCGACTTCAAAGGTATTTTCACAAATGCCGCAGGTTAACACTTTATAAGTGATGGTAGGGTGTTGGCAGGCCTCAAGGTCAATAAGGGGGACTAGCTCAGGAGACTGCCTTGCTAAGTAATATTTTCCTTTGGTGAGCCATGCGATTAACGGTACGCAAACAAAACACGTTGCTAGGCTGACAAAATGGCAGAGGGCTTTCATCTCTTCGCCAAAAACACCTAAATAACTGATTAAACCTAGAATTGTTGCAATCAGCATTGAACCCGTGCCGACAGGGTTAATGTCGTAAAGATGGGCGCGTTTGAACTCGACATAATCCGGGCTTAGCTTTAACGGTTTGTTTATTAATAAGTCGGCAGATAAGCAGCCTAGCCAGCTTACGGCCGCAATAGCAAAGACCCCCAGCACAGCTTCTAGCGCTCGGTAAATACCGAGTTCCATTAATAGCAGAGCAATGGTGACATTAAACACTAACCAGACGACTCGGCCGGGGTGGCTATGGGTCAGTCGTGAAAAAAAGTTCGACCAAGCAATAGAGCCTGCATAAGCATTGGTTAGGTTTATTTTCATTTGGCAGATAAATACCATGATGGCGGCCATGGTTAGGGCAAGAATGGGGGAATTTGTTAAAAATTCAAATACGCCTTGGTACATATGAGTTGGGTCTGCTGCCAGCTCAAAGGGTGCGCCATTTGAAAACGCGAGAAACGCGAGAAACGACCCCAGTAGCATTTTGATACCGCCCATAAAAACCCAGCCCGGTCCTGCCACAATAAGCCAAAACCACCAGCGTTTTTTATTTTCCTCTGTTTTTTCAGGCATAAATCGAAGGTAATCGACTTGTTCGCCTATTTGTCCCATCAAGGCAAAGAGCATAGAAGCCGCGGCACCAAATAACATGACATTAAAATTACCACTGCTGGGTAAGTCTGGGACGGTATATTCCGTCCAAGCTTGGAAGTGATCGTATTCATTCAGTACCACCACGAGCAAGGCGGTTAATTGCAGCGCCAGCCAAATATATTGAGTGATCCATTGGAAGCGGCTGATTGCACGAATACCATGGGTCACAATTGGTATGACAAACACCGCGGAAAGGGCATACCCAATGCCTAAAGGAATATTGAAAAGGACTTCGAGTGCAGAGGCAAGAATCGCCGCTTCAATAGCAAAAAAGATGAAGGTAAAGGTGGCATAAATCAAAGAGGTTATCGTGGAGCCTAAATAACCAAAGCCAGCGCCGCGAGTCAGTAGATCAATGTCTAGACCGTGTTTGGCAGAGTAGTATGCGATCGGAAAACCCGTCACAAAAAACACCAGTAAAACGGCAAAGATAGCCGCGATTGAATTAGTAAAACCGTAGTTAAGTGTTATTACTGCGGCTAACCCTTCTAATGCCAGAAAGGCGGTGGCTCCTAGGGCGGTATTAGCGACACGCTCAATACTCATGGTGTGTGTTTGTTTTGAGGTATAGCGTAATGCAAAGTCTTCGAGAGTCTGGTCGGCAACCCACTTATTGTAATGACGGCGAACTTTAAAAATCTTTTGTGAAACAGGCATACGTATCTCGACAGGACTGTGAATGGTGTTAACCCTACGCATTAAAAAGGTGCGAATGGTATTTTGGACGCACCAATGCAGTGTCTCTAGTGGTGAGAAAGCGACATTAAAGACAATGTTTTAATGTAAACACACTGATAGACCCGTAAAAACGGTAGATATGAGGGAATCTTGCAGACATCGTGCCACCATTTTTCTCATGGTGACACGATTTAGAGCAGTTAGTCTTGAGCTGGTTTTGGCTTACGGTTACGACGAGCAGGCGCTAATGGCTTACTGCGCATTCCTTGACCCTGTGTTACGTCTGCTTTTGGTGCGTTAGTGTTGCTAGTACGACGAGCGCCAGAAAATTTAGCAGATCCAGCCGTATGTTGCTTTGGTTTTGCTGCTTGACCTGAACGCTGATCGCCACGAGGTGAGCTTGATCTTTTAGGCTTGTTTGATTTAATTGGTCGATTGTCCAGTGTCGTGTCAGGCAACATGTGTGTTGGCATGAAATCATCCACATAACGACGTTCGATCAGTTTTTGTGTTAGACGCTCAATGGCTCTAAGTTGATCTAGCTCATCTGCTGCAACCAAAGAAATAGCTTTACCTGTTGCACCTGCACGGCCAGTACGACCGATACGATGCACGTAATCTTCAGCCACATCTGGTAAGTCAAAGTTGACGACGTGAGGAAGCTGTTCGATATCAAGACCACGAGCGGCAATGTCTGTTGCAACTAGGGCTCTTACACGGCCATTTTTAAAGTCAGATAGCGCGCGAGTACGTGCGCCTTGACTCTTATTGCCGTGAATAGCGCTAGCGCGAATGCCACTGGCTTCAAGCAGTTTTGTTATTTTGTTTGCGCCGTGTTTGGTACGAGAGAAAACTAATACTTGTTCCCATTTACCCTCGTTTATTAGCTCAATCAATAATTCAGTTTTACGTTTTTTATCGACTGGGTGAAGCCACTGTTCAACAGAAACGGCAGTTGCGTTTCTTGGCGTCACTGAAATCTCAACGGGATTGTTTACCAGACCTTTAGCCAGTTGGCGGATCTCTGGAGAGAACGTCGCTGAGAAAAGCAGGTTTTGGCGTTTTTTAGGTAACACGGCCAAGATTTTTTTGATGTCATGGATAAAGCCCATGTCCAACATGCGGTCAGCTTCGTCTAAGACTAAGATTTCTAGTTTGTCGAATCTCACTGCTCGTTGATTGAATAAATCCATCAGACGGCCCGGCGTCGCGATCAGAATGTCTGCTCCACGGCGCAGTGCCATCATTTGTGGATTGATTTTAACGCCACCAAAAACAACGGTAGATTTAAGAGGAAGGTGTTTGCCGTAGTCCTGAACGCTGGCAGCTACTTGAGCGGCCAATTCTCGTGTAGGCGTTAAGATAAGCGTACGTACTTGATTACCTGTTGCTGGTTCGCCTTGGCTTAAGCGCTCGAGTAAAGGCAAGGTAAAACCGGCCGTTTTACCCGTACCCGTTTGGGCTGCGGCCATCACATCTTGGCCGTCCAATATGGCTGGAATGGCTTGAGCTTGAATAGCTGAAGGCGTGGTATAACCTTGCTCTTCAATGGCTTTTAGGATGGGGGCAGATAGCCCAAGGGCGTTGAAACTCATAGGTGTTCTCATTTATTAAAAAAGGGGGGTGCGAAGCGAGTAAATCAGGCTGTGCGTATATAATGTGGAGCTTACCTTATATCCCCAGTACATGCTATGTTGTAGGCGTTTAGAACGTCTTATGCGTGTAAAAAAACGCAAAGCATTAACCGCAAGGCGTGCTGTGCGAAGAAGTAATGGCATCATCACAATGTGGCTATCGCTATCGTTATTTTGACT
This sequence comes from Marinomonas sp. TI.3.20, assembly GCF_038155025.1. Lineage (NCBI taxonomy): Bacteria > Pseudomonadati > Pseudomonadota > Gammaproteobacteria > Oceanospirillales > Oceanospirillaceae > Marinomonas > Marinomonas sp. TI.3.20. Next base: position 325,146 of record NZ_JBAKAS010000003.1, on the reverse strand, counting down.
TCTTAAGTCTTGCTATGATCAGACGCAAGGCATTTTCTCTGAAAGTCGCTAGTATCTTGGTTATTATAGGCAGCGCGATTTATACAAGCATAGGACAAACTGAGTGAATAGAATGAATCATATCGCCATTGTTGGGGCAGGGATTGGTGGATTGAGTGCTGCATTGGCGCTTGCTACTGCGGGTTTCAAGGTTACTGTGTTTGAACAGGCGAAGAAAATTGGTGAAGTGGGCGCCGGTTTACAAATGAGTCCTAATGCCATGAAGGTGTTGCGACAGTTTGGTTTAGAAGACAAGTTACGTCCTTATGCCTTTGTGCCACAACATGCTTGTATGCGAGATTTTAAAACGGGTGAGTATTATTTAAAAAGTCCATTGGGCAAGACGTCAGAAGCACGATATAGCGCACCTTATTGGCATTTACATCGAGCTGACTTACACAAGGTATTAATTTTGGCCTGTGAAGATCTTGGTGTTGAAGTATTACTGGATGCCAGTGTAGAGCGTTATACAGAGAACGGTGACCAAGTGACGCTGACCTTGGCGGATAAATCAGAACACAGTGCAGACTTATTGATAGGCGCCGATGGCATTCGTTCTGTTATACGAGAGCAGATGTTAGGTAAAGAATCCCCCACTTTTATGAAACAGGTGGCGTGGCGCGGCGTTATTCCTGCGAGTGAGCTTAACGATGTTCATATTCAACCGGATGCGTGTGTTTGGGTTGGTCCGAATCGTCATTTTGTTACTTACTATTTACGTGGCGGTGAGTTGGTGAATTTTGTCGCAGTAGAAGAGCGAGAAGATTGGCACCAAGAGTCTTGGCGTGAAGAGGGCGATGTAGAGGAGCTGAAAGCGGCATTTGCTGGCTGGCACCCTGAAGTAAGTCAGTTGCTTGACCATGCAAAAAGTACTTTTCTTTGGGCTTTGAATGGTCGCGATGAACTGCCTGCCTGGCATCAAGGGCGAGTTGTGTTGTTGGGGGATGCTTGTCACCCTATGTTGCCATTTATGGCGCAAGGGGCGGCTATGGCGATTGAAGATGCTTATGCATTAAGCCAACTGCTTGTTAAATACAGTGTCTTAGACGCGTTAGATCGTTATGAGTTGTTGCGTAAGCCAAGAGCCACGAACATCCAAAAGATGTCTAAAGACAATGCCGCCTTATATCATATGCATGGTGGTGTATTTGGGCGAATGAAACTCAACGCAGTAAAAATAGCCTCACGACTTTCACCGCGTATCATTCAGGCTAAATTGGATCCTGTCTATGGGTACGATATTACTAAGGTGTTAATTTAGCGTCACCAGTTCAGTATTTAACCAAGTATCTATGCCCAGGATTAGCGATAAGGTTATTGCTCCCCAAGCTTTTAATAACTATTTATCATAAAAATCTTATGCTTATTTGCTGCCAGTTATAATGTTTTGTAGCAAATAAAGTACAAATGGTTATTGGCCTCTTGTAACAATATTCATTATCATCGCCGCCTTTCTAATCTTAACCTCACGGTCAATGCTGTGAGGACATTATCTAATCTGGAAACAACAGACATTATGACTTCTAAAACCCCACTAGCGCTTTTGCCTCTAGTGCTTTTTCTCGTGCTTTTCGTTGGTAGCGGCCTTTGGTATCAATCGCATGATGTAGATTATGCTTTTTATCAAATTTCGGCGCCCGTCGCCATTTTACCTGCGATTGCGCTCGCTATTTTGTTAGGTAAAGGTGTTCTTAATAAACGCATAGAAACATTTATTAATGGTGTTGGAGATAACACGATTACCACCATGGTTTTGATTTATTTGCTGGCGGGTGCTTTTGCCAGTGTTGCGAAAGCCGTCGGCGGTGTTGATGCGACGGTGAACTTTGGTTTGAGTGTTGTTCCGCCATCGTTGGTATTGCCTGGTATTTTCGTTATTGCAGCCTTTGTTGCGACGTCTATGGGAACGTCCATGGGGACCATTGCAGCCATTGCTCCAATTGCTATTGGTGTAGCAGAAACGGCGGACTTACCTATGCTACTCACTGTCGGTACTGTGATTGGTGGTGCTATGTTTGGTGATAACTTGTCGATTATTTCTGATACTACTATTGCAGCGACCCGTACTCAGGGCTGTGATATGCGCGATAAATTCAAAATGAATTTTAAGATTGCGTTGCCGGCCGCTATTTTGACATTGCTTTGGCTGTATTTTCAAAGCAGTTCTGCTCAAATTACCGGTCCACTTGATTATGATTTGATTCGAGTTTTGCCTTATGTTGCGGTGTTAGGTTTGGCCGTGGCCGGCGTAAATGTCATGCTGGTTTTGTTTAGTGGCATTATTCTAGCGGGTGGTATTGGTTTGACGATGCAAGACGGTTATACGCTTGCAACCTGGTCAAAAGATATTTACTCCGGCTATAGCAGCATGCAAGAAATCTTAATCCTGTCTTTGTTCATTGGTGGTCTAGGTGCTTTGATGAAAGCCCAAGGTGGATTAGATTGGCTGGTTTCTGCCATTGAAAAAATCAGTCACTTTTTTGGTGCGAAACCGGGTTCGACTCGGGCTGGTGAGTTGAGTATTAGTGCTTCTGTAGCATTAACTAACTTATGCACGGCTAATAATACGGTATCCATTTTGATTAATGGTTCGGTGGCAAAAGATATTTCCACTCGTTATAACGTAGACCCTCGCCGTAGTGCTAGTTTATTGGATATATTTTCATGTGTGACGCAAGGTGTTTTACCATACGGCGCACAAATTCTATTGGCTTCTTCATTGGCTAAGGTGTCTCCTTTGTCATTGGTGGGGTATGTGCAATACAGTTGGTTATTAGGCGTTTTTGCATTGCTGTCTATTTTATTCCGTTGGCCTAAAGTTGGAGCGAAATTGGCAAAGTAATACACTCATAACTGGAGCATTACAGGTTTAACAGCCCACTTTGTGTATTTTTCAAAGTGGGCTTTTTATTGTTTATTTGAAGGGAAGGGGGATGTATAGGTGTATCGTTATTCGTTATGCTTTTGCTCTAAAGAAAATGACTGCTGATGAGGTAAGTCAAAGCATAGATTTTGATCGCTAAAAATTAGCCATAAAGGACTTAAATTGAAACAAGGAACGCACTTAAAAGCCGAATTAATATTGGTATCTGTCACTGTCTTAGCTGGATTAGGTTGGATTTTTTCTAAAGAAGCATTGGCGGGGTTGCCTCCGCTTTTTTTCATGGGCGCGCGCTTTTTAATTGCAGGCTTTGTTTTAGTTCTGGCAGGGCGTCGCTTTTTTAGTGGTTTAGCTTGGCATGATGTCAAAAAGGCGATACTTGTTGGTGTGGTGATGGGGGTCGCCATGGCGTTCTGGATTAGTGGACTGGATAAGGCGTCTAATTTAGGCGTAGGAGCCTTTATCACTAGTTTAGGTGTGGTGTTAGTACCAGTATTTGGTCGGTTTATTTTCAAAGATCATCCCCCAAAAAGCATTTGGGTTGCTCTGCCTGTCGCTATATTAGGGTTGGGTTTTTTGGCATTAGGCAATGGTGTGAGTTACGAAGTCGCGCAGCTGTTGTTTCTAGGGTCAGCCTTAACATTTGCTTTGCAGTTTAATCTACTTTCTAAACTCTCTACGCGTATTCACGTTTTGGTTCTGACGGCAATTCAGCTGATGGTAGCAGGCGCTTTTTTGCTTGCCTTATCTCTATTTACTGAAAGCTTGCCAGTGAGTGTATCAATCGGTGTTGCTGGATGGTTTTTAGCAAGCACTTTGATTGCCACGAGTTTGCGTTTTTTATTACAAACCTATGGGCAAAGTCTAACGCCTACGAGTCATGCAGCAGTAATCATGAATCTTGAGCCTGTTTGGACTGCTTTTTTTGCTGCGCTTTGGTTTTCTGAGGCCATGTCATTATTTCAGTTTGTGGGCTGTGGTTTGATTTTTCTTGCGATGTTAATCAGCCGATGGACACAGATTAGGGCGATTTTTACGCCATCTTAAAAAGTTATATCTTGTATGTGGATCCTTTTCTAATCAGGTAAGATGTTCTCTAGTATAGTGTCGTAGAGTTCAATAGTGACTTTCGAAAAAGGGCGTTTTTGATAGTCCCATCTTACGAAAAGCCCTTCAGCTATTGTGACGAGCATTTCGATGCGAGCAATAATTTCTTCTTTGCTCATATTTGGGTATCGTTCTTGCATGATATCAACCGCTTTGCCTTGTAATTCTTGATGTGATTTATGGCATATATCTGCAATGACGCTATTGCGAGCGGCTTCGGCTTGGACTTCCATATTGATGATGAATATGTCGTGCTGTTCTCGATCGTTTTCCGAGAAATGACGAGCAAGCCAATTGTCTTTATTCAAGAAGTTAGACATGCACTCGATATGGCGCAATGTAGTTTGTTCAACCACGGCACAAATAATGTCATCTTTGTGTGCAAAATAGCGGTAGATCTGGCCAACACTGAGCTCAGCAGATTTTGCAATTTCATTCATGCTGGCTTTATGGAAGCCTTTTTCGATAGCGTGTTTTTTCAGTGCATCAATAATGCGCTGGCGATATTCCATATTTTTCTGGATGCAGTTAGTTCTCATTTATTTGCACTTTTGTTGGTATAACGGTTTCTTGTGTTCGATTATAGTGATAATGAACGATCATTCTCAATGTACTTAAAGGATAAATCCTCGATGTTGTCTAAATTCAAATATGCCTCAGGCGTAATTTTGATCATGCTTCTTGCTGGCTGTGAGAAGCAGGCACCTACTGCTTCAGCTTCTGCTCCAGCGCCAAAAGTGGCTGTTGGTGTTGTTGTTATTAAACCTCAAAAAGTGGTGCTTACTACAGAGTTACCTGGTAGAGCAGCATCGAGTCTTGTTGCCGAAATTCGCCCTCAAGTGAGCGGGATTATTAAAAAACGCCTCTTTAAAGAAGGGCAGGATGTGAAAGAGGGTGAGCCTCTTTACCAATTAGATGATTCAACTTACGTATCTACTTATAACCAAGCGCAAGCGGGTTTAGATTCGGCAAAAGCCAGTCTTAAGTCTGCGCAGTTGACCTATGATCGTTATAAAGCATTGCGTAAACAAAACAATGTTTCTCAATCGGATCTGGACAATGTTTACGCTACCTATTTAGAAGCGGCTGCTGGCAAGAAAAAAGCGGAAGCCTCTGTAGAGAGCGCTAAAATCAACTTGGATTATACAAAAATACGTTCTCCAATAGCGGGACGTATCGGTATTTCTAAAGTCACGGTAGGGGCTTTGGTTACGGCAAGTCAGGCAAATGCTTTGACCACAGTACGTTCCTTGAACCCTGTCTATGTGGATTTATCTCAAACCAGTCTAGATCAGCTTAAACAGCGTAATTTGCTAACCACGCCAAATATCACAGAGGGCGATGGGAAAGTATCGTTGATATTAGAAGATGGTTCTACTTATGGCCATCAAGGCATTCTCAAAACGCGAGAATTGAATGTAGATGAATCTACCGGTAGTGTCACGCTTCGCGCTGAATTCCCTAATCCAGATAATAAGTTGCTGCCGGGCATGTTTGTTCGCGGTGAGGTGAATGAGGCCGTAGACAGTGCTGCTTTGCTCGTGCCACAGCAAGGAGTGTTACGCGACGTTAAAGGTCTTCCTATTGCTTATGTGGTCAATAAAGAAGGCAAAGTTGAAGAGCATCAATTGAAAACAAGTCGAGCTATTGGGAATCAATGGCTTGTTACTTCTGGACTAAAAGAAGGTGACAAGGTGATTGTTGAAGGTTCTTCTAAAATTCGTCCGGGTAGTATGGTATCTGTCACACAGCTTCAGTTTGATACTAAAACAGACACGATGAAAGAAATGAACACTTCAGAAACATCGTCTTCAAATTAAGGGTAACTGTCTATGTTGGCTCGTTTTTTCGTCAATCGCCCTGTTTTTGCTTGGGTAATTTCTATTGTGATAATGCTGGCAGGGATAGCGTCTATCATGACGCTCCCAGTTGCTCAGTATCCTAACGTCGCACCACCTTCAATTAATATCTCAACAAAGTACAGCGGAGCGTCTGCGCAAGCGGTAGAAAACAGTGTTACGCAAGTGATTGAGGAAAAGCTAACAGGTCTAGATGGCTTGTTATACTTTTCTTCCTCTAGTGATTCTAATGGTACTACCAAAATTACCGTCACCTTCAAGCAAGGTACGGATGCTGATATTGCACAAGTGCAAGTGCAAAATAAAGTTCAGGAAGTTATCTCTCGTTTGCCTCAATCGGTGCAAGATAATGGCGTGACTGTCAGGAAGGCGAACTCTGATTTCTTAATGGTTGTAGCGATTTATGACCAAACAGACAAGCATACTGCAAGCGACATATCTGACTATTTAGCATCGACTGTTCAAGACCCTGTTTCTCGAGCAAATGGTGTTGGTGATATTCAAGTATTTGGCTCTCAGTATGCGATGAGAGTTTGGCTGGATCCTTTAAAATTGGCTTCTTATAAGTTGATGCCAAGCGATATTGTTAGCGCAATTAAAGCTCAGAATACACAGATTGCTGGTGGTAATATTGGTAGTCGCCCTTCAGTCAGTGGGCAAGAGCTAAATGTTACGGTAACTGCACAATCTAAAATGCAGACGGTTAAAGAGTTTCAAAACATCATCCTAACGCATCAATCAACAGGTGCAACCGTGCGCTTGAAAGACGTTGCTAAAGTTGAGATAGGAAGCGAATCTTATAACTTTATTCCTCGTCTAGACGGCCATCCTGCCTCAGGTATTGCTGTTATGTTGTCGCCTGGAGCGAATGCACTTTCTACTTCAGAAGGTGTTAAGAAGGTGATGAGTGATCTTGAAGACACACTTCCTGCAGGCTACAAGCTGGCTTATCCAGTAGATACCACAACCTTCATCGAGGACTCTATTGAAGAGGTTGTTAAGACCTTATTTGAAGCCATAGTTCTTGTTGTTATCATCATGTTTGTGTTCCTGCAAAATTGGCGCGCAACTCTTATTCCTGCGATCGCGGTTCCTGTTGTTCTATTGGGGACATTTGGTGTTTTAAATCTATTTGGCTATTCGATAAACGTACTGACGATGTTCGGTATGGTGCTCTCGATCGGATTGCTGGTGGATGATGCCATTGTGGTCGTGGAAAACGTAGAGAGGGTGATGGAAGAGGATGGACTCTCGCCCAAGGAAGCGACGATTAAGTCGATGAAAGAAATTACCAGTGCACTAATTGGTATTGCGATCGTATTGGCGGCCGTATTTCTTCCAATGGCTTTCTTTAGTGGTTCGACAGGGGTTATTTATCGTCAGTTCTCTATTACGATAGTGTCGTCAATGGCTCTGTCTGTGCTAGTGGCTTTAACGTTAACACCTGCTCTATGTGCAAGTTTGCTGAAGCCTAAGCACTCCGCTAGTACCAAAGGGTTAGCAGGGTTCTTTAACCGCAACTTTGACCGAGTGACAAATTCATACACACACCACGTAGGGCGTCTTATTAATCGTCCAGTTCGTTGGATGATTGCTTATGCAATTCTTGTTGCTGGTCTAGGCTTTTTGATGGCTAAAATGCCGACGGGCTTTTTACCAGTTGAAGACCAAGGTTATGTAATAGTCATGGTGTCCTTACCAGAAGGCGCGTCACTGAATCGTACTAACGTAGTGATGCGCGATGTTGAGCATCACTTCATGGTGACAGAGAAAAAAGATGTGAAACACGTCTTTACTATTTCTGGATTCAACTTCATGGGAACGGGGCAAAATGCAGGTCTTGCTTTTGTTGCTTTGAAAGATTGGTCTGAGCGTCAGAATCCTGCAGATAGTGCCAGCGCTATTGTTGGTCGTTCGTATGCTGCATTAGGTAAAATTCGTGATGCGCGAATCTTTTCTTTGTTACCTCCTTCGATTCGAGGCCTTGGACAAAGCAACGGTTTCACTTTTCAATTACAGGCGTCGGGCAATACTGATCGCGCTACTTTGTTGAAAATGCGAGATAAATTACTGCAAGACGGGAATGCTAGTAAGCTATTATCAGGCGTTCGTCTAGGTGGTCAATCTGAAGCGCCACAACTGTATATTGATGTAGATAAAGATAAAGCTTCTGCACTTGGGTTATCACTTGCTGATATTAGTGCAACATTAAGCTCCGCCTGGGCGGGGAGTTATGTGAATGACTTTATTGATCGTGGTCGAGTGAAAAAGGTTTATGTTGAAGGCGATGCTAAATACCGTTCTTCACCTGACGATCTAAATAGTTGGTATGTCCGTGGTGCTGATAACACAATGACACCCTTCTCTGCTTTCTCTACCTCACAATGGACGTACGGTGCGAAAAGTTTGTCACGATTTAATGGTCTTGCTTCCTATGAGATTCAAGGTAGTGGTTCGCCAGGTGTGAGTTCTGGACAAGCGATGGATGAAATTCAAAAAATCGCGAGTCAATTGCCGGGAACGTCAGGGTCATGGAGTGGTTTGTCCTTCCAAGAGCAGCAATCGAGTGGTCAATCACTGGCTTTGTATAGCATCTCTATTCTGGTTGTATTCCTATGTTTGGCTGCTCTGTATGAAAGTTGGACGGTACCGTTCTCTGTGATCTTGGTTATACCTTTAGGTGTAATCGGTGCCGTGCTTGCTGCGCACTTTAGAGGACTGGAAAATGATGTTTACTTTCAGGTCGCGTTGCTAACAACAATAGGGTTATCGTCCAAAAATGCCATATTGATTGTTGAGTTTGCTGAGGCGGCTTATATGCGTGGTGCGACAGTTTGGGAGGCAGCAAAAGAGGGTGCTCGTTTGCGTTTGCGTCCCATCATTATGACGTCCATGGCCTTTATTGTCGGTACCTTACCGTTGGCTGTCTCTTCTGGAGCAGGTGCGAACAGTCGAGTATCAATTGGTTCGGGTATTGTTGGTGGTACCTTAACGGCTACTATTCTGGCTATTTTCTTCGTACCATTGTTTTTCGTTTTGGTTCGTCGTGTTTTTTCAAAAAGAAAGGGTGAATTAACAGACGTTTCGGAGGTAGCTGAATCCTCAGATCAACATTAATTAACGATTAAATTGATTGGTTATTTATAGAAGGGGCCTTAAGGCTCCTTCTTTGTGTTGGCGTGATTGTTTAAAAAAATTACAGCAAGCCTTGGATACGCACGGGTACGTTTGTTTGGAAAGAAAGTTTTTTATCGATACAAAGAGGTTGGTTGTTGAAATACCGGGACAAATATAGACTTGGAGCAAGCACCCTAGAAAAAAATAATTGATCTGAACGGCATGCGTCAAAACGAGCATCCGAGCAAAAGTAGAATATTTCTTCTAGATCTCAAATGCCAGTTTGGTTTTACCAGTTTGTTACTGAGCCATCTGGTTTAACTAGATGAGGGCATTCATACTGATCGGGTACAGAAGCTCGTAATGCTTCCTCATCGACTTCTATCCCTAAGCCTGGAGCATTAGGAACAATATACATGGCGCCTTTCAGCTCAGCTTGGACTGGGAATATGTTGGTATCGTGAAAGCCAAGGTTCTCGACTGGAGATTGTCGTGTTTCTAACCAAGATAAGTTTGGTACCGCAGCACACAAATGCACGCTGGCAGCAGTGCAGATTGGTCCTAGTGGATTATGGGGCATTAGATCAATATAGTGCTGTTCGCTCCAACCGGCTATTTTCATTGCCTCGGTGAATCCTCCAACATTAGCCACATCGAAGCGCATAAACTGCGTTAAGCCCTGCTCCAAAAATGGCGCTGCTTGCCATTTTGAAGAGAATTCCTCACCAACTGCAAAAGGAATGTTCGTTAACTCTCTAAGTGTGGCATAGGCTTTTGGGTTCTCGGAACGAATAGGCTCTTCCAGAAAATCCAGCGTTCCTTCAGGCATCATATTACAAAAGCTTGCAATTTCAGTGGGTGTGTAGCGATGATGAAGGTCGATACCAATACAAAGGTTAGGCCCGAACTCTTTACGTATAGCTATTAGGTGCTTTGCTGTATCGCCTAGTAAAGCGCGAGGGTTGAACGTTGTACCTCCATCAAAGCCGCTAGGGTAAATACGAATGCAATCCCAACCAGCATCGACCAGAGTTTGTGTGTTGGCAAGAGACTGATCGATGGACTCAGCCATAAAGCTGGCAAAGGTAGGAATAGTATCTCTTTGTTTACCACCAAGCAGCTGATAAACAGGCACTCCTAAACGTTTACCCAGCAGGTCGTATAAAGCGATGTCGATTGCCGATATTGCTGCGGTTAAGACTCGGCCACCTTCGAAGTACTGACTTCGGTAACACTCTTGCCAGATACGACCAATTTGACGTGAATCCTTACCAATAAGGAATTTTGCGTAATGGTCTACTGTCGCCACAACAGCATTTTCTCGAGTCGATAGGCCAGACTCTCCCCAGCCAACAAGACCGTCTCTTGTTTCAATACGTATGATTAATTGATTTCTTAAGCCAACTTTAGCAGGGATAGCTTCAATTGACGTTATTTCAGCAGACTTCAATTTATGTAACCCCTTTACTGGGGCTTGGTTGGTGTCTGTATGATTTTCTGGCACTGAAGAACTCCCCTATTACGTGTTTTATCACTTTAGTTGTAGGATTGATGCTGTAATTGTACGCTATACCATAATTATAATGTACGATTTCTGTTCGCTTAAAAGAAATTTCTGAGTTTTTCGCTTAAAATTTGGTTAGGAGATTGAAAATGAACGCCCGAAAAAATATGCAGCTTTTTGTTACTGATCAATGGCGTTGGGATACTCTAAGCCTCGCCGCTCATCCAGCAAAACTGCCTAATCTGCGCGCATCTACCTGCGAGGCGACGACATTCACTAATGCATTTACCACAGTGCCGTTATGCACGCCCGCACGTGGTAGTCTATTCCCATCAAGGGCGACAATTCCGTTTTAGAGGAGTACGTGGTAAACGCTATAAATATGTCTGGAGTTCGCATGATAATGAAGAGCTTTATGATCTTGAAACAGACTCTGGTAAGCGTGTAAATCGTGCTGGTGAGCCAGTGTTTAGCCAGATTCAGGAGGGTTTAAAAATAATGGATGGAAGACGAAGGGGATTGGCTAGCAGGGCCTGGTCATCATCAGTCTATCGGTAGTTATATTGATGGTCGTGATCGTACAGAGCAACACATACACCCAGAGGTATGATTTATTAAGACCAGTAGTCGCAAATTATATTTCGTAGCGAGAGGCCTTCTTCAATAAAATTTAGTTGGATCGATTGCGGGCATCTCGTGCCTGCTTGATCCGTAACTGATCAACAAGGTATTGTCCAGCATCGCCAATATGAAGCTTAAGAACGTTAAGCGCGCCTTCGGTATCTTGTGAATGTATCGCCGCTATTAAAGCACGATGTTCATTTAAAATAGCTTCTCGTCTGCTAAGTGCAATGGGAATGCGAGCGCTGATAGAGCCAATGATTTCCCTATGTTGTTTCCAGAGTTTGAATGCAACTTGGTTGTAATGATGCTCGTACATGAATTCATGAAATTGATGGTTGAGATTGGTATGCAAATGTACATCAGTGAAGTTCAACGCTTCAATTTGCTCCTGAATCGTTTCAAGTTTACGGATATCATCAGTGCTTGCGGTCTCGATGAAGTGGAGCATTAGATAAGGCTCTAACAGATAACCAACTTCCGCCACATTGCGAACATAGTCCATATCGATAGGGCGAACGCGAGCACCTTGATTAGGTGCGAAAATAACTAAACCTTCACCTCGAAGCTGTTGCAACGCTTCACGAATAGGGTTTGTTGAGGTCTCATACAGTCTAGCTAATTCAGATACTTTCAGGCGCGAATTTGCTTTAAAAACATCAGAGAGGATGTCGTGTCTGATTCGCTCATAGACTGAATCTGATGGAGTACCAGTTTCTTCTTTTTCAATAGAGAGAGAAAATGAACTACTATTCTTCATATAAGAATTATCCGTTTTTTTATGCTGATATAAAGCTGTTTCAATAGCCTTAATACCTTATTTTGTTATGGTAATGCATTATTTTAACGGGTTATAAGTAATGAAAAAAGCAATTTGTGTGGATGATGCAAAAGCGGGTTGCGCTGAAGGGTTACTTTGGGATGCGGCAAGAGCTTGTATTTGGTGGGTTGATATTCCAGGAGAAACATTGCATCGTTTTGAGCCAGAATCGAAAAGAGCGACAAGGGTACAGCTACCATTTCTCATTAGCGCACTTGCTTTACATCAAGATGGTCGATTGATCATTGCAACGGCTCAAGGCCTTGGGGTTGTTGACGAGGTGAACGGAGATATTGAGATTGTGATTAATCCTGAGGAAAAGCCTGGTAATCGTCTCAATGACATCGTTGCTGCACCTGATGGCACACTATTGGCCGGTACTATGTCTGAAGATGCAAAAAGCGCAACCGGAGCTTTGTATCGTGTCGGTCGCAAGGGTATTGATATCATGATGAGCAATACTACCATTTCAAATGGTATTGATTGGAGTCCGGACGGGACGAAACTTTATTTCGTTGATAGCGTACCAGGTATCCTTTACGTGTTTCAATATGAGGCATGGCAAGTTTTATATCGCTTTGATGGCGCTATTGAAAGGCCTGATGGCTTGTGCGTTGATGCTGCTGGAACGATCTGGATTGCCCTTTGCGATCGGGGGCAGGTTATTGGAATGACGCCTGATGGTAAAATTATAGAAAGAATTGAATTTCCTTGTAGCATCGTTACCAATTGCGCTTTTGGAGGAGCTGACTTGAAGACGCTGTTTGTGACGACTGGAATATTCAGTATGAGTGATGCAGAGAAAGTGGCTAACCCATTGGCAGGAGGTTTATTTGCAGTGGCAATGGATAAGGAGGGAAAAGTTCCGTATTTGTTAGATTGGCCTGCGCAATAGTACATTCTGAAAATGTCTAGGGCGGTGCAGCTGACCGCCCTGACCGTTACTTTTTAACGAATGCGGTTGCCGGAATGAGAATCAAACAACAGCAATGAAGTCGCATCGATACCAACAGATATTGACCCACTTTCCTTAGGGTTTTCTTTACTACGCCATTCGACGATGACTGGCAGCTCGTCTTCATGAGGTTCCGCATAGATATAAGATACACCGCCTAGATTCTCGACAACATCGACGACTAGTTCAATCTGAATGTCACCTTCAGGGTCAAAGTGTTCGGGACGTATACCAACGGTAACGGCATCGCCAGGTGACGTTGAAGCGACAACTGAGATTGGGACTTCTATATTATTAAGACTCGGCAATCTTACGATGGTTTTAGCATCAACAACATCGGTAACAATCCCGTTGAAGAGGTTCATTCGCGGACTGCCGATAAAGCCAGCAACAAATAGATTGTCGGGATCCTCATAAAGATTCAAGGGGGATCCGATTTGTTCAATTATGCCATCTTTAAGAACAACGATCTTATCAGCCATCGTCATTGCTTCGACCTGATCGTGTGTCACATAAATCATAGTGGCGCCTAGCTTTTTGTGTAGACGAGCAATCTCGACACGCATTTCAACACGAAGCTCAGCATCTAGGTTCGATAGTGGCTCGTCAAAGAGAAATACATCTGGCTGTCTTACGATAGCACGGCCAATGGCAACACGCTGACGTTGCCCGCCAGAGAGGGCTTTGGGTTTTCGATCCATTAAGGCATCGAGTTTTAATATGCGTGCTGCGGTATCTACCTTTTCTTTGATGGCTGATTTTTCAGCGCCACTGATCTTCAGTCCGAAGCTCATATTTTCGCGCACGGTCATATGTGGGTACAGCGCATACGTCTGAAAGACCATTGATACACCACGCTTCGATGCATCAGTGTGAGTAATGTCACGATCACCGATAGTCATATTACCGTCGCTTATCGCTTCAAGGCCTGCAATCATACGTAATAGTGTAGACTTGCCACATCCTGACGGTCCAACAAATACACAGAACTCACCATCAGCTACGGTTAGATCAACACCTTTGATTACTTCAATTTTGCCAAAGCGTTTGATGACATTGTTGATTTCTAGCTTAGCCATTTCGTTTTTCCCTCTTATCGCCCATACCCAGTAAAGTTGACATCGCTCTATCTGCTACAATGTTGGCGCCATTCAGTGCGCTCGAAGATTCAGATAGCAGAAATACTGCTATATCGCCGATTTCTTTGACGGTGTTAATCTCGTTGTCTGCGGTCCACGAGCGGAATTTTTCAGTGTTATTAGGGTCTTTCATCGCCTCGAGAACCGTTTCTGTTTGCGTTAAGCCAGGGCATAGTGAATTAACGCGAATCCCATGTGTTCCAAGAGACCACGCCATCGCTCGCGTCATGGAAACGATAGCGCCTTTGGTTCCCGAGTAGCCTTCATGGCCAGAATTGGTTGCATCGGCATGGTTTGATGCAATATTAACGATCGATCCGCTTCCTGCGTCAGCCATGATTCGTCCAGCAATCTGAGCGCCAAATAGTGTTGATCGCTGGTTAACTGTCCAAAGTGTTTCCATTTGCTCTTTGGTCATGTCAAAAAACGGAACTTCAATTGTCACACCGACATTATTAACAAGGCCATCAAGTCGGCCAAAGTGTTTGTATGACTCATTAATTGCTGCTTCAAAAGCATCTAGATCTGCAACATCTACCTGTGCAAATCGGGCGCCGATCTCTTGGAGCTTTGGTTCTCCTGCAGTGTGTATATCAATACCAGTAACGTCGGCTCCCGCTTCTCTACATTGTCGGGCGATTCCAAGTCCGATGCCTGCACCAGCGCCAGTCACAAAAATGTGCTTCCCTGACAGCGTCATTTTACGCCTCCTGCTGTTGCTCCAGCCATGATTTTGCGTTGGAAAACAGCAAACATGAGTAGTAGTGGTAATGATCCGAGTACGGCAGCTGGGAATAATTTTGTCGGATCGATACCTGTGTTTCCTACAAATTTATATACTGCGATCATTACGGTTAGCTTGTCCTTATCTGTTAAAAGTAATAACGGGTAGATGAGATCATTCCAGACCATAATCATGACGAATAGTGATAGGGTTGCTGTCACTGGGGCAAGAAGTGGTCGAATAACATGCCAGAAGACTTGCCAATTAGTACAGCCATCAAGTCGGGCGGCTTCTTCCAGCTCGATCGGTATTGCGGCGATAAAGCTGGTGTAAAAGAACACGGCTAAAGGCAGTTTCAGCGCAGCAAAGGCGAGTATCACCCCAAAGTAGCTATCCAAAAGGCCAATGTCACGGAAGATGACGTAGATAGGAGTGATCGTTACAAAACCGGGCGTAGCAAGTCCTAATGCCATGATCATAACGATTGTTCGACTAAGTCTGTTCTGAATGCGCGCCAGTGGATAGGCTGCCATTGCCCCTGCGAATACCACAATGATAATTACTGATACGGTAATGCCAAGGGAGTTTAATACTGATCGTACATAACCCATGGATGACAGTGCTGTTATGTAGTTGCCCCAATAAAGACTGGAAGGTAGACCTAATGGGTTTTGCGCGATCTCAGTTGTTGTTTTGAAAGACATCATCACCATGTAAATCAAAGGAAGTAGCATGATGAACACAATTAGTAATACTAAGCCGTGCGCAATAGCTGACTTTCCACGCAATCGGATAAGATCCCAATTTGGCAACGTCGCACTAGGCTTTGGGGGGGTGATAGTGGATTTGCTCATGTGACGTTCTCCCGGTTGCGTAGTATTTTGTTTTGTACGAAGGCAAATGCAAGGACAAGGATCAGCATGACGATAGATAGCGCTGAAGCAAAACCAAATTTGTACTGACCGAAGAGGTTGTCAATAATTTCGAGGGATAGCATACGTGTCGCACCATCAGGCCCACCTTTTGTGAGGATGAAAGGCAGCTCGAATGTTTGGAGTGTACCAATAGTTGTTAAAACCACAGAAACTGTGATTGAGGGTGCAAGTAGTGGTAACTCAATGTCACGAAAAATTTGCCACGTTGAGGCACCTTCTAGTTTTGCAGCTTCTCCAATTTCTTCAGGAATTCCAGCAAACCCTGCGAGAAAAATGGCGCAAGTAAAACCAGTAAACATCCAAATTTGTGTGAAGGCGACAGAGTACAAGGCAAGAGACGGATCCCCCAACCAGTTCTGCTCCCAAGCACCAAGGCCGATATCACGTAGAGCAGTGTTGATGCCGCCGTTAATTGGTGAGTAGAGGAACTGCCATACGTAGCCAACCACGACAAAAGACATCATCGCAGGAGTGTATAACGCGGCACGACTGAAGTTTCTAATCGAAGGCATTCTATGTAGGACTGCGGCGAAAAACAGTCCGGTTATGGTTAGAGACGTCACTACTACTACTGTGTACCAGAGGGTTATCCATAACTCTCTTAGGTAACGATCTCTTGAAAAAATACGCTCGTAGTTCCTCCAGCCGACTTCTTTGGCCTCACCTATACCTTGGAAGTGAGTGAAACTCATATCCAGGGTTAGAAAGATTGGATGAATGAAAAAAACACCGAGCACTAAAAGAGCTGGTATTGTAAATAAATATAAAGAAAATCTTGTAGACATTGTTATTGTTTTCTCCAAGAATCAAGGGTTAAAAACCCAGCACTAATGCGCTGGGACTTGAGGTCAGAAGTCGTCTTCGATCGTTTCGTCCCAACGTTGTAGTGTTTTCTTGTTTGGAGCGTCTAAGTTAAGGAGGAATCCTGTTAGGCTGTCTTCCCACTCAGATTGCAGAGGCTTTGGAAACTCCAAACTAGAGAATGGCCATATAATCAGGCTACCCTTGTTACGTGCTTGAGTGTAAAGCGTTGCAAGCTCAGGCATATTGCTCTTTTCATTAGTATAGGGGCTATAAGCACCTTCAACTTTAAGGAACACGTTTAGGTTTTCTTCCTTAGTAAAGAAATTTACCCATTTAGCCGCTGCATCGGCGTGCTTGGCATTTTTCGGAATTGACCAACCAGGACCGATAAGATCAAGTGCTAAACCGTGCTTAGTGAAAGCTGAAGGCATAGGAGCGAACTGGTAATTAAGACCTTTAACTGCTGAAAAACTACCTATATTCCATGCGCCTTGTGGCAAAATCGCTACCTTACCTGCGCGAAATTCTTGTGGTGCAGTTGCCCAAGGATCAAGGCCTGCTTGTAGTTTAGGATCGAAGCATTTTGCTTTTACTAGGTCGCGAACACCATCAAGAGCGGCGTTGAAATTTTTATCACCAACAAATTTACGCTTACCTGAACCATAATCTCCGGCAGGGATTCCTTTTGGATCGAGACCGTTTGCACCTACGTACAACATGGCAGAGAAGCCACCAGAGAAGATCATTGGAGAAATGCCTTTGGCTGCAAGTGCTGTACAGGCTGTTTTCAATTCGTCCAGTGTAACAGGTGCCTTGTTAATGCCGGCTTTGGCGAGCAGGTCCATATTGACGAAATTACCCATACCGATAATTTCAAGTGGCATCACCATGATCTTTCCATCTTTTGTCATAATGTTGCGAACCGACGGAAGCATTTGTTTATACCAGCTGTTGTTGGTGCCGAGGTCAGAGAGAAGGCCGGCGCCTCCCCACAGATCAACTAAGGAGCTATCGACCATGGTTACATCAGGAGGGTTGCCGCCTTGTAAGCGTGGCGGAATAACTTTATCTACGTCTTTTCGTGCAACATAGGTTAACTCGACATCGATGTCAGGGTTTTCTGTTTCAAATTTTTTAATTAGTTCGGGAAGTCCTGCAGGTTCTGCGTCGTTACCTTTCCAAGCGACGACATCTAAAACAACCTGAGCTTGCGCCGTTGTCGTTAAACAGAGCGTAAGAAAGATGGCTGTGGATATAGTGCGTTTCATTATTGATCACCCCTCAATTAAATTACACCAAATCGTACATTATGTATTTAAAGCGGTACATAATTAGGTCAAATCAAATCCTATATTATGCATACAAGGGTGTACATAATTAAATTGAAAAATAATACATTATTTTTCACAAACCATACATAACCAGTATATGGTGCATATTTAAATCATGATTTAAGATGCTTAAAAACCTAAGTTAAAAAAGGCATAAGATGAACATGAGAAAGAAGCCGAATGTCATCCTGATCACCACAGATCAACAGCGTGGTGACTGTATTGGACCAGAGGGACGTGGTGTGCGCACGCCTAATATTGACCGAATCGGAAGTAATGGTGTTCGGTTTTCCACATGTATAACGCCGAACCCTATGTGCCAACCAGCGCGTGCTTCGATGTTGACGGGAAAGTTACCTTATAGTCATGGTGTTCGTGATAATGGTCGTGACTTAGAGGAGGCTTTAGGTGGAGAAGGGTTGGGAGGTTCGTTTGCTAAAGCGGGCTACGAAACCTTTTTTATTGGAAAGGCCCATCTATCGAGTCAGCAGACCTTTAAACCGTCAGGGCGACCAGAGTGTTATAAAAGTGCAAAAAACTATCCTCCAGAATGGAGGGGTGGTTATATGGGGTTTGATGATGTGCAGTTGATGCTTCGTCCTCATCACCACACACAATGGAGCGAAATACCAGAAGGCTTACACTATGAATACTGGCTTGACCAAAATGGGCAAGGTCGTGATCGATGGGGTTTGGCGAAAGAGCATTTAAAGCCTGATACCGCACACTTCCAAACATGGCGCTCGGCACTGGGTGAAGAATGGCATTCTTCGCCGTGGGTTGGTGATCGAGCTGTTGAGATGATTGAAAATAAGGGTGATAAACCTTTGATGGCATGGGTGTCGTTTCCTGACCCTCATCCTCCCTTTCTTGCGCCAAAACCCTGGTGTGATATGTATGGGCGAGACGATGTTACCATCGCGAAGCACTCAGCGTTAGATCTTGATCAACGCCCTTGGTGGCATAAGGCTTTCGTTGAAGACCGCGCCAAGCCAATCAAGCAGGGTGCGGAACATAACGCTGGCGGAATTGATTGGGGACAGAAAGGTGAACTAAATGAGGCTGCTTTGCGTGATATCACCGCAATCTATTTTGGAATGATTTCAGCGGTTGATCATCAAGTTGGCCGTATTCTCGATGCGCTTGAAGCTAAAGGTGAACTAGATAATACTTATATTATCTTTACCAGTGATCACGGTGAATGGTTGGGTGATCACGGGCTTCTGTTAAAAGGCCCAATGCTTTATGACGGCTTGTTAAGAGTGCCGTGCTTGATTCAAGGGCCGGGCATTCCTTCAGGGAAAGTTATCCAAGACCCAGTTAGTACTATCGACGTATTAGCAACGGCGGCTGATCTAGCGGATATTCCGTTGTCAGAGACACACGGGCGATCGTGGCGTGGCCTGTGGGACGGTTCTGAAACTCGTAACTTCGCACTGGCTGAGTATGAAGTTGATTCGATTCGTTCGGCGGTTGACATGGATCTCATGACAGTTAGAAGTAAGCGCTATCGGATGTCAGTAGATTTGCGAACTAATACGGGCGAACTGTATGACCTACAGGAAGACCCTGATGAAATGGTTAATTTGTTTGATGAGCCTGAGCGAAAGGGCGTCCGCTCTGAGCATATGGATATGATTCGTTCCCGTCCCGATGACAGGGTACCTGTGTCGCCGCGCGTTGGATGGCACTAAGCAAATATTTAAAAAGCCCCCTGAGCTAAGCTTAAGGTAGGCTAAAAAAGAGGCGAACCATTGTATTTAATGTTGAAGTCATAGTAATCGATTAGGGAAATTTTTTTCATATTGTTGCTTATGATCATGATAGACGAGAGCAATATCGAAACTGTCTTACACGAACTAAGTTACTAGAAATTTGAAGAGAAATTTATGACGAAATTTGGAAGTAGACCTTGTGGTTACAGGGTTTAGTAAGTGTTTATGATGCGAAGATATTCGCCGTAAAATACTAAGTGTATAAACTAGAGAAAGGGCGTGGTGTTTAGCAAATGGCCAGTCATTCCCAGTATGAAACAGTAAAACGGTCTTTTAAAGCGCTTATACCTTATACCTTATGGCGTGTTAGCTACTGGCTTATTTGATGTGAAGTGGTTTTGGAGAATGAAGGGTTAACCGATGAAATTCGTAAGGCATTACTCGCTTGTTTATCGAGCTGGTCGCTAGCTGGCTTGAATGGAGTTCATGAGCTTTCTGTCATCAAACGGAAACAAATTAATCAGGCAAAAATGCCGAAAAAAAAACATACACAAGCTCTAAAAAACTGAAAGGTGTTCTTGTATGTGATTTCTAAAAAATAGACATTTATCCGCTATTTTTGGTGACGAAGGTGTTTGTGGTATAGCCACTCTTGCTAATGATCTGAAGATGTAAGAGGTATAAGCAGTTACAACTGACCATTAGTGCACATTGAGAGAAAATGCAGACCGATTTCAAAACCATTGATTGTTTATGAAGTCAAGATCAGCGAAAATAGCGGCCACTTACAATTAACGCAACGGATTTGAAAGCGAAGAGCTAAAAAGAAAGTGCTTCCAAAAATGTGTACAAATCCGTGTACAAACTAAAAGAATTTATACATGGCAAACCAAGAATTTCTTAATGAAATCAATAAGCGAAGAACTTTCGCTATCATCTCTCACCCTGATGCTGGTAAAACGACGATCACAGAAAAGTTACTTTTGCTTGGTCAGCTTATTCAAACAGCAGGCTCGGTCAAGGGTCGTAAGGGCGATAAGCATGCCACCTCTGACTGGATGGCGATGGAGCAACAGCGTGGTATTTCCATTACCTCATCTGTTATGCAGTTTCCTTACAAAGACCGTATTGTTAATTTATTAGACACGCCTGGACACGAAGACTTTTCGGAAGATACTTACCGTACGTTAACCGCTGTTGACTCTGTATTGATGATCATTGATGGCGCAAAAGGTGTTGAGGATCGGACAATTAAGTTGATGGATGTTTGTCGTCTGCGCGACACGCCTATTTTAACCTTTATCAATAAAATGGACCGTGATATTCGTGATCCAATTGATTTGCTTGATGAAGTTGAAGCGGTACTAAAAATTGCCGCGGCACCGATTACTTGGCCAATTGGTATGAGTACTTTCTTTAAGGGGGTTTATAACCTCTATACCGATACTATTCATGTTTTTGTTCGTGGCCGTGGTCATACGTTAACTGATGATATTCAAATCAAGGGTTTGCAGTCTGACGAAGCGAAAGAGCTACTTGGTGATGAGTGGGCTGCTTATGTTGATGAAGTGGAATTAGTTCGCGGTGCTAGCCATGAATTCGATCAGCAAGCCTATTTAGATGGTGAGCTCACCCCTGTATTTTTTGGTACGGCTTTGTCTAACTTTGGCGTTCGTGAAATGTTAGATGGCTTTGTCGAGTGGGCGCCATCTCCAATTGGTCGTGATACTAATTCACGTAATGTTGATGCATTGGACGAAAAGTTCTCAGGGTTTATCTTTAAAATCCAAGCCAATATGGACCCGAAGCATCGTGACCGTATTGCGTTTATGCGAGTCTGTTCGGGTACTTATAGTCGTGGCATGAAAATGCGTCATTGTCGCTTGGGCAAAGACATTAAAATTACCGATGCCGTATCTTTTACAGCGGGCGATCGGGAAGGGGTTGAAGAAGCCTTTTCTGGCGATATTATTGGTTTACATAACCACGGTACGATTCAGATCGGTGATACTTTTACGGAAGGTGAAGATCTTAAATTCACTGGTATTCCGCACTTTGCCCCAGAACTTTTCCGTCGTGTTCGATTAAAAGATCCGATGAAAATGAAAGCCTTACAGAAAGGTTTGCAGCAGCTTTCAGAAGAAGGTTCTACTCAGTTGTTTATGCCACAGCGAAATAATGAACTGATCGTAGGTGCGGTAGGTCAGCTGCAATATGAAGTAGTGGCTTATCGTTTGAAAGATGAATATAAAGTTGAATGTATCTACGAAGCGGTAAACGTAAACAGTGCACGCTGGGTTGATTGTGAAGATCCAAAGAAATTTGAAGAATTTAAAAATAAATGTCGAGACAATTTGGCGATAGATGGCGGTGGCCACCTTACGTATTTAGCGCCAACGCGGGTGAATTTAATGATGGCCGAAGAGAAGTGGCCAGATGTGTCGTTCCGTGCAACGCGAGAGCATTGATCAATACTTGACTATTTTACTAGGATAAGAGGATAATTTGATTATTCTTAAATTAGGTTTAGTGGTATCAAAATGAGTGTTGTTGAATCAGCAAATCCCATCGAGTTTACTTCGGCGGCGGCAGCTAAGTTGCAAACTCTGATTGAAGAAGAAGAAAATGATCGACTTATGTTGCGGGTTTACGTGACGGGTGGAGGTTGTTCTGGCTTTCAGTATGGTTTTACGTTTGATGAAGAGCATCAAGAAGACGATACGGAAGTTAAGCGTGATGGTGTGAGCTTAGTGGTGGACCCATTGAGCTTTCAATATCTAGTTGGCTCAGAAGTCGATTATAAAGAAAATCTAGAAGGTTCTCGATTTACCGTTCAGAACCCTAATGCGACATCGACTTGTGGTTGTGGCGCAAGTTTTAGCATCTAGACTGATGTTGGAATTTTAAAAAGGCTCTTCATTTGAAGGGCCTTTTTTATTGGTTTTTTTTGTTCTGAGTTAACCGTTCTGTTTTTAAGAAAACTATGCTTTTGTGTAGAGGTAATTTGCTTTTTTACCGTTATCTTGTAAAGCATCAGAATTGCCGTCTAGCGGATGGTAATGGCCAGTGTATAAAAGCCCTATTTTTTTATCACCAAGTACAACGGGTTTAAGTGTTGCACCTTGAACTCTCCATAGTCTTAATCCAAAGATGTTAGGTGTTTTTATGTCTTCTTCAGAGGGTGGTGGCGTGAGAAGAGGGTATAAGCTTGATAATTGATCTGGTTCGCCATCTTGATCCAATAGGATGTGGTAGTAAGTCACCTGTTGGCTAATGAACTCAGGAGTGTAGGGCGTTCTAAGTAATGGCAATGTGTTTTCTTTTGGTAAGAGAAAAAATATAGCAGGGACTTCTGGTGAGCCTTGGTGTGCAGATAGCACCACAGTCATATCGACAGTGTTTCCATAGGTAGGCTTAACGGGGATATGGAATTTCAATTGCTTAGGTGGAGGCTGTTTTTTGATTTCAGGTTCTTGATAGCTGCTTGTGTCTGGTTGCGCACTGTCCGTTTGGATTTTGCTCGGTGGGACTTGTAAAAATATCTGCCATTCTTTGTGCTCTATATTAAGTTCTTCAGGCGATAGAATGAGAAGTTTTTCATTTAAAATGTGGTTGAGAATGTGTTCAATAAGGTTGGCGAAAATACTGGACGACGCTGTTAAGGGTGATTTTTGATGGCTGTCTAGGTGGATTTCTTTTACTTCATGAGCTTCAGGGCTTAAATCCACGGAGTCATTAGACGCAGTAAAAGGACGGCTTTTCACCTTGCTTGGATGTTTTGCTGTAGTAGGTTGAGCGCCAGCTCTATTTAAAGCTTCTATAAATAGCATGGAATGTATCCTTTACTAAGGTGTAAAAGGATATCGGCTCGTTTTAAGAAGAGTTTAGTGAAATAGCCTATTTTTTAAACAGTTCGGCTATTTCACTATATTGTCTTAACGAAGCAAGTTGGAGAGTTTTGGATTTGCTTCTAAAGCCGCTCGGTAAAAAAGTGCCACTTTACCAATCGTTTGAACTACTTCACATTTCATGATTTTGCTGATTTCGGCAATCAGTGCTGTTCTTACTTCACGATCCATGACGCTAATGCGTATTTTGATCAGCTCGTGATCTTCTAGGGCGCGGTCTATCTCGGTTAATACAGATTCCGTTAAGCCATTTCCTGCAATCATGACAACAGGGTTAAGGGCGTGACCAATTAAGCGATATTGCTTTTTTTGTGCGTTTGTCAGACTCATAGTAAAATTTTCTCATATTAGTTAACCCTCTTTATTGGAGGCTTTAGAGGTTAAGCGATATTATAGCGGAATATTGACTGATTTAGGTATGATGAAAACGTGGCAAGATCAAAAAGTAGCAATAATTGGATGAAGGAACATTTTGACGATCCGTATGTCAAAAAATCCCAACAAGATGGTTATCGCTCTAGAGCAAGTTATAAGCTGATAGAGATAAACGATAAAGACAAGTTATTTCGTTCGGCTATCCGAGTGGTTGATTTAGGTGCGGCGCCTGGTGGCTGGTCTCAAGTCGCAGCGAAGTTAGTTGGAGATAACGGTACTGTGGTGGCGTCTGATATTTTAGAAATGTCACCTTTACCAGGTGTTACCTTTATACAGGGAGATTTTACTGAGCAAGAGGTTTACGAAGCAATTTTGGCTGAAATGGGGGATGAGAAAGCAGATCTTGTAATTTCAGATATGGCCCCCAATATGAGTGGTAATAGTGCGTCTGATCAGCCTCAAGCCATGTATCTTGTTGAACTGGCTTTGGATATGGCGGGGCAAGTGTTGCGTCCCGGCGGGAACTTCTTGGTGAAAGTGTTTCAAGGAGAGGGTTTTGATGAATATCTCAAGGCTATGCGTGCGCAGTTTGCGAGCGTTGTAACACGAAAACCGGAAGCATCGCGAGCTCGTAGCCGCGAAGTTTATTTACTAGGAAGACAATACAAAGGTTAATTAAGCGTGTTCTGGTACTGTATACTAGAAACATCAAATATAACCGTTTAGAGGTGTGCTCTTGAACGATATGCTAAAAAATATACTGTTGTGGTTGGTTATTGCAGCTGTGCTGTTAACCGTATTCAACAATTTTGATACGAAATCTGATACAAAACGAATTGCTTATTCTGAATTTGTTAAAGAAGTTCATGATGGCCGTATTGCAAAAGCGGTAGTTGATGGTTACACCATCAGCGGAACACGAACTAGCGGTGATACTTATGAAACTGTTCGCCCAGCGGCGTCAGATCCTAAAATCATGGATGACATGTTAAGCAATAAGGTTGTTGTTGAAGGTAAAATGCCTGAAAGCCGAAGCATTTGGACTCAATTGTTGATTGCTAGTTTTCCTATTTTGTTGATTTTGGCTATTTTCATGTTCTTTATGCGCCAAATGCAAGGCGGCGGCGGTGGAAAAGGCGGCCCGATGTCCTTTGGTAAGTCAAAGGCGCGCTTATTACCAGAAGACCAAATTAAAACAACATTTGCGGATGTCGCAGGTTGTGATGAAGCAAAAGAAGACACCGAAGAATTGGTTGATTTCTTGAGAGAGCCAAGCAAGTTCCAGCGTTTGGGGGGTAAAATTCCTCGTGGTATCTTGATGAGTGGTCCTCCAGGTACGGGTAAAACATTGCTTGCTAAAGCCATTGCGGGTGAAGCAAAAGTACCTTTCTTTACTATTTCTGGTTCTGACTTTGTTGAAATGTTTGTTGGTGTTGGTGCATCTCGTGTGCGTGACATGTTTGAACAAGCGAAGAAACATGCTCCTTGCATCATCTTTATAGATGAAATTGATGCGGTGGGTCGAAATCGTGGTTCCGGTATGGGCGGCGGTAACGATGAGCGCGAACAAACATTGAACCAACTATTGGTTGAAATGGATGGTTTTGAAGGTAATGAGGGTATTATCGTTATTGCGGCGACTAACCGCCCTGACGTGCTAGACCCTGCGTTGCTTCGTCCTGGTCGTTTTGATCGCCAGGTGCAAGTGGGCTTACCTGATATTCGTGGTCGTGAACAAATCCTTAAAGTGCATTTGCGTAAAGTGCCTTGTGATGATGATGTTGAGCCAAAAAATATTGCACGTGGTACGCCAGGTTTCTCTGGTGCGGATTTGGCAAACTTAGTCAATGAAGCGGCGTTGTTTGCAGCCCGTTCTAATCGCCGTTTGGTGAATATGGAGCAGCTGGAATTGGCGAAAGATAAAATCCTCATGGGCGCAGAGCGTAAAACCATGGTGATGAATGAGAAAGAGAAGCTAAATACGGCTTATCATGAAGCAGGTCATACCATTATTGGTTATTTAATGCCTGAGCATGATCCTGTCTATAAAGTGTCCATTATTCCTCGTGGTCGCGCCTTAGGTGTGACTATGTATTTGCCAGAAGAAGACAAATACAGCGTGAGTAAAACAGGTCTTGAAAGCCAAGTTTGTAGTTTGTATGGCGGTCGTATTGCGGAAGAAATTATCCATGGTTTTGATGGTGTTTCTACTGGTGCGTCGAACGATATTGAGCGGGCAACAAGCATTGCGCGAAATATGGTTACGAAATGGGGCTTATCTGAAAAGCTGGGTCCATTCGCATACGAAGAAGATGATAACAGTGGTGGCTATATTTCAGGTCCTACAGGAAGCAAAGCTAATTACTTTTCTCCTGAAACGGGCAAAATAATTGACGCTGAAGTTCAAGATATTATTACTCGCTGTTATTCTAAATCAACGCAAATACTGAATGATAATCGCGATAAATTGGAAGTGATGGCTGAAGCTTTGATGCATTATGAAACAATTGATGCGAAGCAAATTAAAGAAATAATGGATGGTAAAAAACCGTCTCCACCGGAAGGTTGGTCTGACTCTAGTGGTAATTCACCAGATAAAGATTCAGATAAAAAAGAGCCGGTAGCAGAAGCTGATGACGCTGAAAAAAGTGATGATTTAGATGCTTCACTAAACCAAGCAAATGAAGTTTCTCCTAAAACAACGGGTGAGTCTTAACTTACTCGTTATCTTCTTCGGATAATTCATGTCTGTTATGAACTTTGGAGGCAGGTCTCTCGACCTGTCTCTTCCTCATGTGATGGGGATACTTAATGTAACACCCGACTCCTTTTCGGATGGCGGTTCTTATAATTCCTTAGATTTAGCATTGCAGCAAACTAGTAAGATGATCTCCGAGGGTGCCAGCTTTATTGATGTGGGTGGCGAGTCTACACGTCCCGGTGCAACTCCCATTTCTATTCAGGAGGAAATGGATCGTGTACTTCCTGTTGTCGAGGCTATAAAGCAACGTTTTGATGTTGTTGTTTCGGTTGATACTAGTACGCCAAGTGTGATGACTTGTTCTGCGCGTTTAGGTGCGGGTCTTATTAATGATGTTCGTGCATTAGAGCGAGAGGGAGCTATTGACGCTGCTGCTCAAACGGGTTTGCCTGTCTGCCTCATGCATATGAAAGGCAGTCCAGGAACTATGCAGAATGACCTTGTGTATGACTCCGTGGTCGATGAAGTTACTGCGTATTTAATGGCTCGCGTTGCTGCGTGTGAGGTTGCTGGTATTCATCGAGATAAGCTTATCCTAGATCCAGGTGTTGGTTTTGGAAAGTCTTTGGAGCACAATCTCACGTTATTGAATCATACCGTTGATTTTACAAGGAAAGGGTTCCCAGTATTGATAGGACTATCTCGAAAAACCATGATAGGGGATGTGCTGGGTGCCTCTGTTGAAAATCGCCTTTATGGGTCTATGGGGGCGAATGCTTCAACTTACTCGCAAGGTGCTCGTATTTTTAGGGTTCATGATGTGAAGCCTCATGTCGAAATGTTGGAATTGATGTACAGAATAGAGAGGGAGAGCTAATGCGTAAGTATTTTGGTACAGATGGTATTCGAGGTAAAGTAGGCAAAGCGCCGATTACACCTGAATTTATGTTGAAACTTGGCTGGGCTGCAGGTCAAGTATTTAAAGAGAATGATAAGAAAATCCTTATCGGTAAAGACACTCGTATTTCTGGCTATATGTTTGAATCTGCATTGGAGGCTGGCATTGTTGCTGCTGGTGCGGATGTTCGTTTGGTTGGTCCTATGCCTACGCCGGCGATTGCTTATTTAACACGAACTTTTCGTGCCAGTGCTGGGATTGTTATCAGTGCTTCTCATAATCCTTATACAGATAATGGTATCAAGTTTTTTTCTGCTGAAGGTGGAAAAATTTCTGATGAGATAGAAGAACGGATTGAGTACTTTCTAGAACAGCCAATGGAAGTGGTTGAGTCTAGTTTAATTGGTCGAGCTAGACGCATTGAAGATGCGGCTGGGCGATACATTGAATATTGTAAAGGCACTTTTCCAATTGGTCTTCAGCTTAGTGGCTTAAAAATTGTGGTTGATTGTGCGGATGGCGCAACATACCACGTTGCACCACGCGTATTTTCTGAGCTAGGCGCGGATGTTGTGGCTATTGGTATTAGTCCCGATGGGCTTAATATTAATGAAGTGAGTGGCGCAACTAAGCCTGAGCTTCTGCGTGAAACTGTATTGGCTGAGAAAGCAGATATTGGTATTGCACTGGATGGTGATGGCGATCGATTGATTTTGGTTGACCATAACGGTGTGGTTCGCGATGGTGATGATATTTTGTATGTTATCGCTAATCATTTAATGCAAACTGGCCGTTTCAGTGGCGGTGTTGTTGGCACCTTGATGAGTAACTTTGGTCTTGAATTGGCTTTTTCGGAAAGTGGCATAGGCTTTAGTCGGGCTGCTGTTGGCGATCGTTATGTTAATGAAAAGCTGGTTCAACATGGCTGGGTGTTAGGTGGGGAGCCATCAGGGCACATTGTTTGTCGGTCTATCACGACAACAGGCGATGGTATTATTGCGGCACTGCAAGTGCTTAGAGCAATGATTGAAGAAGAGAAAACGCTTGAGCAGTTATTGAAGGGGTTGGTGAAGTTTCCTCAAAAACTGAAAAATATACGAGTAGAAAAGCGTTTTGTACCCACTGAAATTCCATCTTTGCAAAAAGCTGTTGCTGTTGCGAATGAGCGCTTAAATGGTCTAGGTCGAGTGCTGCTTAGGGCATCTGGCACTGAGCCTTTGATTCGAGTAATGGTCGAAGGGCGTGATGATGAAACAGTTGATGAGCTAATAGACTATTTGGTGGCGGAAGTGAATGCGGTCGTCTCTCAGTAGTGTAGTTTGCTTATCTGTTGTGTTTTTTTCTATGGTAAAAATAAATGCTTGAAACAATGCGCTCCATTCCATAGAATGGGCGCCTCGAATTTAAGGGTTAGGTTATGATTCGCCAAAAAATAGTTGCTGGTAACTGGAAGATGAATGGCTCAGCTGAGTCAATTAAAAATCTTGTAGACGGTCTACTTAAGGCAGATCAATCTAACTCAGAAATGGTTGTATTCCCTTCATTTCCTTATTTGCATTTATTTTCTACTTTGTGCGGGAATAGTGATTTAATCAAACTTGCTGCGCAAAATGTCAGTGAAAAGGAAAGCGGTGCTTTTACTGGTGAAGTGTCTGCGTCTATGTTGCAGGATTTCGATGTTAAGTATGTACTAGTTGGGCACTCCGAACGTCGTTCCATTTATGGTGAAACGGACAGTATCGTAGCGTTAAAAGTGCAATCCTTGCTAAAGAAAGATTTTACTCCAATGCTTTGCATCGGCGAAACATTGGAAGAGCGTGAGTCTGGCCAAACATTGTCAGTTTGCGAAAAGCAAATTCAGGCAGTTTTAGATTTGGTCGGTATCGAGGCGTTTAATAATATCGTAATTGCTTATGAACCAGTATGGGCGATTGGAACAGGATTATCAGCGACACCGGAACAGGCGCAAGAAGTGCATTGTGGGATTAGGTCTTTTATAGCTAAGTCCTCAGAGTCTATTGCTCAGCGTGTTCAGATTTTATATGGCGGCAGTGTAAAAGCATCAACTAGCCATGCTTTGTTTGCTATGCCGGATATAGATGGTGCGTTGGTTGGTGGTGCATCGCTTGATGCAGAAGAATTTTTAGAAATAGTAAAAGCGGCAGGTTAATTAATGGAAGCACTTGTTTTAGTTTTGCATGTATTGGCTGCGGTTATCATTATCGCCCTAGTATTGTTGCAACAAGGTAAAGGTGCGGATGCTGGCGCCTCTTTTGGTGGCGGCGCTTCTCAAACCGTATTTGGTAGCCAAGGTAATAGTAGTTTCTTTGGTCGTATGACAGCTGTGTTTGCGTTAGTATTTTTCTTAACAAGTTTTGGCTTAGCTTATTTTGCTAGTGAAAAAGCAAAGGGTGTTTCAGGTGCACTTGACCTGGCTCCAGTAGCAGCTCAAGTTCATGATGCAGTTGATATGCCTAAATTAGGCGATGATACGAAAAAAACCTCAAATACTAATTCTGATTTACCAAGTACTAAATAGTAAATTAGAAAGTAGTGTGTTTATGCCGATGTGGTGGAATTGGTAGACACGCCACCTTGAGGGGGTGGTGGCCTGTAGGCTGTGCCGGTTCGAGTCCGGCCATCGGTACCAATATTGAGTTGATGCTATAATTCCTGTATAGTGTCGTTAGTTTGTCGCGGGGTGGAGCAGTCTGGTAGCTCGTCGGGCTCATAACCCGAAGGTCGTTGGTTCGAATCCAGCCTCCGCAACCAATTTTTATTCAGTATTGTGTTTAGGAATAACAAACCATTTACGGATGGTTGCTCTCTTAAGATCCTATTAAGTCGAGCGTTAAGGACCCCTATATGGGGTTTTTTGTTATCTGGACTGTGACTGGTTATAAATGGAAATGGGCCTCGAGCCCGTTTTTTGTTTCTGCATAATTAAGAATATACCGTTTCGGAGAGAGCGATTGTCAGCGAAATATACGATTTTAGAAGAACTAATCCGACCTGTTGTAGAAGGTTTGGGGTTTCAATTTTGGGGGATGGAATATTTATCGCAGGGTAAAGATTCTGTGCTACGCATTTTTATCGAAACCGAAGCCGAGAAAGGGATAGATGTAGAGGATTGTGCTCAAGTCAGCCGACAAGTCAGCTCTATCCTAGACGTTGAGGACCCAATAACAGGGGAATATAACTTAGAAGTATCTTCACCTGGTTTAGATCGTCCCTTGTTTGATCTAATTCAATATCAGGCTTATGTCGGATCGATTGTTTCTCTGCGTTTGCGTGTCCCTTTTGATGGACGACGTAAATTTAAAGGACAGTTAATGGGTATCGAAAATGACGATATCGTTATCCGTGTTGACCAAGAAGAATACCTATTGCCAATCGACTTGATCGAAAAGGCAAATGTTGTTCCACAATTTTAAAAATTAACCTTGAAGAGAGGCTAAAAGGATGAGCAAAGAGATTCTTTTGGTAGTAGAAGCAGTTTCCAACGAGAAAGACGTTCCGAAACAAGTTATTTTCGAAGCCGTTGAAATTGCTTTAGCTAGTGCTGCCAAACGTCGTTTTGAAGAAGACGCCGTTATTCGTGTTTCTATTGATCAACGTACAGGTGATTATAAAACATACCGTCAATGGAATATTGTTGCTGATGAAGACTATTCAACACCGGCTTTAGAATTAACAATAGACGACTCTGAAGAGCAAAATCTTGGAGTTGGCATTGGTGAAATCTACGAAGAAGAAGTAGAGTCCGAAGAGTTTGGACGTATTGCTGCGCAAACAGCAAAACAAGTGATCGTGCAAAAAGTACGCGAAGCTGAGCGCGCTAAAGTCGTCGCTCGTTATGCTGAGAAAGTAGGCAAGCTTGTTCATGGTCAAGTGAAGAAAGTGACTCGTGAAAGTTTGATTATTGATCTTGGTGAAAATGCGGAAGCGGCGTTGCCAAAAGATCAGCTTATTTCGCGTGAAACTTTCCGTATGAATGATCGGGTTCGTGCATTATTACTTGAGATTCGCGAAGATAGTCGCGGCCCTCAATTGATTTTGTCGCGTAATTCACCAGCGTTCATGATTGAGTTGTTTCGCTTAGAAGTACCAGAAATTTCTGAAGAAATGATTGAAATTCGCGGCGCTGCTCGTGACCCAGGTCTACGTGCAAAAATTGCAGTAAAAACCAATGATCGCCGTATTGATCCTATTGGTGCTTGTGTTGGTATGCGTGGCGCTCGAGTGCAAGCGGTATCAAATGAAATGAATGGAGAAAGAGTTGATATTGTTCTTTGGGATGATAATCCAGCTCAATTAGTCATCAATGCTATGTCACCTGCTGAAGTTGATTCTATTGTCATTGATGAAGATGCGCATTCTATGGATGTTGCTGTTAAAAGTGACAATCTTGCGCAAGCCATTGGCCGAAATGGCCAAAATGTTCGTCTAGCGTCTACATTGACTGGTTGGTCTTTGAATGTGATGACCAGCGAAGATGCTGAGGCGAAACAGCAGGAAGAATCGCAGAAGTTGATCGACTTGTTTGTTGAAAGCTTGGAAATTGACGACGATTTGGCGATTCAAATGGTTGAAGAGGGATTTACTTCCTTAGAGGAAGTTGCGTACGTCCCAATGGAAGAAATGTTAGACATCGACGGATTTGATGAAGATTTAGTGAACGAACTGCGATCTCGAGCAAAAGAAGCCTTGTTAAACAAAGCGCTTCAAGCGCAAGAACAGTTGGATGGTGCTAAGCCAGCAGCTGACTTGTTGGAGATGGACGGTATGGATAACCATCTTGCTCTTGTGCTTGCGTCTAAAGGCGTGATCACAATGGAAGATCTTGCTGAGCAATCTGTTGATGAACTATTGGACATTGACGACATGACAGCAGAACGAGCAGGGACTTTGATCTTAACCGCTCGAGCACCTTGGTTTGCTGAATCTGAATAAAATCTGAGTACATAAGGGGGAACTTAATGACAGTTCAAACCGTAAAGATACTATCCGAATTGGTGAAAACGCCAATCGATAAGCTACTAGCTCAGATGAAAGACGCTGGCCTTCCTCAAAAGAGTGAAAGTCAAGAAGTCTCTGATGTTGAAAAGCAAATACTGTTAAACTACTTAAAACGCCAACATGGTGACGAAGATGATGGGGCGCAGCGCATTACATTGCAGCGCAAAAAAACCAGCACTTTATCTCGTAATGACGGTGGTAAAGCAGTAAATGTTGCAGTTAAGAAAAAGCGTACTTATGTGAAACGCAGCGACGGCGATGAAGAGCTTCAGAAGCAACAAGAAGTTCTAGCGCAAAGTCAGGCGGCAGAGCAGGCGCGTATAGAGGCCGAAGAACAAGCTCGTCTCGAAGCTGAACGTAAACTTGAAGCAGAGAAGGCGGCAAAAGCTAACGCTGAAGCCGAAGAAAAAGCACGTCAGGAGGCTGTAAAAAATACACCTTCAAATGCTGATGTGCAAAACGATACGGAGCAGAAAAACTCCGGTATAGGAGCGGCAGAACCCGTGGAAGCACCAAAACAGCCTAAAGTGACGAAAAAAACGTCTCAACCAGCGATGGATAATAAAAAATCGCCAGTTGCGCCTAAAGGTAAAAAAGGAGCACCTCGTCAAGAGGGTGAAAACAAACCTCGAGGCCGTAACGCCTCAGACAATAA
The DNA here is from genome assembly GCF_038155025.1 of Marinomonas sp. TI.3.20. Lineage (NCBI taxonomy): Bacteria > Pseudomonadati > Pseudomonadota > Gammaproteobacteria > Oceanospirillales > Oceanospirillaceae > Marinomonas > Marinomonas sp. TI.3.20. The sequence goes on along the minus strand of NZ_JBAKAS010000003.1, from coordinate 292,039 downwards.
GCGCTCACGTGTGAATGTGAATGTGAATGGCGACGATGACTATGCGCGTCGTGGCAAGCTTGGTCGTAAGGGGAAAAAACCTTCTAAACAAGAGCACGGTTTCCAACGACCGACAGTTGCTAAAATCCATGAAGTTGCTCTACCGGAAAGTATTACGGTTGCAGAGCTTGCTGAAAAAATGACAGTTAAAGCGGCTGAAGTGATCAAGGTTTTGTTTAAAATGGGCGCTATGGCGACTATAAATCAAACTATTGACCGCGATACAGCAACATTGATCGTTGAAGAAATGGGTCACACCGTTAAGTACATCGATGAAAATGCCGTTGAAAACGACATGATTGAAGCGATCGATTACGAAGGTGAAGCGATCAAGCGTGCGCCAGTTGTGACGGTAATGGGTCACGTAGATCACGGTAAAACGTCTCTACTTGATTACATTCGTACAACTCGTGTTGCGGCAGGCGAATCTGGTGGTATTACACAGCATATCGGTGCTTACCACGTTGAAACACCACATGGCATGATCAGTTTTCTAGATACACCTGGACACGCTGCATTTACTTCCATGCGTGCACGTGGTGCGAAATCTACGGATATCGTTATCCTAGTTTGTGCCGCTGACGATGGTGTTATGCCACAAACTATTGAAGCGATTCAGCATGCTCGTGCTGCTAACGTTCCTATGGTTGTCGCTATGACTAAGATCGATAAAGAAGGCGTTGACATCGATCGTGTTAAGAACGAATTAGTTGCGCAAGAAGTGGTTCCTGAAGAATGGGGCGGTGACGTTCAATTTATCGGTGTATCTGCTAAGTCTGGTGAAGGTATTGAAGCGCTTTTAGAAGCGGTTCTATTACAAGCTGAAGTACTTGAATTAACAGCCGTACCTAGTTCTCCTGGTAAAGGTGTTGTGGTTGAGTCTCGTCTTGATCGCGGTCGCGGTTCTGTTGCTACTTTGTTGGTTCAGAACGGTACTTTACGCAAAGGCGATGTTGTTTTAGCTGGTCTACAAATGGGACGTGTTCGTGCCTTGTTGGACGAAAATGGCGAAGCAATTGAAAGTGCGGGTCCTTCTATTCCTGTTGAAATATTGGGTCTAGACGGCACGCCAGAAGCCGGTGAAGAATTCATCGTTGTTGCGGATGAGCGTAAAGCGCGTGAAGTCGCTAACTTCCGTCAAGGCAAATACCGCGAAGTTCGCTTTGCTCGTCAGTATTCTGCGAAATTAGAGAACTTGTTCTCTGAAATGGGTAAAGACGAAGTTCGTACGCTTAACGTTGTGCTTAAAGCCGATGTGCGTGGTTCTTTGGAAGCCTTGATCAAGTCATTGACTGATTTGAATACAGATGAAGTGCAAGTAAACGTTGTTTCTAGCGGCGTTGGTGGTATTACTGAAACAGATGCAACATTAGCACTTGCTTCTGATGCGGTTATCTTTGGTTTCAACGTTCGTGCAGATACATCTGCTAAACAGTTCATTGAACGTGAAAGCATTGATCTTCGTTATTACAGCATTATCTATAATATTATCGATGATGTGAAATCAGCTTTGTCTGGCATGTTGTCTCCTGATCTTCGTGAAGATATCCAAGGTACTGCGGAAGTGCGTGATGTATTCCGCTCGCCTAAGTTCGGCTTGATTGCTGGCTGTATGGTTGTCGAAGGTACGGTATACCGTAACAAGCAAATTCGTGTATTGCGTGATGATGTTGTTATTTACGAAGGGGAACTTGAGTCTCTTCGCCGCTTCAAAGATGTGGTTAACGAAGTCAGCAAAGGCATGGAATGTGGTATCGGTGTGAAGAACTACAACGATGTTAAGGTAGGCGATAAAATCGAGGTTTTTGAAACCGTCGAAGTTGCGCGTACTCTTTAATAGGGCAAAATCATGGCAGGCGAATTTAGTCGTACTAGTCGGATTGGTGACCAGCTCCAAAAGGAGCTGGCGTCCTTGATCCAGTTTGAAGTAAAAGACCCACGTTTAGGGTTGGTTACTATCAACGAAGTGCGTGTAGCCAAAGATTTGGGCTATGCGGACATTTATTACACTGTTTTAGGCAAAGACGATCAGCCAGAAGTGTTGGCTGAAAATCAAGAAGCGCTAGACAGTGCAAAAGGTTTCTTACGAGGCCGTTTGGCAAAAGAAGTAAAACTTCGAGTGATGCCACATTTGCGCTTCCATTATGACCAGAGTGTGGTCAATGGTTCACGAATGTCTGCTCTGATTGACGAAGTAATTCGTGATGATGAAGCAAAAAACGGTAACGAAAGCGAGTAATTGGTCGGTATGTCTAAAACAAAATGGCGTTCAGTAGACGGTATTGTACTACTGAACAAGCCTATCGGTTTAAGTTCAAATCAGGCGTTACAGCGAGTTCGTCGTTTGTACCGGGCAGCTAAAGCAGGCCATACAGGCGCTTTAGATCCATTGGCAACAGGAATGTTGCCTTTGTGTCTGGGAGAGGCGACGAAATTTTCGCAGTTCCTTTTAGACGCTAATAAGCGTTATCTAACCTGCATCCAACTTGGCAAAAGAACCACAACGGGAGATCGTGAAGGCGACGTGCTGACCGAGGAGCCCATTCCGGATTTAACGGAAGAGGCGATTGAGTCTGTACTGGATCGTTTTCGTGGTGACATAGAACAAATTCCCCCAATGTATTCTGCGCTAAAGCACGAAGGCAAACCTTTGTATGAATACGCTCGCAAAGGCATTGTCATCGAACGCAAACGTAGGAAAGTGACTATTTCTGATCTGACTTTAGTGTCAAGAACGGAAGATTCGCTGACCTTGGATATTCAGTGTTCTAAAGGAACCTATATTAGAACGATTGGCGAAGATATTGGTGAAGCGTTAGGTTGCGGTGCGCACTTGAAGTCTTTGCATCGTATCTCAACGGCGGGATATTCCCCAGAAGGAATGTTAACCCTTGAAGAGTTTGAGGCGATTGCAGAGCAGGGTGAAGCCGCGCTTGATGCTTACTTAATGCCAATGGATTCGGCGGTTGAGTACTTAGAACGCATAGAACTACCTACCCTTGATACGAAGGATATGTTGTTCGGTCGTACTGTTTCTAGCCCTATCTCATTAGAGGAAGGCTGCTTGGTGAGACTCTACGATCAGGACAGTCAAGATTTCCTTGGATTGGGTAAAATCAAAGAGACAAATATTCGCCCACAGCGTCTATTAAATACCAGCGAGAGCGCGAATAAATAGCAGTGAGTTCTGCTAAAAAGAGTGTTAAACTTGCTGGCTATAGGGTGACTGAAAATATGCTCGGCTTCCCTTTATTTTTTATAGCATATTAATTTGGAGTTATAGATTATGGCATTAACTGCAGTATCAAAAGCAGCATTGGTTAAAGAGTTTCAAGTAGCGGAAGGCGACACTGGTTCTCCTGAAGTTCAAGTAGCATTGTTGACTAAGAACATCGAAGGTCTTCAAGGTCACTTTAAAACTCATATCCATGACCACCATTCTCGTCGCGGTCTAATTCGCATGGTAAACCAACGTCGTAAATTGTTGGATTACCTTAAGCGTAAAGACGCTGCACGTTACACTAGTTTGATCAAAAAACTAGGTCTGCGTCGCTAAGACTGAGAAAGGGCCATAAGTTATTATGGCCCTTTTTTTATTGGTCTCCCAAGGGACAGCCTGTACTTCATATGTGTTTTTCTTGTTACGAGAAAACAAGGCGACAAGAGTGCATATGAGTACTGGCTTTAAAAGAAGATCTTTGGGAGAAAGTAATTTTTTTAATGAAAAGGAATACGTGTGAGTATTACGACAAAAACTTTCCAGTTCGGTAACGATACCGTAACGCTAGAAACAGGCCGCATTGCTCGTCAAGCAACCGGTGCTGTTCTTTGTACTATCGGTGATGCGCAAGTTTTAGCCACTGTTGTTGGTTCAAAAACAGCTAAACCAGGTCAAGACTTTTTCCCATTGTCTGTTCATTACCAAGAGCGTGCTTACGCAGTTGGTAAAATTCCAGGTGGTTTCCTAAAACGTGAAGGTCGTCCTTCTGAAAAAGAAACACTGACTTCTCGTCTGATCGACCGTCCAATTCGTCCATTGTTTCCAAAAGGTTACATGAACGAAGTTCAGGTTGTTTGTATGGTTATGTCAACAAACACTAACTTAGACGCTGACATCGCGGCTATGTTGGCAACGTCTGCCGCATTGACAATTTCTGGTATTCCATTCAATGGTCCTATCGGTGCAGCGCGCGTTGGTTTTAACGATGAGTCTGGTTACATCCTTAACCCAAGCTACTCTGATCTAGATGGTTCTTTACTAGACATGGTTGTTGCGGGTACAAAAGACGCTGTCCTAATGGTTGAATCTGAAGCTCAAGAGCTAACAGAAGACGAAATGTTAGGTGCGGTGCTTTATGCTCATAAAGAAATGCAATCTGCTATTTCTGCTATCACCGAATTCGCTGCTGAGTGTGCTAAACCTCGTTGGGAATGGGAAGCGGAAACGGTTAACGCTACTTTGACTGATGCATTAGCAACAGGCTATGCGGCACAAATCGAAGAAGCTTACGGCATCAGTGAAAAAATGGCACGCTACGCTAAACTTGGTGAAGTTCGTGCTGCTGCAGTCGCTGCCTTGGTTACTGAAGAAGGCGAGTTCTCTGAATCTGATGTGACAGGCGCTTTCTCTAAACTTGAGAAACGCACTGTTCGTCGTCGTGTTATTGACGGTCAGCCTCGTATCGATGGTCGTGACAACAAAACTGTTCGCCCAATCAACGTTGAAGTTGGTTTGTTGAGCAAAACTCACGGTTCTGCTTTGTTTACACGTGGTGAAACTCAGGCGATTGCGACTTGTACTCTAGGTACTAGCCGTGATGCTCAAATGTCTGATGGTCTAGCTGGCGAAAACAAAGACAGCTTCATGTTGCATTACAACTTCCCTCCATACTCTGTAGGTGAATGTGGTCGTATGGGCGGCGTTGGTCGTCGTGAAATCGGTCACGGTCGTCTAGCACGTCGTGGTGTTCAAGCGGTATTGCCTTCTGAAGATGAATTCCCATACACAATTCGTATCGTGTCTGAGATCACTGAATCAAACGGTTCAAGCTCAATGGCTTCTGTTTGTGGTGCGTCTTTGTCTATGATGGACGCTGGTGTTCCTCTTAAAGCACCGGTTGCTGGTATTGCAATGGGTCTTATTAAAGAAGACGACGGCTTTGCAGTATTGACTGATATCTTAGGTGATGAAGATCATCTTGGCGATATGGACTTTAAAGTAGCGGGTACCGAAGAAGGTATTACTGCACTTCAAATGGACATTAAAATCGAAGGTATCAATGAAGAAATCATGGATATCGCATTAACTCAAGCAATGGAAGCGCGTAAACACATTTTGCGTGAAATGGCTGTTGTTATTGGTTATGCGCGTCCTGAAGTTTCTCCAAATGCGCCATCTATGGCAACGATCAAAATTGATCCAGAAAAAATCCGTGATGTAATCGGTAAAGGTGGTGCGATGATTCGTTCCATTACTGAACAAACGGGCGCCTCTATCGATCTAGATGATGATGGTACAGTACGTATTTATGCTGCGGATAAAGCGGCGTCTGATGCGGCTTTATTGAAGATCCATGAAATCACTGCAGAAGCAGAAATCGAAAAGCTTTACAAAGGTAAAGTGGTTCGTCTTGCTGAATTCGGTGCGTTCGTGAACATTCTTCCTGGCAAAGATGGTTTGGTTCATATTTCTCAAATCGCAGAAGAGCGTATTCGCGCTGTTTCAGACTTTTTGTCTGAAGGCCAAGACGTCATTGTTAAAGTACTAGATGTTGATGCGCGCGGTCGTATTAAATTGTCTATGAAAGACGTTACTGAAGAAGAAAAAGCGAACTTTACTGAATAAGTTAGTTTGGTAATAACGTTTAAAAAAGGTGCCTTCTGGCACCTTTTTTTGTTTTTATAATATGAATTCGTCTACTATACAAAGAATCTAAACTATTTATATGAGAGTGAAGTTATGATGAAGCTTAAGTTACTTGGTGTTGCAGCAGTGGCGTTGTTATTGGTCGCATGTAGTTCAAAAGAAGTGCTTACTCAAGCTGAGCCTGTGCCTGACTGTGTGTTTGCAGATGGTTCCAATAAAGCCGCGCCTCAGTGGGTTTGTGGTGCGCCAGTTGAAGGTGTTGAGCTCTCTGCTGTCGGATATAGTGAAAAATCAGCCGCTGGTCCAAATTATATGAAACAAATGGCGGCAACCGCTGCGCGTGTTGAGTTGGCTCAAGTGTTGAGTTTAAATTTGCAAAACATGGTAAAACAATACGTAGAAACGACGGGAGCTGGCGATGCTGAAAGCGTTGACCGTGTAAACAGTGTTGTGACTAAACAAGTGACAGAACAAACGCTTGTAGGGTCGCGTGTATTGCGTCAGTTGCCAACGCCAAGTGGCGGCTTGGTGGTATTAGTTGGTTTAGATCCTAAACAAACAGAAAATATATCAGCAGATATTTTGCGAACTTCAATGAAAAATAACCAGGCTATTTATCAGAAATTACAAGCAAAAAAGAGCTTTGATGAGCTAGCAACAGAGATAGCGAAACAAAAAGTTCAGTAACGTCATAAGCGATAAGTAAGGAGGAAGCATAAGCTTTCTTCTTACTTATCTTTAGATGCAAGATTGCGTTTACTCGTCTTCAGGGAAAATTGGAGTGGGTTTTTTATTTGCGTCAATTGCGACAAAGTTGAAATGCCCGGTAATTGCTCTGGTACGTTTATCGCTGTCTAATGCCTCCAGAAATATAGAGACTTCTACTTTTAAAGATGTCCTACCGACATTAACAACACGAGCAACCAGTTCAATTAAAATACCTGAAGGAATAGGTTGTGTGAAATTTATTTGTTCAGTAGAGATAGTAACAACAGGTTTCCTCGCAAAACGGGTTGCGGCAATATAAGCAACTTCGTCCATCCATTGTAAGGCGATTCCGCCAAACAGTGTGTCATAGTGGTTGGTGGTTCCAGGAAAAACCATTTTTGCGACGCGGGTTTCAGAAATTTCTTCACGTTTTTGGATTAGTAGCTTGTTCATATTAATTCGTATATTTCCTCAAGTCGTATTGGCAGTGGGTTGCTTGCTGATGCTCAATGGCTGTACTTCTCGGTATCAGCCAGAGTCATTGTTAATGGCTTACGTAAATGATCTATCCCGCTCGAAATACATACAAATTACCGTGCCAGACTTTGTTTCACCTGATTTGTATCCGCCTTTACAGCAGAGACAGCAAGCCTTAACTCAATTTGACGTTAGCATACTTGATTTTCTCTCATTACAGCAGTGTGACGTGGGTTTTTTAGTCGGTGAGAAAAATAGCGTGCTAGGTCGAGTCATGCCTACCAGTCAGCGTTTTTTATATGAGATTAATATCATTCGAGCGATTGAGTCATGCCCTATTGAAAATACTCAATTGGCAAATAAGCTTAAGAGTGTTGCTGAGATTAAGCGAAAAGAGCTGCCAATGGCTTTTACTAATGCACTGTTTAATAGTGCAGAAGGACAAACTTTTTTTAGTTTGTCTAATGGCTTTATACCACTTAACAATGACTTATCTCATTACCAAACCTTGCTTGCTTCATTGCGTGATATTAATGCTGTTGGTGAGCAGTTATCGTCTTTACCCAGAATAAAGGGCAAGGTGTTTGAGGGGGATCTTAAAGCACTAAGCGACAGTGAATACGCTGGGCAATTGATTTACAGTGTGGCGCAACTGAGTCGATTCTTGGAAGCCGTATCAAATGCAATAAATAATCTGTCGCCTGATGTTTGTGGGCCTCCAGTGGTATTCCTTAAACAACAGTTTGAGCGGCATTACATTAAGGTCATACAGCCATATATGGCAAAAATAAATGGCAGTGCTTATCAAATATTGCCTTTAATTGAGCAAGCAGCAGCAGTGGGTAAGCCCTTACCAGTCGCACTGAATTCGTACCTGTCTAGAGTGTCGTTGGGGCAACAGGGAAGTCTCTGGGGGCGTTATCAACTTGCTTCTCAGCATCATGCACAGGCTTGGAGTCGGTTATTTCATCGTTGTGATATGGCTTTAACCACGGGTCGTTAGATAGATATTAAATACGGGTATTTATTTGGCTTTCTAGTGCTTCTACTGTGTTGTATTGATAAGGCATACCTTGCGCTAAGGGTTCTTCATTTAATGCCTTGAGCAAAGCGATATTGGCAGATGGATTGTCAATAATGCCGCTAGAAAACTGGATTGGACGAATAATCGCGTGAGGCTCGTGAATACTACGAGTGTCAGATGCATCCATGATAGCAGGGCCGGGTTGGCTGAATAGGCTCATTAATAAAGCAAATTGAGCATTACCAGATACAGGTTTGCCAGCCGTATTGCTCTGGGTTAACTGTGTCTGGACGACGTCTCTAATGTTCATGTTACGCTCTCATGCTGCTGTTGCTAACGCTATCGGCCGTTTAAGTGATTAGGTTAGAGAAAAGTGAATAAATATTTATTGCTCAAGTGACAACTCTTTAGCGATTTATTTTATCTTCGTGAAAAGTTGAGGTTGGCGAATATAATTGGAATGGGTTGATATTGTTTTAATGTTATTTATAGCTCAAAAGCTAGAAGCGTCGTACTATAATGCATATAGATCAATTGCTTTTTTGAATATGGCTATGACTTTTATATGTCGCCACAGGGCGGTCGGGACATTTGATACATGCATGATATTAATGAGCTGATAGACAATGTAAGGCACAATGAAAGAATTGCGCTTAAGTTTTTTGAGATTGAGCGTTGTATTTTGTCTATTGGTCGTTGTGATCAGTTTGTTTCCACACTTACTCGAGAAGTTCAAAAGCAATTTAACGTGCCTTACGTTTGGGTGAATTTAATCAATGAAGCCCCTTTATCTCATCTCATTGAAGCCTTAGAGAAAACGCCGGATTTGAGAGATCGTGTGCTTTTTACTCGTCGTCATGTGATGATTGATATCATTAAGTCCAGTAACAAAACCGTATTGGTTAATAACGATCTTGCGGGATGTCATGAGATTATTCCTCCTGTCTATCGAGATATCATATCGTCAATGGCGGTTTCTCCATTAACGATTGACGGAGAGTTGGTTGGTTTATTTTGTCAGGCCGATTCCGACATTACTCGTTATGATGCCGAGACGAAAGATACTTTCTTGTTGGATCAGTTGGCGATTAAAATCTCTATCTGTTTAAGCAATGTGACAGCCCGCGAAAAACTAGAATATTTGGCCACGCGAGACCCTTTGACTGGACTGTTAAATCGTCGTCAGTTGGAGCTTATGTTGGATCGTGAATTTTCTCGATCGAAGCAACAACAAAGAGATTTGACCGTTGTTTTTATCGACTGTGATGCCTTTAAGTCAATCAATGATACGCTAGGCCACAATTGTGGTGATGAGGTATTGGAATACATAGCCAAACGTTTGCTAAAATATGTGCATAAGCAGGGTTTAGCATTTCGTTTTGCTGGTGATGAATTTGTTTTTGTGACGCCAGGAAAGAGTTACGATCAGGCGCTATTGATTGCTGATTCAATTCATGAATACCTACAATCTAATCCGCTAAAATATAAGTCTAATTTAGTACCTATTACCATCAGCTACGGCGGTGCTAGTGTGATCAGTGATTCGCCTACAAGCTATAAGCATCTGTTGAAGCTGGCAGATGAACGATTGTATGATTATAAAAATAATCGTAAGCGGCTGGTGCCAACAAAAGTCTTTAAATTTCTAAATAGAATCAAATAAAATGTAATTTTATTACATTTTATTCCACCAGAATTCCAGTTTTCGGTATTTTTCAGTGTTATTTTGTTATAAAATTTCAAAAAAATCAGATAGGGTCCATTTATGTCCCACGCTTTGATCGCCGATTTAGGCGGCACCAATGCTCGATTTGCTCTTGTTCCAATACACGAATATATTCCTCAGGAAGTTCGTGTATTTGCCTGTAAAGACTACAACACTTTTTTTGACGCTGCGTCTGATTACATCAATAGCTGTAGTGTCGATATGGATAATATTGACGCCATCGTGCTCGCGATTGCAGGTCCAGTGGACCTACCTATTATTCGCTTTTCTAATAATTCTTGGCAGTTTACGCGAGCAGAAGTGCAATCTTACTTCGGCGAACATAAAGCCGTGGCGCTATTAAATGACTTTGATGCGGTAGGACACTGTTTAGAGGTGCTTACGCCGGACGATTTGGTGGTTGTTGGTGAGTCGTCTACGGTCGATTCAAAAGAAGCATCTTGGGTTGTAGGGGCTGGAACCGGTCTCGGTGTTGCTTGTGTGGTGCCGCAGGATGTGGGACCTAATATCGTACTTTCTGGTGAAGGTGGTCATGTTGATTTGGCCACATGTAATGAGCAAGAAGATGATATTTTGCGCTTTTTGCGAACTCGTCATAAGCGAGTGTCGGCAGAGCGTGTTTTATCGGGGATGGGGTTAGAAAATATCTACGAGGCGTTAGCGGCTAAACAAAGTATCGATCGTAGATTAACAGCGCCAGAAATCGGCGCCGCGCTCAAAGCAGGTAATGATCCTATTGCAGAAGCGGCATTAGAGCAGTTTTTTGTGTTCTTAGGTCGAGTGATTGGTGATCTTGTGCTATCGGTGGAGTCTCGTGGCGGTGTGTATATTGCCGGCGGGATTGTGCCGCGTTATGTGAATGAAATTCTAAAAAGTGGCTTTCGTAATGCCATGCAAGAAAAAGGTCGTATGAAAGAATTTGTGTCACCGATTCCGACCTTTGTTGTTCTGTCTGAATACCCAGGGCTGATGGGATGCGCTTGTTACGCGTCTCATCTTGTATCGAAAGCCTAGACTAGTTGGAGAATGAAGAATATGAAGGCAAGTTTGAAAGCCTGTGATGTAGTGATCTTCGGTGGCGGTGGTGATCTTGCTATGCGCAAGTTGTTACCCGCGTTGTACCATCTTGAAATGGATGGATTGTTAGCACCAACAACACGCATTATTGGCGCCTCTCGACGAGAAATGAGTGCAGAAGATTATCAAGATAAAGTACGCGGAGCGCTGGACGAGTTTGTTCCTACAAGCGTGGGCGATGATAAGACCTGGTCTCAATTTAAAACGCGTTTAAGTTATGTGTCTGTCGATGCGCAGAAAGAATCTGACTTCTCGCGTTTAAATGACGATAAAGTAGGTGGTGATGACCGTGATGTTGTTTTCTATTTGGCAACATCTCCTAGTTTATTCGGTTCTATTTGTTCCTCATTGGCAACGCATGGTTTAAATAAAGAGCGTATGCGTGTTGTGTTAGAAAAGCCTTTAGGGCGTGATCTAGCCTCATCTAGAGCCATCAACAACGAAGTAATGGAAAACTTCACGGAGCAACAGGTGTTCCGTATTGACCATTATCTTGGCAAAGAAACAGTACAGAACCTGTTGGCGATTCGTTTTGGCAATACCTTATTCGAACCGCTTTGGGATAGTGCGCACATAGATAACGTGCAAATCACTGTGTCTGAAACGGTTGGTGTCGAAGGGCGTTGGGGATATTACGATGACGCTGGTGCGATGCGAGATATGGTACAAAACCATATTATCCAGTTGTTGTGCCTTGTGGCTATGGAGCCTCCAGGACGAATGGATGCGGATTCTGTTCGTGATGAAAAAATTAAAGTATTGAAGGCATTGCGTCCTATTGAGGGAGCAAATGCTTACACGAAAACCGTTCGTGGCCAATACGCTAAAGGTGTTGTGAATGGTAAAGAGGTAACTGGTTACTTTGATGAAGAAGGAAGTAACCCAGAATCTCGTACGGAAACTTTTGTTGCTCTACGTGCCGATATTGATAATTGGCGTTGGGCTGGCGTACCTTTCTACCTAAGAACGGGTAAGCGCCTTGGTCAGCGTTATTCTGAAATTGTTATTCAATATAAAACGGTACCGCACAGTATTTTTAGTGATGAAAGTAATCGTCAGCTGCAACGCAACGAGCTTATTATTCGTCTTCAGCCAGAAGAAAAAATATCTTTGACGGTCATGAATAAAGTGCCTGGCGCGAGTGAAGGGATGAACCTTCAGCCCGTTGATTTGAACTTAAGTTTGACTGAAGCCTTTCATAATAAACGTAGCCCAGAGGCGTATGAGCGTTTGCTTTTAGATGTAATGCGTAATGATGCGACATTGTTTATGCGCTATGACGAAGTGGAAGCCGCTTGGAAGTGGGTTGATGGCATTATGTCAGCGTGGAACCAAACCAGTGAGCGTCCAAAAGAATACGCTTCAGGTTCTTGGGGCCCTGCGGCTTCTATGGCATTACCGATTAAAGATGGCCGTAACTGGCACGACTATTAAGTTTAGAAGGAATAGATTATGACGACTTCATTAACTTCAGCTGAGGTTATGACAGCGACACCAGTAGTGCCTGTTATTGTAGTAGACAGTGTAGAGCAAGCCGTTGCGCTTGGTAAGGCTTTGGTTGCAGGTGGCGTTCCGGTTTTAGAAGTGACTTTGCGTACTCCTGTTGCTCTTGAAGCGATCACTGCGTTGCGAAAAGAAGTGCCTGAGGCCATTGTTGGAGCTGGTACTGTGTGCTCACGTGCACAGTATATTCAAGCGGTTGAGGCTGGTTCGCAATTTATAATCAGCCCAGGTATGACGGCTGATTTACTAGCAGTAGGTAAAGAATATGATGTTCCTTACTTACCTGCTGTAGCGACTATTTCAGATATTCTTTTGGGTATGGAGTATGGCTATGACCACTTCAAGTTTTTCCCAGCAGAAGTGAATGGTGGTGTGAAAGCGCTGAAAGCATTCGGCGGACCTTTGTCGCAAATTAAATTTTGCCCAACGGGTGGTATCGGTGCAAATAATTTCCGTGAATACCTTGCTTTACCAAATGTGCTTTGTGTTGGAGGTTCTTGGATTGTTCCAGCAGATTTAGTAAAAGCGGGTAAATGGGCAGAAATTACTGAATTAGCTAAATCGGTTAGTCAGTAGGCAGCGTTTTGTAAGTAGAAAGTGTAGAAAAGGGAAGGCGATTAGCCTTCCCTTTTTTTATCGCTTAGGATTTTTCATGAAGTGCAAGTTTAAAGATTTTCTTCGGCAAACTCTGCCAATCGGCTTCGCTCTATGCCATTAACGTGCATAACGCTAGCGTATTTAAAGGACTTACATTTTTCAACAAGGTAGGTTAATCCCGATGTTAGTGGGTTGATGTATTTGTTGTCGATTTGTGCAAGATTACCTAGGACAATGATTTTAGAATTGCTGCCTACTCTAGTAACAATCGACTTTAATTGAAACTGGGTTAAGCCTTGAGCTTCATCAATAATGATTAGTGCATTATTAAAAGAGCGTCCGCGCATAAAGTTAAGAGATTTAAACTGGATATTGGCTTTTTGTTTGACGTAATCAATGCTGCTAAAGGCATGCTCATCTGCGCCGTGTAAAATTTCTAGGTTATCATCAAAAGCGGCAAGCCATGGTGCCATTTTTTCTTCTTCGGTACCTGGTAAGAACCCAATATCTTCCGCCATCGGAGGTGTTGAGCGGGCCACAATTATTTTATTAAAGCGTTTTTCCTCCATCGTGACTTGTAGGCCGTAAGCAAGCGCTAGTAATGTTTTACCTGATCCGGCCGGGCCAGTCATGATCATTAGATCTGAATTGTCATGGCGTAGTAGATAAAAAGCCATGGCTTGCTCTAAGTTGCGAGGTTTAATCCCCCAAAAGCTTTGGTGCATGATACTTTGTTTGTTGATGTCTAAGATATAGAGGAAGTCTTTATCAATGTTGACGACAAAGCCGACGAAGTCTTCATCGTCAATGATAAACATATTGAGATAAAGGGTTGGCATACTGGATTTTTCAATTAAATGAATTGTATGAAGTCCATGAGATTCGGTTCGTACGTTGTTAACGGTAGACCAGAAGCTATTGGGAAATTGAATATAGCCTTTGCTCATTAGGTCGACATCATCAAGCACTTTGTCTTTTCTATAGTCTTCAACACGCTCTAGACCTGATCCTTTGGCTTTAATTCTCATGTTGATGTCTTTGGTAACAAGACAGACTGCGGCCCTTGGGCTGGTTGCTTGTAAGCTTAGGGCAACATTTATTATTCTATTGTCATTAGCGTGATCATGGTTTCCATTAAGAAAGGGAACGTTGTCGGTGTGGGTGATTTGCTGATCTGGAAAAACCGCGAGTGAGCCTTCGGTGGTTTTATCAGAAACGTCGTCTCCTGCGTGATTCGCTTGTTTGATAGGGACGCCACTTTGTAGTTCTTTAGGTGAGGCATCACCCACCATCTTATCAATAATATTAATAGCGAGTCGTGCTTCTCTGCTGACATCCTTATCACGTCTATCTTTTATGACGTCTAGTTCTTCTAGAACTGTCATAGGGATAACAACTTTATGCTCTGCAAATGCATAAATTGCTAAAGGGTCGTGAAGCAGTACATTGGTATCTAGAACGTAAATTTTTTCCATACAGCATTACTCCTTGGAACAAAAAAATTGTTATGAAGTTTTGATTGGTTAGAAAGTACGTGTTTGATTGGTGGGTTTGAAAAAATATTTAGGCGTAAAAAATGTCGAGTGCTTGTATTAGAGGCACTTGGTTGAGGTTTTGTTGAGCGTTTTTCTTGCTGAAAAACGTTCAGAAAATTGTCGTGTCTGTTATCACGATAAAGTTTATTCAAGCTGAATCTCACTGTCTTTTGCTCGATTATATTTTTAGTTTATGACAGCTTGATAGAAGATGCTTTCTTTTCTTATGATTAATTGAAGATAAAAAAAGGCTATTGATAAGATCAATAGCCTTTTAATAGCAAAATTTAGAACAATGAATTATTCGTCTAAGAAGCTTCTTAGGTGCTCTGAACGGCTAGGGTGACGAAGTTTACGTAATGCTTTTGCTTCAATTTGACGAATTCGTTCACGAGTTACATCAAATTGCTTACCAACTTCTTCAAGGGTGTGGTCAGTGTTCATATCGATACCGAAGCGCATACGTAATACCTTGGCTTCGCGAGCGGTTAAGCCTGCTAGTACCATGGTGGTAGATTCACGTAACCCTTCGATTGTTGCTGTATCAATTGGTGACTCTGCGCCATCATCTTGAATGAAATCACCTAGATGAGAATCTTCATCATCACCTATTGGTGTTTCCATTGAAATAGGTTCTTTCGCAATTTTTAACACTTTACGGATCTTGTCTTCTGGCATATCCATGCGAGCAGCAAGCTCTTCTGGTGTGGCCTCTCGACCCATTTCCTGAAGCATCTGACGAGAGATGCGATTCAGTTTATTAATGGTTTCGATCATGTGTACTGGAATACGAATAGTTCGTGCTTGGTCAGCAATTGAGCGCGTGATTGCTTGTCGAATCCACCATGTCGCATAAGTAGAGAACTTATAGCCACGACGATATTCGAACTTATCAACGGCTTTCATTAAGCCAATGTTGCCTTCTTGGATAAGGTCCAAGAATTGTAAACCACGGTTCGTGTATTTTTTCGCAATCGAGATAACCAAGCGTAGATTGGCTTCTACCATTTCTTTCTTGGCACGGCGAGAGCGAGTTTCACCGATAGAAATACGGCGATTGATTTCTTTTAGCTGAGCAATCGTTAGGCCTGTTTCTTTTGAAACAGTACGAAGTTTACGCTGGCTGCGCATAAATTCAGCTTCGTTTTCTTCAAGACCTGCAGCGTATCCTGCACCTGAGTCAATTTGCTCTTGTAACCAAGTAGGGTTGGTTTCATTACTTGGGAAGCGTTTCAAGAACTCAGTTCGAGGCATGCCGGCTTTACGGACACACACTTGCATAATTAATCGTTCTTGATCGCGTACTTTATCCATGCGAGATCGAACGCGATTAACCAACTCATCGAATATTTTTGGAACCAGTTTGATTGGCGCAAAACTAATGCTGAGTTCTTCTTGCTTGCTTTGTACAACAGGATCATGTCTGTCGCGAGTTTCAAGCAATACTTTTAATTCTTCATAAATGCGAGAGATGTCGTTAAAACGAAGCGCCGTTTCTTCTGGATCTGGGCCGTTATCCGTTTCTTCTTCTTCCTCGTCGTCAGAGTCATCATCAGAATCATCATCAGCGTTATCTTTTTCTTCTTCGACAGGTGCTTCTTCGAGTAATTCTTCGAAGACAGGCTCTTCGCCATCCCCATCAATAAAGCCGCTAAAGATATCACTTAAACGTCCTTCTTCTTCTTTCACTCTGGCGTAGGTGTCGAGTAATACATCGACAGCACCAGGGAAATAAGAAATTGCAGACATGACTTCGCGCGTACCTTCTTCGATACGTTTTGCTATGGCGATTTCACCTGCGCGGGTCAGTAGTTCAACTGTTCCCATTTCGCGCATATACATTCGGACAGGATCTGTAGTGCGAGTGACATCGCCTTCTACAGCGGCCAATGCTGCCGCAGCTTCTTCAGCGGCGGCTTCATCGGTCGAATCGCCTTCTTCCATCAGAAGGCTATCTTTATCTGGAGCAACTTCCGAAACAGTGATCCCCATGTCATTGATCATGGCGATGATTTCTTCTACTTGCTCTGGGTCAGAAAGGTCATCAGGAAGGTGATCGTTTACTTCTGCAAAGGTTAAGTAACCTTGTTCTTTACCTTTAGCGATCAGCTCTTTGAGACGTGACTGTTGAGTGTCTGGCATTCGACAACCTATCGTTAGAAATTCGTTTGGGAGTTTTCAAGCAGCGGATTATAACAAAATCAATCGCTTTTATCCAGATATTCGTCTTTTTTTGAACGAATTTTGGGTAATAGTTACGACTTTTTACGTCGTATTTGCTCTATTCGATTTCGCCAATCTTGCTTGTCTTGTTCTGTATTTATGGAATCACTTGTCGTGTTTTTCAAGGACTCCATGCCAAGATTTTTTTCAAGCTTGGTAATAACATCAATTACCTCTTGTTGCGGGTGAGGTAATTTGAGCTGAATAGGGGCATCTTTATGGTTGAGCAGGCGATAAATAGCCGATGATATTGCGGGGTCATTTAAGTCAATTAAGAAGTGTCCAATATTTTTACTTGGCTGTTTGTAGAAATAGCGCCAGATCTTGCATAACACCTGTAAGTCGCCTTCTGCTCTATTCACAATGGGATCTGGGATGTCGATTTCTTTAGCAATGTGAGGGTGTAATAAAAGACATAGGGAGGCCTTAGATAGGCTGTTTAGGCTAGGTGGTGCAGGTGGCAGGTTAGGTTCATCTTTTTGAAACTTACCTTTTTTAAAGGGTTTCTTAAATGTGGATTTTCTTTCGCTGCCATAGTCTGTTTGGGGTTCAGAATGTTGGTATCCATCATATTCATTGAATGGTGGAGCCATATCATAATGGCTTAAATCTGGAGTGTCGGTATCGTAGCTATAAGATTCAAGAGCTGACGCATTTGTATTGTTTGTGTTGACTGGAGTGGTGTTGGAGTACGCTGCACTGTGGGGCCTAGTTTTTATGCTTGTATTGCTTAAGGTCTCGCTGTCGATACCAGATTGTTCGCTAAGTTGGCGAATGAGTACGGAGCGAAAGGTTAATTCTTTGGGTATTTGTTGGATTAGACCCATGGCATTGCGTGTGAATTGTGCTTCACCTTCTTCGTCACCCAGAGTCACTTGATTTCTCGCATGATCAAAAAGTACATGAGAAAGTGAGGACGCATCGGTAAGCCGGTTGTTAAATGCTTCTTTGCCTTCTTTTCTTACTAGTGAATCAGGGTCTTCACCTTCGGGTAAAAAAAGAAAGCGAATTTGTTTTTCATCCTGCATGACCGGTAAGGCGGCTTCTAGGCCTCGTATTGCTGCGGCACGTCCGGCTTTATCGCCATCAAAGCAGAGCACTACTTTGCTAACTAACTTAAAAAGTTTGCGGATATGTTGGCTATTAACGGAGGTACCTAGGGTCGCAACGGCATTGGTGATACCATGCTGAGCAAGGACGATAACGTCCATATAGCCTTCTACAACGATGATTTGATCGAGTATGGGGGTATTTTGTTTCGCCTCAAAAAGCCCATAGAGTTCTTGGCTTTTTTGAAAAACAGGGGTTTCTGGGGAGTTTAAATATTTCGGTTTCTCGTCGCCAAAAGCTCGTCCACCGAATGCAATGACGCGGCCTCGAGAGTCTCGAATGGGAAAAATAATGCGATCACGAAAGCGGTCATAATAGTGACCTGGTTGATCTTTTTTCTCGATTAGCATGCCGCCGTGGAGAAGTTGCTCTTGGCTTTCGGCTCGAGTTCCGATGCGTTTAAGTAAGTTGTCCCATCCAGGAGGGGCAAAACCTAAGCCAAATATTTTGGCTATTTGCCCTGATAGTCCTCTGTCTTTTGATAGGTAGTCTGTCGCCTTTTTCTTTTCCGTGCTCTGAGTTAGCTGCTCTTGGTAGAATTGCGAGCTTTCAGAAAGGCGCTTAAGGAGTTCGGCATTTTGCTCATAGCGATCTGGGGCACCTTGATCTCGTGGTACTTCCATGCCAGCATCTTTGGCTAGCATTTCAATGGCATCAACAAAATCTAGGTGGTCGTGTTCCATTACGAAGGAAATGGCGTTGCCGCCTGCTCCACAGCCAAAGCAATAATAAAATTGTTTATTTGGATTGAGGCTAAATGAAGGGCTTTTCTCGTTATGAAAAGGGCAGAGGGCGCTGTAATTTTGCCCTGTTTTTTTTAGGCTAATACGGGACGCAACGACATCGGTTAAGTCGGTTCGAGCGAGTAACTCGTCAATAAACTGATCTGGTATGCGTCCCGCCATAGAATTAACCTAGTTGTGCTTTTACTTGTTTACTAATGGTTGCCATGTCTGCGCGGCCTTGCACTTGCGGTTTTACAATGGCCATTACTGCGCCCATTTGCTGCATTGAGCTAGCGCCAGTTTCTGCGATAGCTGCTTTTACTATTTCACCAACTTCGTCGTCAGTTAGTGGAGCAGGTAAAAACTCACTGATG
This sequence comes from Marinomonas sp. TI.3.20, assembly GCF_038155025.1. NCBI lineage: Bacteria > Pseudomonadati > Pseudomonadota > Gammaproteobacteria > Oceanospirillales > Oceanospirillaceae > Marinomonas > Marinomonas sp. TI.3.20. The sequence goes on along the minus strand of NZ_JBAKAS010000003.1, from coordinate 273,055 downwards.
ATTTTTATTTCGTTATGCTCTATTTCAGCTAGATCTTCGCGGCCAGCTGCTAAAAACTGTTGGTGAGAATCTTTACGCTGCTTGTTCATTTTATCTAGAACGGCTAGGACTCGAGCATCGTCTAGCTCGATACGTTCGTCAATTTCAATTTTTTTACACTCAGAAAGAATAGTTCGGATGGTTGTGACGCGCAGTTTATCTTTAGCGCGCATGGCATCTTTAATGGTTTCTGATATGAATTTTTTTAATGCTGACATGAGTTCCTCTTTACTTTCTAGTAGGCAAATATATACGCAAAAAAAACGGCTAGTTTGTTAACTAGCCGTTTTTTTATAAACCTAAATGCAAGAAGCGTCTAGGTAAACATTTGTTTTAAGCAAATTGCCAAACGGCATAGAGGCCTAGTACAAACGTTGGAATTTTTTCTGCTCACGAGAAACTTTCTTAGCGTGACGTTTTACAGCTGCTGCTGCAGCACGTTTGCGAAGAGTTGTTGGTTTTTCGTAGCATTCACGACGACGAACTTCTGCCAAAACACCTGCTTTTTCACAAGAGCGCTTGAAGCGACGTAGAGCGATGTCAAATGGTTCGTTATCTTTTACTTTTACTGCTGGCATGTTTTTACCTTTAATAATGTTTTTTAAGTTTAAGTATTCACAAAAACGGCGTGAATCATACCCGTATTTAATGGGCTTTCAAAGCGCGCTTTTGTTGAACAGAGCAGACCATCCATCAAGATGATCGATTTTTCTAACTCTGAGCAGACTGATGTCGCGTCTGTAACTGTTAATTTTTTACCAAGAGTTGTGTTTGGTCCGCCATATTGCTTGCTTTGAAGCTATGTGCCAAACGAGAAAAATCACCTGCCTTTTAATTTAAACATTGAAAACGCGCGTATTGTAAATGTTTTGACTGCGCCTGTCTAATCTGTTTTACAGTCTGCCGCCGTCAGACTAGATGAGTTACAATATGGACAAACAGATTAATGAGATGGTGTAGATGAAAGTACTGGGTTTAGAAACGTCCTGTGATGAGACTGGCATTGCTATTTATGACACAGAGAGTGGTTTATTAGCTCATAAAATTTACTCTCAAATTGCGCAGCATGCGGAATACGGTGGTGTGGTGCCTGAATTGGCGTCTCGTGATCATGTGCGTAAAACCTTACCATTGATCGATGAGGTATTGCTTGAAGCAGGCATGACGAAAAAAGAGTTGGATGCTATCGCTTATACCAGCGGTCCAGGTTTGGTCGGTGCATTGATGGCTGGGGCGACGATTGGACGTTCTTTGGCTTTTGCACTGAATATTCCAGCACTAGGCGTGCATCACATGGAGGGGCACTTGTTAGCGCCAATGTTGGAAGAAAGCCAACCTTCTATGCCTTTTATTGCTCTGCTTGTCTCAGGTGGGCACACACAATTGGTTCGAGTCGATGGCATAGGTAAGTACCGTCTACTTGGTCAATCTTTAGATGATGCGGCGGGGGAGGCCTTTGATAAAGCGGCTAAAATGATTGGCCTACCTTATCCTGGCGGCCCTCAAATCGCAGCGTTGGCGAAGCAAGGAAATCCTAATAGTGGGCTTAAATTCCCACGGCCTATGACCGATCGTCCGGGGTTGGATTTTAGTTTTAGTGGTTTGAAAACGGCGTTTTTAACCGCTATTCATAGTGCGTTAGATGACGACCGTTGTGATGAGCAATTTAAAGCAGATGCAGCTTTGTCATTTGAAGTGGCCGTGGTCGATACCTTAGTTATTAAGTGTCGTCGTGCACTTGAAGCGGAAGGCTTGAAACAATTAATTATTGCCGGCGGTGTGAGCGCAAATCAGCGCTTAAGAGAACAGCTGGAATCACAACTTAAAAAAGTTAAAGCGAGTGTTTTCTATGCTCGCCCTGAGTTTTGTACAGATAATGGGGCCATGATTGCTTACGCTGGTGCGCAACGTTTGGCCAATGGGCAGTCTTCTCCGCTTGATCTTTCTATAAGAGCTAGATGGCCATTATCTGAATTGCCCCCTATTGAGGAGTGCTAGTTATGAATGATATCGTTTTTATTGAAGGTCTGAATGTTAAGGCTGTTATCGGTGTATATGATTGGGAAAAAACCATTGAGCAAGAGTTGGTGTTCGATCTTGAAATGGAGCATGACAACCGAGATCCTGCACAAGCCGATGATTTATCTAAAACGCTTGATTATGAGGCTATTTCAAATTTCATTATCGCATTTTGTGCTGAACGCCGTTTTGAGCTAATTGAAACCTTAGCTGAGCATTTGAGTGATGAGCTGATTAAAACTTTTCAGATGAATGCGTTGGTTATGACGTTACGTAAACCGGGTGCGGTAAAAGCGGCGAAGGCTGTTGGCGTTAAAATAGCGAGAAAAAAAGTAAGCGCTTACTGATCGGTATGCTCGATAAAAGAGTTAGCTTGTTCATTTAGTGTGGTTATTCTGGTTGCTTTGAGTGCTAGGCCAAGCTCAGCGCCACTAAACCCTTGTTTCATTAAACTTGCTGCATTTATTTTGGCGATGCTGTTGCGCAAATCTAGCCATTGATCTTGGTGAGTATTCGTTAGTAGGCTTAAAACCTCAATCAGACGTTGGTATGGTTGAGGTTTTTTTATGGCGCTGACACTGGTTAGCCAGCTTTCCCATTGCTCGGCAGGCATTGGGATTTTTTGATTTTCTCTAAAATGGCGAACTTGCTCTGCTAACACTTTGAATTGATTTGGGCATTTTAGTTGTTTTTGCAGGCTTTCTAATGCGCTTATTTGAGTGTGTTGGCACAGTAACGACCACCGTTGTGGTGCGGTTAAATGGGCTTCTTCTAGTTGGCATCGAATACGCTGGCTGGGTTGCCAAACAAAACCTGGAAACAAGGCATCTAATGCGTTTGCTTTTTCAAGAACATCAAAAAATACATAAGCATTAGGGGTTGAAAGCGACTTTTCTAGTTCTTTCCATACGCGCTCAGGACTTAGGCTAGAAAGCTCTCCTGATAAGCTGATCGTCTGCATTAAGCTGAGTGTTTCTGGGGCAATATTAAAGTCAAAGTCGGCAAAGCGTGCGGCAAAACGTGCGATGCGCAATACTCGCAATGGGTCTTCGATAAAAGCACTAGAAACATGTCGAAAAAGGCGTTTTTTAATGTCTTCTTGACCATGGAAAGGGTCGATTAGTTTTCCGTCTGTATCTTGGGCAATGGCGTTGATGGTGAGATCGCGGCGCTCTAAATCCTCTTCTAATGTGATATCTGGTGAGAAGTCACATATGAAGCCTGTGTAGCCTTGACCTTGTTTTTTCTCTTTGCGTGCCAGCGCGTATTCTTCTTTGTTTCTTGGGTGCAAGAAAACAGGGAATTGTTTGCCAACTTGTTGATAGCCTTGCTTTTCTAGCTCCTCAGGGGTTGCGCCAGTCACGACCCAATCACGATCTTTAACGTCTAGCCCAAGTAATTTATCTCGAACTGCGCCACCAACTAGATATACCTGATACTGAGCCATGTTTTAATTAACTACCTAATTCGCATTGTTCTGGAAACATTGCGCTCCATTGGCTATAGCCGCCGTTTAGTGAGTACACTTCACTAAAGCCTTGGGCTGCAAGGTATTCAGCTGCCCCTTTACTGCTATTGCCGTGATAACAGCAAACAATGATTGGACGAGATTTATTACTGGTTTCGATGAAGGTTTGTACATTGTCATTGTCGAGGCTAACCGCATTAATAATGTGGCTATTTTGATAGCTAGTTGCGTCGCGGATATCCACAATGAGAGCATCGTTTTCTATGATTGGAAGCGCGTCAGAGACGTCAATGCAGGTATAGGTCATATTGTTTTCCGATTTGTTGAACAAGGGGTACTAAAGCTTTGTTTATCTTCTAAGCGAAGGGCTGTTAAGCTCCCGCCCCAGACACAGCCAGTGTCTAAAGCATGTATTCTGTCTATATTTGTAATGCCTTCTAGCGCCGCCCAATGGCCGAACACAATATGGCAATCTTCAGGTAGTTTGTTGGGGTAGGTAAACCATGGAGCGTAACCTTTCTGCGCGGTCGCGGGACCTTCTTTACTTTTAAGATCAAGCTTACTGTTTTCATCACAAAAGCGCATTCGTGTTAAATAATTAGTAATGGCTCTGAGTCTATCCATACCTACTAAATTTTCGTCCCATAATCTGGGTTTGTTACCATACATAACGGCGAGGAAGTCATCTATGTGATCCCCATTAAGTTGATTTTCTACTTCTTTGGCTAGTCTTTGAGTCTGCGTGAGTGTCCAACAAGGCGGTATGCCCGCATGTGTCATTATGGTATTTAATGACGCATCATAGTGGCAAAGTGGTTGTTGTTTTAACCATGAAATTAACTCGTCTCGATCACTCGCTGTCAGAATATTAAATAGGGTGTCGTTTCGTTTTAGCGTGCTATGGCCGTGTGCTACCGCGATTAAGTGGAGATCGTGATTGCCAAGAATGACTTTGGCGTTATCACCAAGTGACTTTATGAAACGCAATGTTTCAAGCGATTCAGGGCCGCGATTAATGAGATCGCCGGCAAACCATAGTTGGTCTTGATTTTGTTTATAGTTGATTTTTTCAAGTAAATCAAAGAGAGGCGTCAAACAGCCTTGTAAGTCGCCAATGGCATACGTTGCCATAATAAAACCTCAGTGTACCTTATTTGGAACAGACAGAGTGAATGGACGAACTGGCGCATCGAACTCAGTGCCATCATCCGCGATAAAACGATAGCTGCCATGCATGCAGCCAACAACGGTATCCATAACCGTTCCGCTGGTGTATTGAAATGACTCGCCAGCGGCTAGGTGAGGGTATTCTCCCACTACGCCGCTACCTTTGATTTCCTGAACTTTTTCGTTGCCATTGGTAATTACCCAATGTCTGGATTCAAGCTTTGCGGACTCGGTGCCACAGTTTGTGATGGTAATGTGATAAGCGAATACAAACCTGGATTCAGAGGGGGTTGATTGCTGTGCTAGATATTCTGTTTGCACTGAGATGGCAACATCGTGCTTTAACATCTAGGCTTCCTTGTTATGAACGAGGTTAGCAATGCGTACAAAGTCTGCAACATCTAATCTTTCTGGGCGCAGGCTAGGGTCTATTTCTAGCAACTCAAAATCTTCGTTATCCAATACGCCTTTATAGTTATTACGTAACGTTTTTCGACGTTGATGGAAGCCAATTCTGACCGTATCCTCAAGTGTTTTAATGTCTACGACAGGAAACGGAAGGATTTTATGGGGTGTCATTCGAACAATGGCAGAGTCTACTTTTGGTGCTGGATCAAAGGATTCTGGGCCAACAATAAAGAGTGATTCCACATCGCAGTAATATTGTGCCATGACGCTTAAGCGGCCATATAAACTGTCACCAGGGCGAGCGGCTAGGCGATCTACTACTTCTTTTTGTAGCATGAAGTGCATGTCTTCAATTGCGCTTGCTTGGCTTAGTAAATGGAAAATAAGCGGTGTTGAAATGTTATAAGGTAAATTACCAACGACACGAATTCGTTGTTCTGTCGCAAGTGAAGCAAAATCGAATTTCATTGCGTCTGCTTCATGAACGGTCAATTCAGGAAATCGAAACAAATTTACTTTTAGTATAGGGATTAGGTCGCGGTCTAGCTCGACAACGTCCATGCGTTCGGTAACGCTGATAATGCCTTCTGTTAAGGCACCTTTACCGGGGCCAATTTCAACAATTTTTTGGCCTTTTCTAGGGCCAATACAAGCAACAATACGACGGATCACACCGTGGTCGTGTAAGAAGTTCTGGCCGAAGCGTTTACGTGCTTTATGGGATTGTGGTTTGCTCATTAGGAATGTTTTTTCGCGTTATTGGCCATATTGATGGCGTGTTGAATGGCGACTTTTAAACTGCCGTCATTGGCTGCGCCTGTTCCTGCTAAATCAATGGCTGTGCCATGATCCACCGAGGTTCGAATAATGGGTAAGCCTAACGTAATATTTACGGCATTACCAAATCCTGAGTATTTTAACACAGGTAAGCCTTGATCGTGATACATAGCTAAAACGCAGTCAGCTTGATCTAAGTATTTAGGTGTGAAAAGAGTGTCAGCAGGTAATGGACCAATTAAATTTAGGCCTTCATTTCTTAATCGCGAGAGCGTTGGGATGATGACATCTATTTCTTCCATGCCTAGATGTCCATCTTCACCAGCATGCGGGTTTAAGCCGCAGACGAGAATGCTGGGAGACTCGATACCAAATTTTGTCTTAAGGTCGTGATTAAGAGCATGAATGACCAGCGTTAGGGTTTCGTCGGTAATGGCTTCTGAGACATTCTTTAATGGCAAATGTGTGGTGGCTAATGCGACCTTCATTGCATCAGTGGCGAGCATCATAACAACGTGTTTAGAGTGGCAGAGGTGTTGAAAAAACTCAGTATGTCCAGAGAAATGTGTTCCGGTTTCGCACAAGATGCCTTTATGAACGGGTGGGGTAACGACGGCGTCAAATCTTCCCTCTAGGCAACCTTGTCCTGCGATTTCTAGTGTTTTTAGAACATAGGGCGCATTGGTAACATCAAGAAATCCCGCCTGGCTTGGCTTGTTTAATTCAACGGGAAGTATGTAAATCGCCCCTTTCTGATGTGCTATTACTTGTTCGGGAGAATCGATTGTTATCAGAGTAGGCTCAAGATTTAAGCACTTTGCTCTTGCTTTCAGTAGTGTCGGGTCTGCGAGAACAACAAGACGAGCATCGAATGATGTAGTCATCAATGCGCTGAGGATAATATCAGGGCCAATGCCGGCAGGTTCACCGGAGGTAATGGCAATAATAGGCATTTCTTTCTTCTCGTCTTGTTGCATCATCTACGTACTTATTCCTTTATATCGATAAAAGCATCCGCTTTCAATTCGCCTAACCAGTTACTTAGTACCACGTCTTTTTTCTGTGCCACTAAGGCTTGCTCGGCTTTAGCATCTTGAACCTTTTTACTAATATCTGCTTTGCGACGGCCTTCTACTTCAACGATGTGCCAGCCAAATTTCGTTTGGAATGGTTGGCTGAAGCCGCCTATCGGTGTTTCATCCATCACTTTTTCAAATTCTGGAACCATGGTTCCAGGTGATGTCCAACCTAGCTCTCCACCTTGTAAAGTAGAGCCTTGATCTTCACTGTATTTTCTTGCTAAATCACCAAAGTTTGCGCCTTTCTTTAGTTGCTGATAGATATTTTCAGCGAGCGCTTTGGTTTGTTGCATATCTCGAATTTCGTTTGGTCGAACTAAAATATGTCGAGCTTTGGTTTGCTGTTGGATCGTTGTAGACGGTGAACGTTTAGCAATTAACCATAGTAAGTGAAAACCAGCATTACTCTGTATCGGGCCTACTAGGGCGCCTGTCTTGCTATCATCAAGTGCTCTAACAAATAGTGGAGGAAGTTGATTTAATGGGCGCCAGCCTAAATCCCCGCCTTCAATAGCGAATTGGCCATCTGAATTGGCAATGGCTTGGTTTATAAAGTCATCTTCGCTATGGATTTTTTTAGCGATGGCTTCAATTTTGGCTTTAGCTTCATCAGGGTTGCTAGAGCGAATCAGAAGATGTCTTAAATGGACTTCATCTTTGTCCTTACTCAAGCTGGTATCAGAACTTAAGTAGTCATTAATTTCTTGCTGACTAATAGAAATTCGTTTGTTAATGATTTCTTTTTTAATGTTACTAATGAGGATTTCTTTTTCAATCTGATCACGATAGCGACTGTAATCGACACCTTGTTTAGCAAGAACTTGCTTTAGTCCATTAAGATCAAGATTCATTCGTTGAGCAACGCCTAGAATTGCTTTATCAACCGTGTCGCTAGAAATTTGCATACCAACACTGCGGGCATAATTGGCTTCTAGGGTTTCATCAATAAGTTGGTTTAATATTTGACGGTGAATATTAGGTGTCATTTGACCACCTGGAATTCGACTTTTCACAACATTAAATCGCGCTTGAATATCGCTGTCTAAAATAGGTTGAGAGTCAACGATAGCAGCAATGCCGTCCAGTTTTTGAGGTGCTGCTTGTAGGCTTTGAAAAGGCGCTATAAATAGAGCCAAGCTTAATATTAAAGAAAAGATTTTCATCATTAGTATCCAGTTTTCCCTTTGTTCCAATAATCGTCAGCGATGCTAGAAGTACTATTATCTTTAGCACCAACACTGCTTAAGCTGCGTAAACTAAATTGTAGGAAGAAGCCGTTTTCAAAGACGCTGTCGTCATTAAGCCAGCGTTGATAGCTTGCAGAGACTTTTAGACAGCAGTTTTCGTAGCCTAAGCCTGCGACTTCTTTCGTGGTTCTATTTCCCATAAAGTCATAGGTGTGTTGTAAAAACATTGACCAGTTTTGATTAAGTGGGAATATAGTTCCGATATTTGTCTGGTTGGCGTCGTCATCAGAATCTTCGTTATCAATGGTATAAAGATAACTTAAATCAATCTTAACTTCGTCAACTGGTTTCAATTTTACAATAACTTGAGTAAGGGTCGAATTACCATCCCCTATGTCATAGTTAGCATTAGCCGTTAGGCTGAATCGATCGCTACCTGTGTAGGTTACGGATGCCAGTAATGGGCTTGTGCTTGAATCTGCTATTGGGGTGTTGCTGCTAGTGGTACCACTGACAGAAACGAAACGATCTTTTAGGTATTGGATTTGTCCCAGTTTAAAGGCCCAGCGTTCGTTGTTGTTCTCATCATATAAACGACTTTCAATCCCTAAGGTAAACTGTTGTGTATCACCGACGCGATCATTGCCGCTTAACCTCTCATGACTGAATGCCTGCGAATAGTTTAGTACCGGTGTGCTGGCATCAAAATCAGGAATAAGGCTTTGATCTTCATAAGGTGAGTTTAGGAAGCTTAATTTTGGAGTCAGTGTCTGACGCCATGTTTTGTCATTGTTCAAGATGCTGCGTTCAAAGGTAGCACTTGAATCAAAGTATGTAGATACATGGTTCAGGCTTGTATCGTAATCTGAGTTTGTGGTGTATTTATGAATAGAGTACTGACGATTTTGCAGTAAAATACCAGGAGTAAAGCTGCCCCACGCGTTACTTAAATTGAGTTTTATATCCTGGTTAGCCACAGTACGCTGACCATCAAAATCATTTTCGTCAGGATCGTAAAAGTCAGTGTATTGGCCTTCTATACTGTAATCTATAAGATCAGTCGCATAGCGATAAGAGGCATCAAGGCGAGGTAACCAATCAAAAGGTTTGTCGTTTGAAGGGTCTGGTGTTTGATAGCGCCGAACTTTTGCTGTACTGCTAAAATTTCCATTATTAAAAGAAAGGTATCCGCTCCTTTCATAATTATCTTGTTCGCCTAAAGACGTAGTATTGGTATCAGGAAATTTGTCTTCAGTTGGATTGTCTTCTAATAACAATCCAGTGGAGAAATATTTATTCAGTTGCTGATCTGTTTTTAGTTTTCTCAGCGTTTGCTCACCTTCAGCATTATCATCAAAGGTAGATTGTTCGTAGGTTGTTTGGCCATATTTACCTAAATGTCTAAGCTCAAGGTCAAAGCCTGCCCCTTCTTGTTGGACGTAATTGGGGGTGATTGTTGCATCGTAATTAGGAGCAATATTCCAATAGAAAGGCGCGGAAACACTTAATCCCTTGCTGCCAGATAGGCCAAAGCTAGGGAATAGAAAACCAGTTTGGCGAGCGTTATTTAACGGGAATCTTAGCCAAGGAAAGTAAAAAACAGGCACATCATGAATGCGGATTTGGACATTTTCAGCGGTACCAAAACCTTCGCTAGGATTAAGCTCAATAGCGGTACCATAAAGTTGCCAGCTTTCTTCTGTTGGCTCACAAGTCGTGTAGTACCCTTGATGAATGAAGATAATGCCGTTTTTACTGCGAAGTAACGATTTGGCAGCACCACGAGCGCCGGTATCTAGGCTGACAAATTTCGCGTCTACAAACTCTGTAGGTGAATCATCAGTGCTTGAGAGGTAGCCACTGGAACCACGAATCATTTGACTTTTTTGTCTTAGAACAACATTGCCATCAGTTTTATAATACTTGTCAGGAACGCCTTCAATCTTATCTGCTTGTAAAGTAGAGTTAGGTTGAATAATTTCAGCGGCTCCATTGAGGTGAACGACACCTTCTTTGTCTCGATAAATTAGATCTGCCTTGAGGTTGGTATCTTGTGAATTAGGGCTTTTCCACTGATCTATATAAGACCCACGGCAGTATCGTCCAAGTTGAGCTTGCTGATCGGCAGGTAAAGATTCTCTCGGAACCCAATCCCATTGATTCGCATGAGCCAAAGGTATGATGAAAAGACTTTGAAAAATTAAAGCGTAAATGCGTGAATGCTTAACCATGCAGGGTATACTTGTCGCCAAATGATGATTGTCCCAAATTGGACTCTGCCCCTAGTTGGGTCCTTGTGTGAGACAAATGATAATCTAAGCAGGCCACTACGGGCTACCGATTCTGGAGAAATATCTTTATGTGGAAGTTGATTGGTGCAATTTTAGGCACCATCTTGATGGGGTTCTGGGGAGGACTACTAGGCTTATTTATCGGCTCTATGCTAGATAATGCGCAGCGTGGTGGTGCTTTTGTCGGTTTACGTGGGCGCGCAAATGTACGTCAACAACAGGAAACTTTTTTCCGTACATTATTTTTATTAATGGGGCGTTTAGCCAAGTCTGATGGCCAAGTATCGGCTGCAGAGATCCAATTAGCTGAAGCGGTCATGCAGCGATTGCGTCTTTCGCCAGCGGCTCAGCAACAAGCGCGCCAGTTATTTAATGAAGGTAAGTCGGCTAATTTCGATCTTGTTACTGTATTAAGTCAGTTTAAAGAGGTAGTGGGGCCCGGAGATTTAACGCGCACTTTGCTTGAAATACTATTGGTATCTGCTTATGCCGATGGCCACTTCAGCGTTGAAGAGAAATCTTTAGTTTCACAAGTTTGTGCTTACTTGGGTGTTTCTGTTGCCGAGTTTGAAAGTCTTCATGTGCAAATTAAACAACAGGCACATTTTAGACAAGGGTATCAGTCATCTCCTAACAGTGCGGATTCAAAGGACCTGTTGAAAGCGGCATACGATGCGCTTGGCGTGAGTTCTGATATGAGTGATGGTGATATTAAGAAAGCGTACCGTAAATTAATGAGCCAACATCACCCTGATAAACTTAGTGCAAAAGGTTTGCCAGATGAAATGATTGAGCACGCAAAAGAGCGTACTCAAGAAATACAGTCGGCGTATGAGATGATCAAAAAATCTCGTAAATAAAAAGAGTGTTTTTCGTCGCGTTATGATTAAGGGCTTTTATAGAAAAGCCCTTTTTTATATTCAGGGAGAGATTTTAGTTGATCAATTTGAGTGGTATTTTGTTTTAAGAACCCACGAACTAGTTGAATGTTTTGTTGTTTACTCTCCGCTCCGCTTCCAGTGGTATCTAGTTGAATAAATTCCCCTGTATCGCCTTTACGTTGATTGGCGGCTTGTTTACGCCACACAGAAAATCGATGGGCTTCAGCAGAGCGGTCAAAATAAGTATCTAATACCGGTTGTTCTATTAACGAGAGATCTTGCGCTAAAAAATAGTCACTGACTGTGCGTGGAGATTTTATGTCAATTAAGATGAGAGCGTCTCCCATCGTTTTATTCTGTGCGAGAAAATGCATTGCGTAAGCAGCGCCAGTGCCGTAACCGATAAAAACAAATTGTTTATTACCTTCAGCTTTAGCGCTTGAAATCGTGGCTTGTATGCGAGCAAAAACGACGTTTTGATTGGGCAGCAATGGCTCTGTTTGTGTCGGTGCTGTGCTATTGGCTGAGTGTGTTTCTACCGCTTTAGCGCGTTTTGTAATATCAGGAATTTCAATCGACAGAGTGCACCAACTGTATTTTGGAAGTGCATTTCGTAAAGGAGAAATGACTGTTGGCCAGTTAGGGTGTTCATTATCAGAGTGAAGAAGGATAGCGCAACCTTGTTGATCCCCCGTTAATGCCTTCCTATGCAGGGTTAGGAAATCGGATCCTTCTGCTTGAAGAATCTTGATTTGATAATCTAGGTGGTTTTGTTTTAAGTTTGTTTCTAACGCTTGTAAACGTGCTTTTTGAGGTGTTGGGATAACTCGTTTGTTGTTTTGTTTTTCGGCAGCTTTGTTTTCTGTCGTGGACGGTGCACTCGGCGTTGTGTTCGCGGCTTGTGTGGGCGCTACTTCGTCATCGGCAGAGATGGCGTGCGGTGACATTAACAGCGCAAAGCCGAAGATAATGGTATTAATAAATGGTCCGTTATTTTTCTTCATTGTTACCAATACTTATTAAGTGTGCCTTGTTAAAATGGACGAAATACCACGATATTTTCTATTTTGTCACTGCTGGAGCCAGATATGAATGATTTTATTATCGCCCCTTCGATTCTTTCTGCGGATTTTGCCCGATTAGGGGAAGAAGTCGATAAGGTCTTGGAAGCGGGAGCCGACATGATTCACTTCGATGTCATGGATAATCACTATGTCCCTAATCTAACGATAGGGCCTATGGTCTGTAAAGCATTACGTAAACATGGTGTGACAGCAGATATTGATGTTCACCTTATGGTAAAGCCAGTAGATCGTATGATAAGCGAGTTTATTGATGCGGGTGCAACAAGTATTACTTTTCACCCTGAAGCGAGTGAGCACATAGATAGATCGTTGCAGATGATAAAGGATGGTGGGTGTCGAGCTGGTTTGGTTTTTAACCCTGCGACAACACTGCATCATTTGAAATATGTCTTAGATAAGATCGACATGGTGTTGCTAATGTCTGTGAACCCTGGCTTTGGTGGGCAAACTTTTATTCCAAAAACCCTTGATAAATTACGTGAAGCAAGAGAATTGATTGATTCTACTGGCCGTAATATTCGCTTAGAAGTTGATGGTGGTGTCAGTGAGAAAAATATCGCTGATGTAGCGAGAGCCGGAGCGGACACTTTTGTTGCGGGCTCGGCTATCTTTGGTAAAAAAGACTATAAAGCGGTGATTGACATGATGCGCCAAGAATTAGCGAGTGTGCGTTAATGAAAACACCACGACATTTTAAAAAATGGTTTGATGGTTGGCCTGAACTCGTTTGTTTCGATTTAGACGGCACCTTGGTGGATAGCGTTCCAGATATCGCGTTATCAGTGGATGCTTTTCTTGCTGAGCAGGGTGCTCCATTAGCGGGTGAAGTGTTGGTGCGGAGCTGGGTTGGTTTTGGTTCAGCTAAGTTGATTGAACAGGCAATGGCGTGGGCAAATATTGACCCAAATAAACACGAAGAGTGCTATCGAACCTTCTTGAAATATTACTTTGAACACCTCTCTGATAGAACGACGCTGTACCCTAATGTAAAAGAGTTGTTAAAAGCCTTTAAACACCAAGGCGTTCCTGTTGCTTTGATTACCAATAAGCCAAGTGTTTTTATTAAACCTATTTTAGATTATTTTGAGATTACCGAACACTTTGGTTGGTTTTTAGGGGCTGATACTCTTGAAGAGAGGAAGCCGTCTGCTCTTCCGTTGTTGCACTGCAGTGAGGCGATTGAAGCTGAACCAGAAAAATGCTTGATGATCGGTGATTCAATCACAGATTTTCGTGCCGCGAATAACGCGGGCTTTAAATGTGCTCTTGTGACCTACGGTTACAATCAAGGGGTGGATCTACTGTCTCTTGGTGCCGATGCTGTGATGGATGATTTAGCCGAGTTATTGATTTAGTCATTATGAGTGGGCCATTATTTGTCTCGCCTTAAAATCGTTAATGTATTTAGGGCGAGACAATAGGCTTTGTTATTACGTTAAAAGGACACGGTTAAATTCCCTTTTTCTATCGCTGTTGAATTATGTCTTTCTACTATTTAATTGAATTTGGCTGTCGGGTGCCATGTGGACAGTGTGAGTTGGGAAGGCCACTTCAGCGCCATGCGATTCGATAATAGTCATAATCTTGAATAGTACGTCTTGCTTGACGTTATGGAAGGTTCCCCAGTCGACCGTTTTGGTGAAAGTATAGATAAAAAAGTCTAATGAAGAAGGGCCAAACTGGGTGAAATTCACCATGTAAGTTTGATCCGTATCTAAGTCTTCATGGGCTGCAATCATGTTTTTCACTTCGGCAATTATGTCGGGAAGTTTGCTAAAGTCATCATAACGAACACCGATTGTCTCATTGATTCGACGGTGGCTCATCCGTGAAGGATTTTCGACAGAAATTATTGAAAAGGTAGAGTTTGGGACATATAAAGGACGCTTGTCGAAGGTTCTAATTCGAGTCTGACGCCAGCCGATGTTTTCTACTGTTCCTTCGATATTTTTGTCTGGAGAACGAATCCAGTCGCCGACCACAAACGGTCTGTCTAAATAGACAACCAAGCCGCCGAAAAAGTTGGCCAATAGATCTTTAGCAGCAAAACCCACAGCAATGCCACCTACACCGCCAAACGCTAAAACTCCGGAAATACTGTAGCCCAAGGTTTGAAGAATAACGAGCAACGCAGTGATAATGACAGACACTCTTAGCAGCTTACTGATTGCACTGGCGGTCGTATAATCTACCTTAGTCTTTATTTTTTCAGATGTAGTTAGTGTTCTTTCGGCTTCTTTAATGCATCTAAGGACGAACCAAACAAGTAGGACAATGACGCCAACTTCACGAATAACATTAACTAACGATATGAATTTAGGATCCAGTTCTGTTCCTGAAATTTCAGCCGCAATCGTAATGCCAATTAACCAAATAAACATACCAATGGGTTTTTGGGCGGCTTCAATAAGTATGTTGTCCCAAGGTGTTTTTGTTTTATCCAGCTGATGATTAATACGCTCTAATACTTTCATTACGATGAAGTTGATAAAGAGTGTCAGTAGTACAGTCAAAAATACACGTACTACCCAGTGCATTTTTGAATCACCTAATCCTAAGTATGTTTGTATCGTTTCCCAGGTCATTATGTGTCTTTTCCTTTTTTAGTGTTTTGCTAAAAAAATCAGAGTAAATCGTTTAAAGAAGAAAGAGGGTGCCTAATCCCAAAAAGGCAACAAAGCCTGCAATGTCAGTGACTGTCGTTAAAATAACAGAGCCAGATAAAGCTGGGTCTATTTTTAGTTTGTCTAATATTACTGGAATAATGACGCCAGAGAAGGCCGCCATAATGATATTGACAATAATCGCCATTGCAATTACGGCGCCTAGCATGGGGCTGTCAAACCACCATAGGGTGACAACTCCGATAACAATAGCCCATAAAATGCCGTTTAAAATCCCTACTTTTAACTCTTTTTTGAGTAAAGATTTTAGGTTGCTGCGGGTGATTTGTCCGAGTGCTAAGCCGCGTACAATAAGAGTCAGAGTTTGACTGCCTGCTATCCCTCCCATAGAAGCGACAATGGGCATCAATACGGCCAAGGCAACAACTTGCTGTAATGTTGCTTCAAAAAGGCCTATGAAAGAAGAAGCAAGAAAGGCCGTTAAAAGGTTGATGCCAAGCCAAATTCCTCGAGTTGCCGCACTGCGTTTTACCGGCGCAAATAAGTCGGATTCTTCATTTAAACCTGCTGTTGACATTTGTTGAGTTTCATTCGCTAAGCGAAGACTCTCTAGGGCTAGGCCAGCATGAAAACGGCCTAGTAAAATGTGATTTTCATCAACGACCGGAAGAGCAGATAGTTCCGCCCTCTCAAGTTGTTCCGCTGCTTTAGTGAGTTCTGTCGTCGCCAAAATAAAAGGGCAATCCTCATCGATTAGGCTAGAAATGGGATCGTGGTCTTGAACTTTAAACAGTGCGTCGAATTTTACACAACCAACCCATCGTCCGGTACGATTTACCAGATAGATCATGTCTGTGTAGCTCGGTGTGTTTTTTTTAAGCAGGCGTAACGCTTCCGATGCGCGAATGCTTTGCGACGTAATTAATAGCTCGTGATCCATCCAGCGACCAACTAAATCATCATCGTAGATAATGCCTTTTTGGTAATATTCACGTTGCTTGTGATCCATTTGGTTAAGAGCGAGATCAACCATTTTATCTGGTAATGAATCGGCTATTTCCAGCAGATCTTCTGCCTCTACATCGGCAAACAAGGCTTCTATATCAGACTCATCGAGTTCTTTTAATAAAAGTCGCCTAGATTCGCCACGCATTTCAACCAAAATATCGAGACGATTGGCTTGTTTGATGTTTTGCCAAGCTTTTGTTCGTTGTACGAGAGGGATTGATTCTAATGCAAGAGCGACATCGTCAGGAGTCAATTCGGACATGGCTTTGCTGATGGACTCAGAAGAGTGTTCATCTTGAATTAACGCTTCAATAAGGTCTGCAACTTGGCTATGCACAGGATATCCTTTACAACCGAAAAATAGAGAGAATAGTGGCGAGTTGTTAGTTTGAAGTATAATGGTAACAGTTTCAAACAAGGCTTTGTTTTTACGATGTTTTTGATCAAAAAATAAAGTAATCTTTACTTTTCATAACATGGTATTACGTTTTTATTTGTATAAATAAGCAATAGGTTCAAAACCAATCAAAGGTATTAGTCTTCGTTACTTAAATCCTTTAAAATCGTCCCTTGTCTGTTGCTTCTCGTGTACCTTTAAGTGAGGTGGGCGTTAACGAGGATGCGTTGTATTTACTATCGATTAATAATTATATGAGTATCAAAGAGTTAGACATAATATGCTGCTAATGATCGATAACTACGACTCTTTTACTTATAACTTGGTGCAATATTTTCGCGAATTAGGCGCAGACGTTAGCGTCTATCGAAATGATAAAATCACCATTGAGGACATTGAGCGACTTGCGCCTTCTCATTTGGTTATTTCTCCCGGCCCTTGCACACCCAATGAGGCTGGTATTTCAATGGATGCGATTCGCGTATTTGCAGGAAGAATTCCTATTCTAGGTATTTGCTTAGGTCATCAAAGTATTGGGCAAGTCTTTGGTGGGGATGTAATTCGTGCTAAAAATGTCATGCATGGAAAAACCTCTCTTATTTATCATAATGAGACGTCTGTGTTTCAAGGGGTGCCAAACCCTCATCGAGCGACTCGTTATCATTCTCTCGTTGTTGCTGAAGCGACATTGCCGGATTGTTTTGAAGTGACAGCTTGGACAAAGAGCCAAGATGGTAAACGAGATGAAATTATGGGGATGCGACATAGGTCCTTACCCATAGAAGGGGTGCAATTTCACCCCGAATCTATTTTAACTGAGGCGGGACATGCCTTGTTAGCAAATTTTTTGACGCGATAGGAGAAAAGGGTGGATATCCAACAAGCAATTGCGGCTGTAGCAGATCGCCAAGATTTGACAAGTGATCAAATGCGCCTTGTGATGAGCGATATAATGACGGGAAAAGCCACTCCTGCTCAAATTGGCGGTTTTTTAATTGGCCTAAGAATGAAAGGCGAAACCGTAGATGAAATCACAGCAGCAGCGCAGGTAATGCGTGAATTATCTATGAAAGTAGAATTGTCATTAGATCATGTGGTTGACACTTGTGGTACAGGAGGCGATGGCGGTAACTTATTTAATGTCTCAACAGCGGCGGCGTTTGTCGTTGCCGCAGCTGGCGGTAAAGTGGCTAAGCACGGTGGTCGTTCAGTATCGTCAAAGTCAGGAAGTGCAGATGTATTGGAAGAAGCTGGTATTTTTCTTGATCTAAGCGCTGAGCAAGTTTGTCGTTGTGTCGAAGAAATTGGCTTAGGTTTTATGTTTGCGCCTCATCATCACTCGGCAATGAAGTACGCTGTGGGGCCTCGAAAAGAGATGGCAACACGGACTATTTTCAATTTGCTTGGTCCGTTAACCAATCCTGCAAATGCAAAAAGCCAAGTGATGGGCGTGTTTTCAAAAGAATGGGTTCGTCCTATTGCTGAGGTTCTTAAAGCCTTAGGCAGTGAGCACGTTATGGTTGTGCATTCTAAAGACGGCTTGGATGAAATTAGTATCGGTGCACTGACCTATGTTGCTGAGTTGAAGAACGGTGAAATTACAGAATATACCGTCTCTCCAGAAGATTTTGGTATTCCTCTTCAGTCACTTGAGTTGATTCAAGCGAAGGATGCGACCGATAGCCTAGCGCTGGTTAAAAAGGCGCTTGAGGGGAAAGGGGTTGATAATCCAGCTCGTGATATTGTTGCTCTGAATGCCGGTGCGGCCATTTATGTTTGCGGAATTGCAGGCACTCTAAAACAGGGTGTGGAAATGGCAGAAGATATGATTGGCAGTGGGTTGGCGAAAGTGAAGCTTTCTGAATTAGCGAGCTTCACTCGTTACTATAAAAACGCTGAGTAAGCAAAGCGAAGGACATCGTTGTTATGCAAGTAGAAATTCCAACAATTTTAAAAAAAATCGTAGCGCGAAAATTTGAAGAAATAGAAGAACGCAAAACGAAGAATTCTTACGCGAATTTAGAAGTTGCCGTTACTGTGGCGAATGTACACAACGCGCCAAGAGGTTTTGCTCAAGCTTTACGAAATAAAATTGCTCTGGGAAAGTCTGGAGTGATTGCTGAAGTCAAAAAAGCCTCGCCTAGTAAGGGGGTTTTACGCGAAAGTTTTTCGCCTGCTCAGATAGCTAAATCTTACGAGCAACATGGTGCAGCTTGTTTATCGGTATTGACGGATCAAGATTTTTTTATGGGTCATGAAGACTATTTAGTCGAAGCTCGTAATGCGTGCAAGTTACCTGTCATTCGCAAGGATTTTATGGTTGATGAATATCAAATTATGGAAGCTCGAGCTATTGGGGCTGATTGCATACTGCTAATAGCGGCTTGTTTAGATGGCCTGCAG
Organism: Marinomonas sp. TI.3.20; assembly: GCF_038155025.1. NCBI lineage: Bacteria > Pseudomonadati > Pseudomonadota > Gammaproteobacteria > Oceanospirillales > Oceanospirillaceae > Marinomonas > Marinomonas sp. TI.3.20. The sequence continues at coordinate 254,222 of NZ_JBAKAS010000003.1, read as the reverse complement.
CTGAGAAAATTTGATGCTCTAGCGCGTGATCTAGGAATGGATGTACTGGTAGAAGTTCATAATAAAGCAGAGCTAGACCTTGCTTTAGAAAATACCGACACAGAGCTATTAGGGATTAATAATCGAGATTTACATACGTTCGATTTAAGTTTAGATCATACCTTCGAGTTAATGAAAGGTGTCCCTGATAATCGTCTTATTGTGACCGAAAGTGGTATACATTCTCGTGATGATGTTGCTCTTATGCGTCAAAACAATATAAATGCCTTTCTTGTTGGGGAAGCTTTTATGAAAGCGCAGAACCCTGGTGAGAAATTAGCTGAGCTTTTTGACTAAAAGTCTAGAGAGGATTGAATCATGAAAACAGATGTAACGTGGCAAGAGGATGTTCATTTCACTGCTGAAACGGGATCAGGTTTCAAAATTGAAATTGATGGTAATCAGCGTGTTGGCTCACGGCCTATGGAATTGCTCTTAGCTGGCTTAGGCGGTTGTGCTTCTTATGATGTGGTTAATATTCTGAAGAAGTCTCGTCAAGACGTTGTGTCTTGTGTGGCTAAAATTGATGCGGATCGTGCTGATGCTGTTCCGGCTGTGTTTACTGAAATTCGAATTCATTTTGTAGTAACAGGGCGCGGTTTAAAAGATAAGGTTGTCGAACGTGCTGTTAAACTGTCAGCAGAAGAGTATTGCTCTGCCTCGTTGATGCTTGAGCGAGGTGGCGTAAATATTGTTCACAGTTTCGAAGTGATAGAAGTGGAATGATTTTTTGCGTAACACTAGAAAAGAGCCATTAGGCTCTTTTTTTTGCGCTGTAAAAAGTGGTGTCCCCTGCGAGATTCGAACTCACGTCTAAGACTTAGGAGGTCCTTGTTCTATCCGGCTGAACTAAGGGGACAATTAATAGGAGAGTTTATACCTGATTTCGTCGATCAACTCAAATTTTGAATGTTGAAATAATTGATTTATATGAGGATTTTAAGCTCTTCCTAATGTGTGTTTGCTGCTTATCGGGCGTGTGGCGCCTCTGGCTGTATAGACTTTGCTTTTATCATTGTGCCCTTGTAATAACTCAAAAAGATGCTTGTTGCGTTTTTGAAGTGTACTAAGAATATGGGCGTTAGTAGTGTTTTTTGTTTTACAGACGGTTAGGAGGGCTTCGCATTCTGTCATTAGTTGGCGGGTTTCATCCATTGAGCTGTCTTGTTCTAAAAGCCACGCTTTGAAAGCGTCTTCGGATGGTTTTTTAGGGTCAACAATATTGAATTTAATGAGTAAGTTAACTCTTCGCTCATTAAGGAGGTTCATTTCATCAAGAAGCGTGCTTTTTTGGGAAGCGATATTGATGATGTTTTCACTATTCAATTCACCAAGTGCGATTCTTTCACTATCAAGAAGGGATGAAAGTTGGCAAAGTATTTCTTTGCTTCTTGAAAATACTGGCGCAATGGGGAGCATAGGGCAAACCAATTAAGATGGTGAGTATCTCAGTCTAGAATAATGAATCTATAGAAGCCATATTGTTGGCCAGTTTTTGCGAGTCAATTTTGTAGTTGCCTGATGCAATAGCTTGTTTGATTTGGTCAACTTTCTTCTGATCAATATCAGATAAACCATTGATTTTAGACTCGTGATTTTGCAATGTTTGGGCGGCTCCACTTAGCTTAACGGTATCTTCAGCCATAGTGCCACCGCTGTTAGACTGATTATTGCCTACAGCATCATTTGGTGTGTTGGTTTCTTCTTTGAGAGCGCGGCTATTTTTAGCTACGTTGCTCTGATTTAAGATCCCTGTGAAGTTTATTGCCATTGGGTTATTCCGCCTCGAATGTTTTGCCTACTTTCATTAACGGCTTCTTCTACGAGAACTTTAGTAGAAAAATCGATATTTATATACTGCCACCTAGTATTATTCAGTAGTTTACAAGAACCTCACTGTCCGTTACAACTTTGGCGTAGATAATTCGACCAGAACTGGTATTTTTTACTCGTATTTGTTGTCCTTTGACGCCATCTTCTAATGCTTTGCCATTCATTTTTACAATGATGTTACCTGTTCTTGCTGTGATTAAGATTTGGTTTCCTTTTTTTACTAAAGTAGGTTGCTTGGTGAGGTTATCAGTGAGGAATGTATTGATGCGTAGATTGCGTGAGGCAACGAGTCCATATGGCGGATTTTTTTTTGTGAATACCTGGCCTCTCAAGCTTGTGATATCAACTTGACCAATTCCAGTGTTATTTTGGTTGATAGTCTGTCCTCTATTTATAGGAGAAACTACTTTTATCGCAGAAATTAGTATGGACTGCGTAACAGGGACAAAAGATTTCCACTCAGGTGATGTGCAGCTTATTGCGTAGGTTGTACGTTTAGTTGCATTAGGTCTTTGGTTTTCAATGCTGATTGCTGGGTTTTGGCAGGTTGGTAAATAGCTTAAAGCTGCTTGGTTATTTAGTGAGATTTCAATGTCTGCTGCGGGATAAATGTCGGAGAGTCTCGGAATTTCAACACGGTCAATGTAGTTATGAATTTGCTCCGTAATTGAAGAGGCGTAGCTATAACTAGCTTGAAGGCAAGCAAAGGCTATTAGTAGCCTTATTAAGGTCATGGTTCACTCTCTCTAATGGTTAAGTTATTAGTAAAATAGCAAAAATCACTTTATCATGAGCTTTATATTTTAATATTACTGAGTCTGACTTAATACTCAATTTACATATACCTCTTTAGGAGATATTTATGGCTAGTGTTCTCGATAGCGTTAATCAGCGTACCCAGTTAGTTGGGGAGAACCGCCTGGAGTTACTGCTTTTTCGCTTAAATGGTAAGCAGATATATGGGATCAACGTTTTTAAAGTAAAGGAAGTGTTGCAGTGCCCTAAACTGACAACAATACCGCGAAGTAGTCCGGTTGTGCGTGGTGTTGCTCATATTCGTGGCGGTACCATCCCCATTTTAGATCTTGGCTTGGCGACGGGGGCAACGCCAATGGAAAATATCTCTCAGTGTTTTGTGATTATCACAGAATACAATCGCCGAGTGCAGGGCTTTTTGGTTCGTGGTGTTGAGCGAATTGTCAATATGAATTGGAGTGATATTCAGCCACCGCCAAGAGGGCTTTTAAATGACAATTATTTAACCGCTGTTTGTCAGGTTGATAAAGAGATGGTTGAAATTATTGATGTAGAGCAAATTCTTTCTGAAGTTGCTCCGATGCGTCAGGATATTTCAGATGGTATTGTCAGTGAAGGTGTACATCATAATGCCAAGAAACATCACATTCTTATTGTGGATGATTCATCGGTTGCGCGTAAGCAAATTAAACGTTGCATGGAGCAAGTGGGTTTTGCTACCACGGTGTTGAATGATGGGCGTGAAGCATTAGAGTACCTTCAGGGTATGGTGGCTGATGGTGCCGATGTAACCAAAGAGTTTGCTATGGTGATTTCTGATATCGAAATGCCAGAAATGGATGGTTATACGCTAACAACAGCCATTCGTAATGACAGTCGTTTACAAGATTTGTTTATTTTACTTCATACCTCATTAAGTGGCGTTTTTAATGAGGCCATGGTGAAGAAAGTTGGCGCGGATGGTTTTTTGGCTAAGTTTCAACCTGACGAATTGGCTCGGTTGGCCATTGAAACGGTTCAGGTACAGGAGGATTAATACGATATTATCGGATTACTCCCAAATAATGCTTCGAACCTGCTTTTTGAGGAGTTTTAATGCTCAGTAGTGCAAATGGAATTACACCTAATGGTTATCTTAGGTTTAGAAATTTTCTACAGAAGGCTTGTGGTATATCACTTAGTGATAATAAACAATATCTTGTTGCCAGCCGCTTAGGTAAAACCCTGGAGAGAGAGGGTTTTACTCAAATTGAGCAGCTGGTTGATGCTTTGGAAAGTGCCAGGAGTGCTAAGTTAAAAGAAGAAGTAATTAATGCGATGACAACGAATGAAACGTTATGGTTTCGTGACTCTCATCCATTTACGATCTTAAAAACTAAAATATTACCAGAAATGGTCAATACACCATTAAAAATATGGTCGTCAGCGTCTTCTACAGGTCAAGAAGCTTATTCAATTAGTATGGTTATTGATGAGTTTAAAGCGCTTAGGCCGGGTGTGCTTAAAGCAGGTGAAAGAATTATTGCAACGGACATTTGCACTAATATTCTTCAGCATGCAAAGCAGGGTGAATATGATAGTTTGGCGATTGCCCGCGGGTTAGGCGCTGATATGCAGCGCAAGTATTTCGATAAAGTTGATGATTCTACGTGGAAGGTGAAGCCGCATATAAGCGCTCGAGTGGATTTTAGATATTTGAATTTGATTGACTCGTTTTCTTCATTGGGGAAGTTTGACATTATATTTTGTCGTAATGTTCTTATTTATTTTAATGCTGAGCTTAAGTTGGATATTTTACGGCGCATGCATGATTCGCTTAATCCTGGTGGATATTTATTTTTGGGAGGATCTGAAGCATTGAGTGGTTTGTCTTCTTTGTTTGAGATCGTTCAGTGTCATCCTGGTATTGTTTACAAAGCCAAGCCGCAGTAGGAAAAAATTTTTATCGAAGGCCCGCATATTGCTTGTTCAATATGCGGGCTTTTTTGTTGGTATTTATAGGGCGGTAAGTTGCTTGTTGCCGACTTTTGCCGATTTGAAATGTGATTTATCTATGTTGTTGAAATAAAAGGCTTTTTTATTTGGCATTGATATTGCTTAAATAAAACTAAGTTTAAAGTATTTGTCGTTAGGAGATAGCGTGGCCATATCATTTAATCAAGCGTTTGCAGGACATGACAAAATGCTGGAATTCAGAAGTGCTCGCGCTTCTGTGCTGGCTAACAATATTGCTAATGCAGATACGCCAAATTATAAGGCTAGAGATATCACGTTTGGCTCAATGTTTAATGAGGCAAAAAGCAAGTTGCGTTTGGCAAGTGATAATGATCGTCATATCCAAGGTGGCAGTTCTGCTGATGACGACAGTGGGTTGTTATTCCGTAATCCAAGCCAACCGTCATTGGACGGCAATACTGTGGATATGCAGCGTGAGCAGGCAGAATATGCCCAGAACTCAATGCAATTCGATACAAGTTTTATGTTTTTAGACAGAAAAATTAGTGGCTTGAAAAAAGCGCTGACAGGGAATTAACCGTTATGTCTTTAAGTAATATTTTTACAATTTCCGGTTCTGCAATGAGTGCTCAAACCATTCGTTTAAATACTATTGCAAGTAACATGGCAAACGTGGACAGCGTTGCAAGTTCTGCTGATCAGACTTACCGAGCTCGTAAGCCGGTTTTTTCTCAAATGATGAATAGTGAGATGCAAAAAAACGGCTGGAATGGATCGGGTGTCGATGAGACGGGGGCAGGAATCGGTGTAAAAGTAGATGGCATTGTTGAGTCTGATGCGCCGTTAAAGCCGCGGTATGAGCCTGGCAATCCGATGGCGAATGAAGACGGTTATGTTTATTACCCTAATGTAAATCCAATCGAAGAAATGGCCGATATGATGTCAGCTTCTCGATCATTTCAAACAAACGTAGAGATTATGAATTCTGCGAAAAGCATGATGCAAAAGATGCTTACGCTAGGTCAGTCGTAGAGGTGTGATATGGCAAATATATCCGATAATAATGGCTTAAAAAGCTTGATATCTCAGTATGGTACCGATGGTGCCAAAGCAGGTTTGAAAAAGTCTGCTGAGAAAGATGGAGCGGTTTCTCCGGCGGCTGTTGGTGCGAACGGTGTGCCTGATCCTAAAAAAGATCCGTCAAAAGGTTTAGCTGATAAAAATGTATTTCTAAAGTTGTACATTCAGCAGCTTAAAAACCAAGATCCAACCGCGCCTCAAGATACGAATGACATGGTGGCTCAAATGTCTCAATTTAGCTCCCTTGAGAAGCTATCGGGTATTTCTGACGAGCTGAAAAATATGACGACGTCTTTGACTTCGAATCAAGCGGTGAGTGCTTCTAGCTTGGTTGGCAAGTCTTTAATGATGAAAGCTGATAAGACAATGGTAACGGCTTCTCAAGAAGATGTTGCATTGAAAACAGTGATCCCTAAAGACTCTCATTCAGCTACATTGAAAATCTATGATGCTAATAATCAATTGGTGCGCACGGCTAAGCTTGAAGATGGTAGCTATGATTGGGATAAGAAAGATGAAGCAGGAAAGGTTTTGCCGCCTGGTGAATATCACTTTGCCGCTACTACGGTAAATGACAAGGGCGAAGTGTCTGCATTACCAACGCAGCTGCCTAGTCGTATTCAGGGTGTCACAATTAATGGTGCAGACGGTACGGTTTTGAACGTGGAAAATCACGGCAAGGTCAAGCTAACGAATGAATTAGAAATATTAGGGTAACTGGAGCGAAATATGGGATTCAATACAGCATTATCAGGTATTAAAGCGTCTGCGGATTATTTAAGTGTGACAGGTAATAACATTGCTAACGCGGACACCACTGGCTTTAAAAAGTCTCGGATTGAGTTTAACGATCTCTACAATAGTAATGTGCTAGGTGCAGGAAGCAGTAACGTCATCGGTTCTGGTGTTAGTGTGGCGAATGTGGCACAAGAGTTTTCATCTGGCAACTTGGCTTATACCGATAATAATTTAGATTTGGCTGTTAATGGTTCTGGTTTCTTTGTTCTTGATGCGGGTGCGGGTACCCAAGCATTTACTCGTGCGGGTGAATTTAAGCTGGATGCATCGGGGAATCTAGTTACTAATTCAGGATCTAAGGTCCAAGGCTATAATGCCGTGGATGGTATTATTGGCGGGAATTTGGAAGATATGGTGGTGCCTACTGCTCGTATACCTCCTAAAGCAACTTCCAGTGTTGATTTGAAGGTGAACCTCAATTCTGAGGGTGAAGATGTACCTCCTTATATCCGCGCCGACTTTGATCCAGCAAACCCTGATACCTATGACTATACCCAAACTCAAACGGTAGCGGATGGCAACGGTAACAATCATCTTATTAGTTATTATTATGCTAAAAGTAAGATGCCAAACACCTATGAAGTTTATGCAACAGTTGATGGCAAATCTACTGATGATACTGGTGCCGCTTTTATGCAGCCGACTTACGCGACTTTTAACGGCCCTGAAGCAAAAGACTATAATGCGGATGGTACTGATGAGCCGCCATTTGCGCTTTTATATTCGGGAGCGACTGAGCCAACGGTTACGGACATCGCTAACTTAACAAAAGCGCCTATTGCGGCGGGTGGTACGTTAGGTGGTGTCGCGATTGCGGGCACTCTAGATCCGGCTAATGTCCGTACGCCTGATAATATTGCGCGCCCAGCATTTGATCCTAAAGATCCTACTTCTTATAGTTACGGCAACACTAAGAATGTTTATGATGCGTTGGGTGAAACACATACGTTAGGTTATTATTTTATTCAGCAAGGCGAAGATAATACTTATGAGCTACGTGCGACTGTTGATGGTAAGGAATCTTATATTGATCCAACAACAGGGGAAGATAAGCGTTATTTAGATAAAGGGACTGTGGTAACTTTTGATCCAGCAGGTAATTTATCTGGTACCTATAAAGGGATTCCACCATTTGAGTCGTCTCAGCCTATTCAGTTGCAAATTCAAGGTTTTGATCCAACCAACCGAAACGCTATTATTCCAGTAGATTTGACTGGTTCAACTCAGTTTGCTTTGAATAGTACGGATGAGCTAAAACAAGATGGTTTTGCGGCCGGCGAACTTCAAGGTGTGTCTTTTGATGAAGATGGTAATCTAATTGCCACTTATACCAACCAACAAACGGCAACACTTGGCCAGTTGGCGTTGGCCACTTTCGATAATACCGACGGTTTAGTTCCTGATGGTGATACGGCTTGGGTTGCAGGTAAAGATTCTGGTGCTGCGAATGTGGGTCGACCAAATAGTGGCACATTAGGCAGTATTCAGGGCGGGGCGTTGGAAGAGTCTAATGTTGACCTGACATCAGAACTAGTCGCATTAATCGAGGCGCAACGTAACTATCAAGCAAACAGTAAAACATTAGAAACAGAGAATACCGTTACGCAGACAATCATTAATCTGCGTTAATTTCGTTTCTTTTCTGTAAAAAAGGCTGGGACACTCAATGTGTTTCAGCTTTTTTTTGCCTTAAATTCTTTGCTAGAGTGATTTTTTCTTAGTTGGTACGGTTCTTGATAGAGGAATATATAGTTAGCTATTTTTGAAGGAAACGGTAATGGATAGAGCTTTATATCTTGCAATGAGTGGGGGTGTTCAAACAATGAATGCTCAGACGATACATGCCAATAATTTAGCGAACGTTAATACAACTGGCTTTAGAGCAGATTTTGAGCAAGCTCGTTCCATGCAGGTGAACGGTGATTACTACCCTAGCCGTGTCTATGCCATGACGGAGAATCCAGCAACGCGATACTCTCAGGGAGATATGATCCAAACCGGTAGAAATTTAGATGTTGCGGTAAAAGGAAAAGGTTTTATTGCCGTTTATGATAGCGAAGGTCAGGAAGCTTATACCCGTGCAGGAGATCTCCAGATCAACGCAGCAGGTCAGCTAGTAACAGGCAGAGGGTTACCGGTAGCCGGAAATAACGGTCCGATTTTTTTACCCCCTTTACAAAGTATTACCATTACTTCTGATGGCTCTATTTCTATTGTTCCTCAAGGCGGCGCGGCTAATGAAGTCGCGGTTATTGATCAAATTAAGTTGGTTGATCCAGATACTGATTCAATTCGCAAAGGAGAAGACGGTTTAATTCATTCTAAGACGGCAGGGCAAGTGCTTGGAGCAAATCAAAACGTTCAACTAGCATCAGGTTATATTGAAGGCAGTAATGTTAACGCAGTAGAAGAAATGACCCACATTATGGATCTTTCTAGACGCTTTGAAATGAACATTAAAATGATGGACACAATACGCGAAGACAGCGCCGCATCGGCTAGAATTTTACAGCGTAATGGTTAGTGGTCACTTGTAAATGACATGATTTTTTAAACATTAATTTTTTTAGTATTTATTACGATAGAGGCTTTTATGAATTCAGCGCTTTGGGTAAGTAAAACTGGTTTAAGCGCCATGGATAAACAGCTTAACGTTGTAGCCAATAACTTGGCAAACGTATCAACAACGGCCTTCAAAAAAGATCGAGCAGTGTTTGAGGATCTTATGTATAAGACCGTTCGTGCGCCAGGTGCTCTTAGTGCCCAAAATGCCGAATTACCTTCAGGTTTGCAGTTGGGTACAGGTGTTAAGGTCGGAGCAACGCAGAAAGATTTTTCTGACGGTGATTTTAATGTAACAGACCGAAAATTAGATGTCGCTATTCAAGGTAAGGGCTTTCTACAAGTTATTCAGCCGGACGGTACTATGGCTTACACTAGAAATGGCAGCTTGCAGCTAAACAGTGACGGTAATCTTGTTACTTCGAATGGCTTATTGATTAACCCAGCGATTCAAATTGACCCGGATGTAACATCGATCGATATTGCGCAAGATGGTGTGGTTTCTGTTAAGAAGGCAGGGCAAACAGATATGCAGCAAGTGGGGGCTATCAGTCTTGCAGGATTTGTTAACCCAACAGGCCTTGACTCTATCGGTGCAAATTTATACACAGAGACAAATGCCAGTGGGCCACCAATAGTTGGTGCGCCAGGAACAGATTCTCTCGGTACGCTTGGTCAAGGCATGCTAGAGGCTTCGAATGTTAATTCCATTGAAGAATTAGTGAACATGATCACGACTCAACGGGCTTATGAAATGAACTCTAAAGTGATTGCTTCTGCTGATGGTATGATGAGTTTTGCGATACAGCAGCTCTAGGATTGGTAAATAGGTATGAATATTAAGTTAGCGCTTTTGGTGTTATTAACAACCTGTTTAAGCGGCTGTTTGTCTTGGGATATCGATAAACAGGCTGTCGCTAATGCGGCGGCGGCTGGCGCGGGCGCAGCGGCGGTAAATGCTGTTGCAGATGCGGTGACAGATGATGGTAAAGCTGCCGATAAGTCTGCCGATGATGCTCCGAAGAAGGAGGCGCCTCGTAAAGGCTATGTACCTGATCCTGATAACCCAATGTCTGGGCCAAGAGTGTCTGAGCATATTCAATCTGATGATCCTGCTTACGCACCTGTTTATCCTGATGGCATTAAGCCTTCCCAAGCGCCAACAGGTGGTATTTATAAGACCAGTATGGGGGATGTGTTTTTTGGAGATCAAACCGCGAGTAAAGTGGGTGATGTATTAACGATTAATCTTAATGAAAATACCACATCAACGAAGGCAAATACCGCCGCCATATCAAAAACTTCTTCGGCATCTATTCCTAATCCAAAAGTGCTAGGACAGACGTTGAATATGGATACGGATGTGCCAGCACAAACAACAAACTTCACAGGCAATGCCTCAGCAAATCAGAACAACAGTTTGGCAGGCACAATCACAGTAACCGTATATAAAGTATATCCAAATGGTCTACTTGCTGTACGTGGTGAGAAGTGGCTTAAGTTAAATCAAGGGAACGAATATTTACGTTTCTCTGGTGTGGTTAGAAAGCGTGACATTTCGCCGGATAATACGGTTGAGTCTGCACGTATTGCTGATGCCCGTATTACTTACTCTGGAACAGGAGAAGTGGCTTCTGGAAGTGAGCAAGGTTGGGTTAGTCGACTATTAAACTCTAGAGAAATGCCAAATTAATTAGGCAGATAACGATTGGAACTCTTTGTTTCAATATGGATGGTAAGCATGAAGTATGTAGCATTAATCTTGATGTTTTGTGTCTCGTTTGGGGTGCAAGCTGATCGTTTGAAAGACATTTCCAGCGTTCAAGGTGTGCGAGATAACCAATTATTTGGTTATGGTTTGGTCATTGGATTAAATGGCACAGGGGATAGCACCCCTTTTACCAACCAAAGTTTTGCCAGTATGTTGTCACGTTTTGGCGTTACCTTGCCGGCAGGGGTGACCGCGACATCTAAAAATGTTGCCGCAGTTTCGTTAACAGCGACTTTGCCTCCGTTCTCAAAGCCTGGCCAAAAAATTGACATTACGGCCTCTTCTATTGGCAATGCTGCTTCCTTGCGAGGCGGTACATTACTACTCTCCACACTCAAAGGTGCTGATGGTCAAGTGTATGCGGTTGCCCAAGGTAATCTTATTGTCGGTGGATTAGGGACCGGTGGCTCTGATGGTTCCCGTAATTCATTAAGTATACCAACAGTAGGGCTTATTCCTAATGGTGCCAGTGTTGAGCGCTCGGTGCCTAATAGCTTTGATAATGGTGACACACTCACATTTAATTTAAATCGCCCTGACTTTACGACGGCAAGACAGGTAACGGATAAGATTAATGGCTTGCTCGGTCCAGGTGTTGCAAAAACATTAGATGCTACGTCAATTCGTGTTACTGCGCCGCGAGACTCAAGTCAGCGAGTCACCTTTTTGTCTATTCTAGAGAATCTCGACGTTAAAGTAGGCGAAGAAAGGGCTCGTGTAGTGATTAATTCTCGAACTGGTACGATAGTTATTGGTCAGCATGTAAAAGTCTCGCCTGCTGCCATTACGCATGGCAGCCTTACGGTCACTATAACAGCAGCCCCTCCTATCGCTGGGCAAGATGGCACTTTAACCGGCGGTAAGACAATTCTGTCACCAAGAAATAACGGTGTTCAGGTGGATAAAAATAGCGGACATATGTTTGTTTTTGATCCAGGTACTTCGCTCAATGATATTGTTCGAGCTGTAAATCAAGTAGGCGCGGCGCCTGGTGATGTTATGGCTATTTTAGAAGGGCTTAAAGAAGCCGGCGCGATCAATGCTGATTTTGTCGTGATATAGGTGACTTTATGAACACTGTTTCTTCTCAAGATTTTTTTGGTAACTTTTCTGCGCTTTCGGCTTTGAAAACAAAAGCACAGAAAGATCCTGATGCTGCGTTAAAAGAAGTGGCTCAAAAATTTGAAGCCATTTTTATCAATATGTTGCTTAAAAACATGAGAACAAGCAGTGAGTCTATTGGTGGTGGGCTTTTCTCCAGTTCTCAGACTAAGCAATATCAAGGCATGATGGATACTCAGATGTCTCAGTCTCTCTCGAAATCGGGGAGTTTTGGGATTGCTAATGCGCTGATGAGAGAATATCAGGGAAAAGGAAGTCACTCTTCGAAAGAGTCTAGTGATGCTGATTTACTGCAGAAAGTTTCTCATCAAGATTTGGTCAGAGTTCAGGCATTAGCGCATAAAGCGTCTACTGAGTTTGTGCAAGCGGTACAAAAAGAAGTGGCTGAAAAAGCGGCGGTTAATTCTGCTAAAAATAATTTAGCAGGTGATATGTCTGCATCTGAGAGTGTGGCTAAACCATCCGCTCTTTCTGTGGCTTTTGACTCGCCAGCATCTTTTGTAAAAGCATTATGGCCGCACGCAAAAGAGGCCGCTGAGAAATTAGGCGTTAATCCTAAAGCTATTTTGGCTCAAGCGGCATTAGAGACGGGGTGGGGAAAATATCCCATTGCTAAAGAAGATGGTTCGGCGAGCTTTAATTTATTTGGTATTAAAGCGGATAGTCGCTGGCAAGGTGATCGTGCTGTTGTTAATACATTAGAGTATCGAGGTGGGATTGCTAAGCGTGAAAAAGCGGCTTTTCGTGCCTATGATTCATTTTCACAAAGTTTTAACGATTATGCTGACTTTCTAAATTCTAGTGAACGCTACAAGGATGCCTTGAATTCAGGAGATGACCCATCAATGTTTGCTTCTTTGCTGCAAAAGGGAGGCTATGCGACGGATCCAGACTATTCGGATAAAATTAATCATATTCTTTCTAGCAAATGGTTTAAGTCTTTATAGTTCTTGTCTGCTTTGGTTCTTCAGCTTGGTAAAGTATTTGCAATAATTGCCGATAGTCTTCTAAGTAAAATGCTTTTTCATGATTTAGAGGTGTGAGCAATGGGCTCAGGTTTATATTCAATTGGTTTGTCAGGGTTGCAAAGCAGTAATGCTCGTATCAACACGACTGGTCAAAACACAGCCAATGTGGATACTGAAGGCTATAGTCGTCAAAGAACTACGACGGTTAGCTCTCCAACTGGCGCTGTTCGTGTTAAAGACACGTCACGTATCGTAGACAAATTTGTTAACGATCAAGTGAGAACGGACACTTCAGATCACTCTTATTACGATACTTATCATTCAATGATGTCTGTTTCTGATGGCTTGTTAGGAGAGAGTAGTGTCTCTCTAAATAGCTATCTAAATAAAACCTTTAAAGCATTGCAAGATGTCAACAATGACCCTACATCCTCATCATTGAGAGAGCTGGCTCACTCAAGCCTAAAAAGCCTTACTAGTCATTATCATACGTTGGCAAAATTAGTGGGTGATCAAAAAACCATTGCAGATAAGAAGATGGAAACGTCGCTTGGTGAGTTGAATAATTTGACTTCTCAAGTTGCCAGTATGAATGATGACATCCTTCAGGAAGAAGCCGGCTCAAACTCACCAGCGAGTGAGTTACGAGATCAGCAAGAAGTCTTAGCAAAGAAAATTTCAAGTTATGTGAATGTTAAAGTTCAGTATGCAGATAACGGTGTCATGACGGTTCATTTGGCGAATGGTCAGCCGCTTGTTATGGACAAAACATCGACTGTACTTAAAACAATTCCAGATCCGAATGACCCAAATCAGAAAAAACTTTTTATTGATTTTGGAAAGTACACTGTCGGCGTTAAAACCGAACATTTAGGTGGATCTATTGGTGGATTGGTTGATTATCAGTCAGAGTTTGCGAAAAAAAGTGATCGGACTTTAGGGCAGAGCGCTATTTCGATTGCTGATGCAATGAATAAACAAAATTCATTGGGTTTGGATGCTAATGGCAGTTTTGGTAAAGGTTTATTTCAGCTTGGCGAAATTAAGGTTCATGCAGGTTCTGAAAATGTCGGTAAGGCCAGTAACATTGCTGTCCGCGTCACAAGTGGTGAGTCTGCAGATCTCTCTTTAGGGGATTATGAGTTATCTAAAACGGATGATAACCATTTTATGGTAAAGGTATTTGACTTGAACGGAAAGCTGACTAGTAAGTCTGCTATTTTAGATACAAGTACTGCTCAACCAGATAAAAATGGTTATTTTCAGCTCGACGGCCTTGGCATGAGTGTTCGGTTGGGGGATTTAAGTGATTATAAGTTACAGGATGTTTATCGCTTCTCACCAACGGATGGCGCTGCTGGCAGTTTAAAACTTGCAGCTAAAAATGGTGATGGTATTGCGTTGAGTGCTCCGGTGGGTGTTAAAACGAACCCAAGTAATTTATCGAATGCCACATTGAGTGTTACATCGGTTACAAATACGGACCCGAATAGCTCTGCTTTTTCAGGAAACGGTGAACTCTATCCGATTGCTCCTCATAGTATTTATTTTACATCCGATGATGCTTACGAAGTGCGTGATGGTCAAGGTAACGTGCTTTCTTCGGTTAATGGTGCGCAAGATTTCAAAGATCTATTAGGGAAGGCTGGCCTAGCAAAAGAAGCAGGTTTTGATGTCTCTATTACATCTGCTCCTAAAGCAGGTGATGAATTTAGTATGAGTATGGGAGATCTTGGTCCTGCCGATAACTTTAATGGTTTGCAGTTGGCTGATTTGCAAAATCGCTCTTTAGTGGGCGGTAAATCCACTCTAGCGGAGTCTTTTTCTGACCTAGTTACCTCTGTTGGTAGTAAGACAGCGACTCTGGATACGAATAAAAAATCTAGCGAAGTTGTCATGAATCAGAGTGTTGCAAGGCGTGATGAAATATCAGGTGTTAGTTTAGATGAGGAAGCGGTGAACTTATTGAAATACCAGCAATCTTATTCTGCAGCAGCGCAAGTTATTACAGCAGCAAGAACAACCTTCGATACATTGTTAGGGGCTGTGAGGTAGGTTTATGAGAGTCACAAATAACTTAATTTATGGACAGTCTAGTAGGGCGATTTCAAAAGCGAATGATCGTTATCTCGATATTCAGAACAAAATTTCTGAGCAGACAAGTATTGTAAAGCCTAGCGATAATCCAGTAGGTACTGGGCAGGTTTTACAGTATGAGAATAGCAATAGTCAGCTCAAGCAATACGATGGCAATATGAAAATGGCCAAAAGTCATCTTGAGTATGAGGAAGTGGCCTTAGACAGCTTAAATGGATTGTTGGATGACACTAGAACGTTGTTTATCCAGGCAGAAAATACGGCCAATACGCAAGAAGATTTGAATGCCATCACCGAACAGGTGTCAAAAATGGTGGATTCAATGGCTGATTTGATGAATTCAAAAAGCGCTGATGGTAGTTATATTTTTGCGGGAACAGATATTAAAAATCCTGCGTTTACGTTAAAGCCTGATGGACATTACGATTGGACGGGGAATGAAGGGCAGAAATTTTCTCAAATTTCAGAGAATAGAAAAATCCCAATAAACGATACCGGCAAACATCTTTTTCAAGATGTTTGGGCTCGTAATAATTTTAAAGCAACCTTGCTGACTGGGAATGTTTCTTTAAGTGCAAAAGTACATGACGAGGGAGATTTTACTGATTTTCTTAGTAAAAATTACAGCGCGACAAACGGTGTTGCTAATAATTTCGTCCTTACTACCACGCCTTTAACGGGGACAACGGATCCGCAAGCAACGATAGAAAAGAATTTAGAAAGTGATTCTAAAATACCATTTTATTCAGGTCCTCCAGGAAAGTATTCGTTAATCGACACGTCAGGTAAGGTGATTGCCTCAGGTTCTTATGATCCAGGGCAGCCGTTGATAGTCGATGGCATGTCATTTGTTATTAAGGGTGCGCCAGGCGCTACAATAGGTGTGTCTTTAAACCCACCTAAAAGAGACAACGTATTAAACCAACTTAAAGATGCTATTTCTGTGTTGCGTGACAAAACGACGACAGCAGATGAAAAAGAAGCGGCCTTTCATAATGCTCAAGTGAGTATTGTTAATACTCAAGCATCTATCGGTGAAGGGCGTTCTGAGGTCGGGTCGCGATTAAATACCTTGTCTGAACGAGGCGAATTTAGTTCTGCAAATCAATTATCTAATGTAATGGCCCAGGATAGAGTGGCTGGATTGGATATGGGGTCAGCGGCCACTAAGCTTTCAATGGCAGAGACGGCGTTAACGTCTTCGCAAAAACTTTTTACTCGGGTTAGTAATTTATCTTTGTTTAATAAAATCTAATGCTGAACTCTCAAGGTGATCAGAAATGTCATCATTTCAAATAGAATCATGTTTTGGCGTTAATATTAGCTCAGGGTATTTTGATATAGATGAAATACTCGAAAGCTTCAAGATAAAAGACGCCGTTATTGATCACCCACGTGCTAAAAAACTTATTCGTAATTACGGTAGAAAAGAACGTATTGTTGGTATCGCCTTACGTCAGCTAGCGCTTGATGAAGTGCGTACCGTCCTTGAAAGTGAAATGCTTCCATTCGATCCTTATTTCAATGATGATCAACTATTAAATACTCGGCATGAACGTTTGTACGATGCTCAAGAACGCTTTCTTTTGTTGTGTTTTTCTATTGCCGCTGGCAAGCCTGTTCGCAGCTTAAAGGCATTGCACAAAGGGCTTACTTCCAAGGAGTGGCGAGAAAAGTCGATTAGTGGGCAAAATTTATTTCAATATTTTAGACAAGAGTTAAACGACAATACTCGAGACTATATTTTGTCTTATAAAGCGAGGATGGAACAATTTGAGCTTGGGAATATAGAAAAAGCACCCGCTAATTCGTCATCTGAAAATATAGAGAGGCAATCTCTTGCGCACTCTGTTTCTGCCAAGGGAGTCGTTAAGAATAAACCTATATTAGATATAAATAAGGAGCCGGTCTCATTTAATGATGAAGTATTAACCGCTCTTAGGTTATTTGAAGAAGGGCATTTGTTACTGCTTGAGCAAGTTGTGCGTTTTAAGCAAGGAGATGCGCTTGATATCGTAGGATTAACAAGGTTCTGTACTCTCCTTGTTGAATCCTATACAAGAAATCCTCACGCCTTGATGGCTATTCGGCATATTAAGGACGCTTCTTCTTATTTAGAGCAGCATTCGATGGGAATGGCTGTTCTTGGTTTGCATTTTGCCAAAGCTATGAAATTATCTGATTCTTATATAGTAGTGATTGCACTAGGTGCTTTGATATTTGATTTAGGTCGCTTTCGTCTGCCTACCCCCCTTATTAATAAAACATCAAAAATGACATCTGGCGAATTTGATTTATTTCGTAAGCATATCCAATTGGGTGAGCAAATAATTAGGCGTTCGAATGATATTCCTAAAGTTATTTATCATATGTTGTTAGATCACCATGAACGAGTGGATGGCGCTGGTTATCCTAAAGGTAAACAGGGTGATGAAATTTCGACCTATGGTAAGGTTGCAGCTATTATAGATGCTTATGATGCAATGACCTCTGAACAGGTGCATAAAGGATCCATGGGTCCTATTAAAGCGAGGCGTCAGCTCATATATGAGGCAGGTTTGGCGTTTGATAAAAATTTACTGGCCGTTTTCTTGAAAAGTCTTGGCAAGATTCCTGTTGGTTCCTGCGTCGCTTTATCTAATGGGCGGGTTGGTTTCGTTTTGACGCTTAATGGCGACTTTCAGCCTGCATTAATACGTCAAGTATACAGTCTAAATAACAAAGCTTTTATTGCATCTACAGATATTGATGTTTCTAAAGCGAGTGTGAGTGTTGTTGTTGAAAAAGAGGTCGATGCCCAAGAGTTTGGGTTACAATTTATCAATCACCTTGTTTAATAAAGAATTTTTCTCTATCGTTTTTTTATTCTTCTTCTATCTTTCTTTGCTGCCTTTCTTGTTGTTGTAAAAAATCAAAATAATTCCAAAAAAAATTAAAGCTGTGAGAGGCTGTGCCGATAAATTAATCATAGAGGCAAAGCAACCAAATAACTAATTAAATCAAATGGTTGTTTTCCAAATTTTTATGCTTTAGGAGAGAAAAAATGGCTTTATACGTAAACACAAATGTATCTTCTTTGAATGCTCAACGTCAGTTGATGCAATCTGGTAAAACATTAGACACAGCTTATCAGCGTTTGTCATCTGGTCACCGTATCAATAGTGCGGCGGATGACGCAGCAGGTTTACAAATCAGTGATCGTTTGACATCACAAGTTAATGGCTTAAACCAGTCTGTACGAAATGCAAACGATGGTATTTCTCTCGCGCAAACAGCAGAAGGTGCGTTGGATGAAACAACCAACATGTTACAGCGTATGCGTACTTTATCTATTCAATCTGCAAACGGATCTAACTCAGATAAAGATCGTTCAGCTCTTCAACAAGAGATGTCTCAGTTATCTAAAGAGATAAACCGTGTAGCGGATACTACTACGTTTGGTGGTCGTAATTTACTGGATGGTACTTATCAAGGTGTCTTCCAAGTGGGTGCCGATGCCAATCAAACAATTAGTTTTACTATGGAGTCTGGTGGTAAAGCCAACTCTATCGATTTCTCGACTAATAACGGCTTTACTATGTCGGGCTTGTCTGCAAATGCATCAACAGCTCAAGTATCTGTTTCAACCGCATCTGTCTCAAGTGTAAACAATGCTCAGAGTATGATCTCAGTGTTGGATACTATGATTGCAGCGGTAGATTCTAAGCGTGCTGAGTTAGGTGCGGTGCAGAACCGTTTTAGCTCTACAATTAATAACTTGAGTAATATAACAGAAAACGTGTCAGCAGCTCGTTCTCGAGTCAAAGATGCAGACTTTGCAAAAGAAACAGCATCACTAACCAGTGCCCAAATTCTTCAGCAAGCCAGCAGTAGTATTCTTGCTCAAGCGAATAAACGTCCTCAAGCGGCTTTATCACTGTTGGGTAACTAATTAAATACAATTAGAGCGGCATGTTCTGTGTTGCTCTATTTATTTGTTTCGAATGTTATTTTGAAACTTAGCCACTTCTCGCTCCTAGAGGCGGCCTTAAGCCAGATGAGGTATCTATCGTCTGGTTTTTTTATACCTAAAATTCATAAGATTACACAATAATAAAACATTAAAAAATAAAATAAAGTTCATGCTTTTCAATGTTTTAGGTGATTTTAATCCTTTTTTCTGGCAGCTTATTGCCAGCTTAAGGTAAATATTTGCCATAAAATACTAAAGACTTTCAGATGTTCGTCGATATGAAGGACGAGTACTGCTTTTTTGCAGGAATTGCTGAAACCTTTGGAGGCTATATATGGCTCTTTACGTAAATACGAATACCTCATCACTTAACGCTCAGCGTCAATTGATGAACTCAGGAAAAACGTTAGACACGGCTTACCAGCGTTTGTCTTCTGGTCAGCGCATTAACAGTGCTGCCGATGATGCTGCAGGTTTGCAAATCTCGGATCGTTTGACTTCTCAGGTTAATGGCTTGAATCAATCGGTTCGTAACGCGAACGATGGTATTTCTTTGTCACAAACTGCGGAAGGTGCATTGGACGAAACAACAAATATGCTACAGCGTATGCGTACTTTGTCTTTGCAGTCTGCAAACGGTTCTAATACAGATAAAGATCGTTCTGCTTTGCAGCAAGAGATGTCTCAATTGTCTAAAGAAATCAACCGTGTAGCGTCAGACACTACTTTCGGTGGTCGTAACTTGTTGGATGGTACTTACGATGGTGTATTCCAAGTAGGGGCGGATGCTAACCAAACAATCAGCTTCAACATGAAAACAGCCGGCGCAACAGGTTCTATTGATTTCGCTGGTAACAATGGTTTTACAATGTCTGGTTTGTCTAGCCAAGCAACCTCTCAGGTAAGCGTATCTACTGCATCTGTTACCTCAATGGCGAATGCTCAAAGCATGATCGGTGTTCTGGATAGCATGATTTCAGCAGTTGATAGTAAGCGTGCTGAATTGGGTGCGATCCAAAACCGTTTTGGTTCAACAATCAATAACTTGAGCAACATTACGGAAAATGTATCAGCCGCTCGTTCACGAGTAAAAGATGCAGATTTCGCTAAAGAAACGGCTTCATTAACAAGTGCACAGATCTTGCAACAAGCTAGTTCATCTATTTTGTCACAAGCGAATCAGCGCCCTCAAACAGCGCTGTCTTTACTGAAATAGTTTTGGCATAGATACGAAGCTGAGGTGATGCCTCAGCTTTGTATGTTTATAGGAGACTTGAAGTATGTCAATTAGTTCTAGTGATATTTCTAAACAAGCTTTTAATAGTGTGCCTATTAGGCAAGAACAACGAACATCAGATAACTTCCGTACTCGTCAGCAAACCGAATCTAAAGTTATC
Source organism: Marinomonas sp. TI.3.20 (assembly GCF_038155025.1). Classification (NCBI taxonomy): domain Bacteria; kingdom Pseudomonadati; phylum Pseudomonadota; class Gammaproteobacteria; order Oceanospirillales; family Oceanospirillaceae; genus Marinomonas; species Marinomonas sp. TI.3.20. Next base: position 233,891 of record NZ_JBAKAS010000003.1, on the reverse strand, counting down.
CAAACTTTATCCGATACCAATAAGATGGATAGTAATACTTCTCAAGGTCAAAAAGGGTCTGTCAAAATTGAACCTAGCCATGTTGAAGAAATGAATAAAAAAATGGCTCAATTAAATGTTCATTTGTCGTTTGAAACAACGGAAGATGGCAAGAAAAATATTGTTAAGGTTGTCGATCAATCAACCGGAGATGTTGTCCGCCAAATCCCGACAGAAGATTTTTTAAAAATGTCTGACCGAATCGATGATATTATGAATCAGTTAAGTGATTTTAAGGGTACCTTGGTAAACAGTAAGGTTTGATTTGTCGGTTTAAGTAATGATTTGAAATATCAGGAGAGTAGTTATGCCGGTTGGCTCATTGGGTGTTGGATCTGGGATTGATTTAGATTCACTCGTAAAAAAAATGGTGAGCGCTCAGCGAGATAGCAAAGTTAAGCTGTATCAAGATAAAATTCATGGTTATGATTCTAAGCTATCTGCTTTAGGATCTGTTGGATCAGCAATCGACACTTTTAAATCTTCTGTGGAAAAACTTAACGACAGCAAGCTCTTTTCTGGACGCAATGCTTTGATCGATCAACCTGATGATAAAAAATCTCTTGATGTCACTGCGGATCGTAACTCTTCAAATGGCTCCTATGAAATTGCAGTGAATCAAACCGCAAAAGGTAGTCGTATTTTATCCGCACCAGGATTATTTAGCTCAAGCGACGAGGTAATAACTGCGCGCGGTGGAAAGCTAAAATTGAGTGCAGGAGATGACTCTTTTACGATTAATGTGCCTCCTGGTACAACGTTATCTCAACTAAGAAAACAAATTAACAGTTCCGAAAATAATTTTGGAGTGTCGGCAAACTTGGTTGATAATGGCAAAGGAAGTTTGTTTTTTACCATTACTTCAACGAAAGAAGGGGATGGAAACTCTTTAAAAATCTCGAATACTCCAGACCCTCTCGCTAAATTACCAATCTCAGATACGTTAACCGCAGATGAAAAAGATGCCGTGGAAAAAGCACCACTAAATAGCAGTGGTTTATCCTTAGATAGCGTATCTACTGAAGGTTTGTCAGCGGGTATGGTGATGTCGCCTAATGATAATGCGCGAGATGCAATTATTACTGTCGATGGCATCCAAATCAGTAATAACAGTAATACGTTTGATAAAGCTGTATCAGGTTTGTCTATTGATGCGTTAGCGCTTACCACTAAGCCAACTAAGGTGGAAGTTAGCTATGACGAGAAAACGGTCAAAGAGACGATTAAAAGTTTTGTCTCTTCTTATAACGATCTCGTTGGCGTTTTAGGAAAGAGTGCCGCTAAAGGTTCTGTTCTTAATGGCAATAGTATGGTTCGTAATTTGCAATCATCTATGTCGAGTAGCTTTATGTTGAGCCATTCTGATACGGGGAAACTGAGTACTGTCTTTGATCTAGGCCTGAAAATGGGCCGTGATGGAACGTTAAGCTTGAATGAAGCGAAACTCGATAAAGCAGTTAGTACTAATTATGATGAGTTGCCTAAATTATTTACTGGATCTGGTGGCCTAGCCTCTTCTTTGGAAAGATTGCTGAATAGCTATACCGGCAGAGAGGGAATGAGCCGTGCGCTCAAAGATTCCATTCAGAAGTCAAAAGATAATACGGAAGAAACATTACAAGCCTATGAAGGGCGTATGAAAAAATATGAAGACTCTTTACGCGATAAATTTTCTCATCTAGATTCTCAACTTTCTAATATGAAGGCCCAAGGAAACTATTTGAATACTATGTTAGGCCAAATGAAATAAGCGTTTAAGCCGTAAAAATGAGGTTTGTGTATGTACGAGAAAAAAGGGATTCATGCTTATAAAAAAGACTCTTTAAAGTCTGATTTGGCGTCAGCAGATCCTCACCGAGTTATTCAGCTATTAATGCAAGGTGCATTAGAGCGATTAGCACTTGGAAAAGGTTGCATCGAACGATCTGATTGGGAAGGAAAAGCGGCAGCATTAACCAATGCAGTTGAAATTATTAATAGCTTGCGAGATTCTTTAGATCGCTCGGTAAACCCAGAGCTTGTAGATAATTTAGAATCTCTCTATGACTATATGACTGTTCAAATCAATGAAGCTAGTGTGACTAAAAATGTCTCTCTGCTTGATGAAGTAATTGGTCTTATTTTACAAATTAAAGGGGCCTGGGATCAGATTTCTGATGCGGATAAACAGCGAGCTTATGAAGAAAAAAACCAAGTTCGGATGGGTACTGTTTAATGCTAGATATAGCTTGCCTACATGCATTGGCAGATAAGCTAGAAAGAAGTGTCACTGACAAAGAGATAGAAGAAGTGCTGCGCCTTTGTGAGGAAAATGATGCATTAATTCGTACTATTGAGCTATCAGGTGATGAGAAAAACGATTTATACATCAAACGTTTTATTACCCTTCATCAACAAGCCATTGATCTCGTTCAAGCTGTGCATGTAACCATGCAAGAGCAACTTTTCCAGTCAACAAAAACACGTAAAGGTGTTAGCCAGTATGAAGGCGTAAAGCATGCTAAATGAGGATACACCGGTTTCAATTGAACAAACTGAAGAGTTCATTGCGCTTTTTTCACAAGGTTTAGAGCGTATTAAAAAGCATGATCAGGTTCTCACTGAGCGCTATCTGAAGAACATGACGTTGTTTGCTAATGTTATGCCTCATATTTACGAAGAATTCATAAACTATCGACCGAAAAAAAAGCATATCTACATGGAAGCGTGTGGTGATTTAAATTTGTTTCGAGAAGATGTGTCTTCCCCGCTTTTTTCTCAAGAGCCAAGAGCGCAATCTGAGCGTAAAATACTATCTTCACTTCAATCGCCTAATAAAACATTTCTAACCCTTGATAAAACCGATAGTCATCCAAGCCGTCATGTATTTTATAGCAACAAAATGATGGATGTTATCGAACAGCAGAAACAAGGTTTAGAGAAGCAAAAGGGATTATCTTCGTTTGTTGGTTCTGCTATTTTTTTCGGTATAGAACTGGGCTATCAACTTGAAGCCTTTTTGGCGAAACGAGAAATAAAGCACCTTTATTTGTATGAGTGTGATTTAGACTATTTTTACTATTCTTTATTTGCCATTGATTGGCAGCCAATACTAGAAAACTTCAATGGCGATGGCCGTACAATTCACTTTTTCCTTGGTGTAGAACCGGAAGAGTTTACTGAAAAATACATTCTTCAGTTGGCTGAAAATGGTTATTTTATGGCCCCTGAAACGTTTTTGCATGTGGCTTACAGTAGCCCAGAAAATGATCAAGCTATTTCCTACTTTCAAAAACATTATGCTCGCCAAGTGATGGGATGGGGTTTTTTTGATGATGCCCTAATTGGTATTGCTCAAGGGCTACGTTCCTTGCCGAATACACGATTAGCTGAATTTAAAGGTCGTGATGCTTTGCCTAAATGGGTAGCTGATATCCCGGTTTTTATTTTAGGGAACGGACCCTCATTGGACCAAGGTATAGAGCTAGTTAAAGAGGTTCGAGATCAAGTTTTACTGATTAGCTGTGGCTCAACGATTAATACGTTAAGTAAATTAGGTATTACGCCAGATATTCATGTGGATATTGAGCGTATGAAGCAAACCGTTGATAAGTTCTTATTTTTAGATCAAGAATACCTCGATCAAATTTGGGGATTGTCTGTTGATGTGATGCATCCTGAGTACTTTCAGTACTTTAAGCGATCAGGCATGGGGATGAAGCCAGGCGAGGCCATTACCTCACTTATTCTGAATCAAGCTCGCGCTCAAGGTGATACTAAAGAGTATGTGCAGCTTAATTTTTGTAACCCAGTCGTTGCAAATTTAGCCTTGTCTTACACTCAATTATTTGGTTTTAACCATGTCTATTATCTAGGGGTGGATAATGGTTTTAAGGATAAAGGCAGTCATCACTCTATCCACAGTGGTTATTATAAAGATGGAAAAGAGTCTGGTTTTCAAACCTTTAAAGACGCTACGTTAATTGAGCGAGAGGGGAATTTCGGGGGTGTTATTTATGCCACGAACATAATGGAAACCTCCCGAGTTCAATTAGAATCGTTAACTCGACAGCTTAATAAACGTCGTGGCTTTAATAGCTATAATTTGTCTGATGGCGCTAAAATTGAAGGTGTTGAGCCGTTGAAAGCGGACGATGTGATGATTTGCGACCCTAAAATTGATCATAAGCATGTTATTGATTTATTGGATGAAGCTTTTTTTACAACACCGCCTGATAGCATTTTAAATCAATCCCCAGAAATGCTCCTTTCAGTGGATGATTTTCGTAAGGTCACTCAATTATTGCAACAAGGTTGGGATGAAAATGTCACGACACGAAAAGCGGTGTGTGATTTGCTGTGGTCTCATCATCGATCTATTTTGTTCTTAAAGGCTAGCGTACACCAACATTTACAAGACTTACTGATTGGTTCATTTACTTATTCCGCTTTTTTAATAATTAAATTTATTTTTGAGTATGACGATGAGGCAGAAGCGGTACGTCGAGCACAAAATATATTTTCTGTTTGGTGCGAGTTTCTAGAAGAAATGCCGAGTCTCGTGCAGCAAGCTTCTGATTTTGTTGATCAGGGAAATGATCATCTTATTACTTTTTACAATGGTTAACTCTACTCATGTTTGAAAACACTCCTTTTATTATTGCTGAATTGTCTGGCAATCATGATCAGAATCTTGATTTAGCAAAGTCCATGATCGAAGCCGCTGCAGAAGCTGGTGTCGACGCGATTAAGTTGCAAACTTATACGCCAGATACTATGACGTTAGATGTTCGTCGTGATGAGTTTATGGTCTCTGAGAGTGATAGCTTGTGGCATGGCTCAAACCTATATGATTTATACGCTAAGGCTTTGACACCTTGGGAGTGGCATAAGCCTTTATTTGATTATGCTAACTCATTAGGTTTAGTGGCATTTAGCTCTCCTTTTGATCTGAGCGCAGTGGATTTCCTAGAAACACTTAATGTGCCTTTGTACAAAATCGCCTCGTTTGAAATGACAGACATTCCCTTGATTCAAGCCGTCGCCAAAACGGGCAAACCGATGATTATGTCTACGGGCATGGCCAGCTTTGAAGAGATAGAAGAGGCTATTACGGCAATTCGTGCCATCGGAAATAACCCTCTTACTTTACTAAAATGCACCAGTACTTACCCCGCTAGAATAGAGGACGCTAACTTAGCGACTATGGCGGATTTAGCACAGCGTACGGGCTGTTTGGTTGGCTTGTCTGATCATACGCAGGGAATCGGTGCTTCTGTTGCTGCTACGGCATTAGGTGCAACGGTGATTGAAAAGCACTTTGTTCTTGATCGTAATGCGGGTGGTGTTGATGCGGCGTTCTCTATGGAGCCTAGTGAAATGAAGGCTTTGGTTGAGGCATGTCGTAGTGCGAAAGCGGCATTGGGTAGCGTGGTTTACGGTGGGTCAGATGCGGAGCAAATGGCTAAAAAATATCGCCGTTCTATTTATATTACGCAAGACTTGCCTTCCGGTACGATTTTGTCTGATCAGCATTTGAAAATTATTCGACCGTCGCTCGGCTTAGCGCCAAAGCATTGGCCTGACGTGTTGGGTAGAGTTCTTTTATCCGATGTACAAAAAGGTCAGCCATTACTTTGGGATCTTATGGAATGAAAGCACTGATACGTGCGGATGCTTCTGTCCAAATTGGCATGGGGCATCGGGTGCGTTGTCAGGCACTTATTTCCGCATTTCAAGCTCTTGGTTGGCAATGCCAATTTGTTGTTCATCGTTCGTGTTGTGCTTTTTCGGAGTCGAATGATGTGCACATTGATGATGAGCAAGCCTTCCTTACTTTGGCTGCTGAGGCCGATCTTGTTGTACTAGATCATTATCAATATCAAGCAAGCGACATTCAGAGGTTGTATCAACACCAGCCTAACTTGTTGGTGTTAGATGATATGAATGATCGTGGTGTTTTTCCTGCTCGATGGGTCTTAAATCCTCTACATGAAGAATACTCAAATCTTATACTTGAGCCATTAACAGGACCTAGGTTTGCACTGTTGAGACCTGAATTTTCGACTTTTGATCAAACACTCTATCAGCCAGAAAAGCTTCTTATTACATTGGGTGGAACAGACCCTTTAACACTGACGTTACCGATTTTGAAAAGCTTACAACGTCATGAATTCCCCCTAGAAAAAATACACGTTTTGTTAGGTGAAAATGCTGCGAATGCAGAAGCGGTGAAAGCGTTTTCAGCGGAACATAAGGTCAATATAAGCAAAGGGTTAGCAGAGGTTACGCCGTTGATGGGCCAAGCCAAATTAGCGATCTCTGCGGCAGGTGGCACCTTGTTTGAGCTTGCATCGATGGGGGTTCCAACGATTTTTGCTCAAGTGGCAGACAATCAAACGCGTTCTTTAGAGCAGCATGTCCCTCTGGGTTGGTGTAAGTCAGTGAGGTTGGAGAATGTGTCTAGTGCGCAGCGTGCACAGCAGGTCGAGAAATTGGTATATCAGGCGCAACAGCTATGGTTTGATTTATCATGGTTAACAGAGTCGAGACGCGTTGCTATGTCGCTAGTCGATAGTAACGGAGCTGATCGAGTGGCCAATGTAGTTACTAATGGCTTAGTTGGCTAGTTTGTCTCTGTGGTCGCTATTTGGTCTGTTGAGAGTAAAGTGTCATCAGTTGAGTTAAACGCAGCCAATCTTCTTCTGTATCCAGGTCTTGAATTCGATGTCTTGGCAGCATAATAGGTTTGGATTTTTCGCCAAAGATATGACCATCATCTAGCCAATCTTTTGTTGTTGCCCAATAAAATTGTCCAGCATCATGAATCGCTTCCACTAAATCTTGTGAGCGTTTATTTATGTGTTCGGGAAATAGCTCGGCTAGTTTACCGTTGTTGTTCAAGCACAGCGCACGCTGAATAGGAAAATCAAAGGTGGTGGCAGAAAAACAAAAACTAGCGCCTTCTAATGCCTGAAAACCATTTTGAATGTCACTAGCCTGTAAAAGTGGGCAGGTAGCGTAGATCAAACAAGCTTCGCTCGGTGTCTGATTTTGTTCGATTAAAAATCGTAATGCGTGTTGCATTACCGGTGTGGTGCCAGTAATACCATCGGATAGCTCATCTGGGCGAAAAAAAGGTGTTTCAGCACCATAGTAGCGTGCAACTTCTGCAATTTCTTCATCATCCGTCGAGACAATAATACGTTCAAATAGCTGGCTCGCTTGGGCGGCTTCAATAGAATAAGCAATCAATGGTTTGCCATTGAGTAAGCGAATGTTCTTACGAGGAATACGCTGAGAGCCGCCACGAGCAGGAATAATAGCAACGCGATAAGGAGCCGCTTTTTGACTCATGTCGGCATCACTTGGCTGGTAATTAATGCATGCTTCAAGAGTAATGCGATTCGCTCTTGCTGTTCTTTGCTGAGCTCTGCAAAAATGGGCAGACTCAGTGTTCGGGCGTAGTAATTTTCGGCGATTGGGAAATCACCTTCATTAAAACCTAAAGCTTGATAATAAGGTTGAGTATGCACTGGAATATAGTGAACTTGGGTGCCGATGCCAGCTTGTCGTAAAATATCAAAGACCATTTTCCTGGCATTTTTACTGATGTTAGGCAGCAGTATTGGAAACAAATGCAAAGATGAGTAATTTCCTTCCGCCTGATACGGCAAAGTAATAGGGTAATCTTTGAGTAGTTGTTGATAATGCTGAAATTGATCATGGCGACGTTCAATAAATTCATCTAGGCGAGACAGTTGAGATAGCCCTAATGCGGCTTGGAGCTCTGTCATACGATAATTAAAGCCCAATGTTTGTTGCTCGTAATACCAGTCGCCGGGATTTTGAGAGAGTTCCTCGGATGATTTAGTTATGCCTTGTTGTGCGTGAGTGCGCATATGTTTAGCAAGAGAAAGGGTGTTCGTAACGGCCATACCTCCTTCACCAGACGTAATTATTTTGACGGGATGAAAGCTAAACACACAAATATCACTGAAGCGACCATCGCCAATAGGTTGGCCTTGATAGGTTCCGCCAATAGCATGGGACGCGTCTTCGAGAATAGCAAAATCATATTGCTTTGAGAGCGTATGGATCGCTTGCATATCGCAAGATTGGCCCGCGAAATGAACAGGAATAACCACCTTAGGCAAGGTGTTTTGGATTTTTGCCAGTTTAAGTTTCTTGGCGAGTTGTATTGGGCAAAGGTTGTAGGTCTGAGGGTCGATGTCCACAAAGTCTACATCTGCACCACAGTAGCGGGCGCAATTGGCTGAAGCGATAAAGGTATTTGGCGATGTCCAAACACGATCTCCGGAGGTTACTCCTAAAGCGAGACAAGCCAAATGCAGGGCTGAAGTGGCGCTGTTGGCTGCTACAGCGTATTGGGCACGGACTTTGTCAGCAATGGCTTGTTCAAACTCACTGACTACAGGGCCTTGGGTAAGGTAGTCGGATTTTAGAACATGAACAACGGCCGCAATGTCTTCATCACTGATGGATTGTCGACCATAGGGAATAAAACCTGGATTACTCATCGAAGGTGCGGATCTCGTCTACGGTTAAAAAGTGAGGATTGCTGCCTGATTGGTATTCGAACCCTGGCGTAACTAATACACCTTGTTCCCCTGTTTTATTGCGATCAAAGCGAATTTCATCTTGGAAAAACTTAATACTGGGAGCAATTACGTAATGGTCGGTAAATTCAAAGGTATGGAATGAATCGTCAGTAGGGCACATGACTTCATGCAGCTTTTCACCAGGCCGAATGCCCACTTCTTTGGTTGGTACCTTGGGCGCATACGCCGCCGCTAAGTCAATAATGCGTACCGATGGTATTTTGGGAATAAAAATTTCGCCGCCATGCATGCGTGTGAAATTGTTTAAAACAAAGTCCACGCCCATTGGCAAAGTGATCCAGAATCGAGTCATGTCTGGATGAGTTATAGGGATACTCTCAGCCCCTTCGTTAACCAATTTTTGGAAAAAGGGTACGACGGAACCGCGAGAGCCGACAACATTGCCATAGCGAACGACTGAAAAGCGAGTGCGTCCTTGGCCGACCATATTGTTGGCCGCAACAAAGAGTTTATCTGAGGCCAGCTTGGTTGCACCGTAGAGGTTGATCGGTGCGGCTGCTTTGTCGGTAGAAAGAGCAATGACTTTATTGACGTCGTTGGCAATGGCTGCGGCGATGACATTTTCTGCACCATGAATGTTGGTCTTAATGCATTCCATTGGATTGTATTCAGCCGCCGGTACTTGTTTGAGTGCTGCTGCGTGAATAACATAATCTACGTCACGCATGGCTTGTGTCAGACGGTCTTTATCACGCACATCCCCAATGAAATAACGCATGCAAGGCGCATCGAAAACTTGCTGCATTTCATATTGTTTCAACTCGTCACGCGAGTAGATGATTAATCGCTTTGGATTGTATAGCGCCAACAGTGTTTTGACGTACTGGTGCCCAAAAGAGCCGGTACCGCCGGTGATAAGAATACTTTTGTTGTTAAACATGGAATCAATACCAAACCAATCAAGTGTGAATGTCGTCTGCTACATGGTGTTTGTATTATTTGCAGCGAGCATAATGTTTAAAATATTATCGGCAAGCCAAAGGAAAACATTAATAAAATCAAGACTCTGAATGTCGTTTTGTTAATAACGTGCGATGCAGTTTTCTAGATGATCATTGACCATGCCAGTGGCTTGCATGAAGGCGTAACAGGTTGTGGGACCGAAAAATCGAAAACCACGTTTTTTCATGTCCTTAGCTATCTGTGTTGAAAGAGGCGTGATAGCAGGAATGTCCTGCATTGTAAGTACCTGATTCACGATGACTTTGTTACCGCTAAATGCCCAATAATACTGACTAAAAGAGCCATGTTCTTTAATGATTTCTAAAAACGCCTTGGCATTCGAAATAGTGGCTTCGATTTTAGCACGATGACGAACAATGGTCGGGTCTAGCACCAGGCGATCCACATCTTGTGTCGTCATGTTAGCGACTTGTTGTGGGTTGAAGTTATGAAAGGCGGATCGATAGCCGTCGCGCTTGCGTAAAATAGTTATCCAACTTAGACCTGCTTGGGCGCTTTCTAGTACAATAAACTCAAATAATTTTTGGTCATCATAGACGGCTTTACCCCATTCATTATCATGATATTGAATGTACTCTGGTGAACCTAGGCACCAATCACAGCGAACGGTTTCCATCAACTTATCTCCTCAATAAGGAAATTAGCATACCTTGTTGATTTGATAGCGTCATCTGGATTTTACGTTTATCCAGAGTGCCAGGTGGCTGAGTGTGACCTGAGAGGTTAAATCGTTCATAAATAGGAGAAAGAACAATGAGCTTTAAACCAATTTATAGCCAGAAAGATGTAGATGTCATTCAAGATGAATGCGTTTATAAAGGCTTTTTTGAAATGCATAAGCTGACACTAAGACACAAGAAATTTAATGGCGAATGGAGTCAGCCGATGACACGCGAAATGATGGTGCGTGGTGATGCGGTCTGTGTTTTATTATTTGATCCTGTTGCAGATAAAATATTGTTAATTGAGCAGTTTCGCCCAAGTTTACCAAAAAGTGAATCGCCTTGGTTGATAGAGCTGGTCGCTGGCATGGTAGAAGAAGGGGAGGCCGATGAGGACGTTGCTCGTCGTGAATCATTTGAAGAAGCGGGAGTCACGGTAAAGAGGCTTGAATATATGTTTAAGTTTGTTCCTTCTCCAGGTGGATTAGTAGAATACCTGCGTATGTATGCAGGCGAATTTGATTCCAGTCGTGTGGATGTGAACCGTACTCACGGTTTGGATGAAGAAAATGAAGACATACGGCTTCATCTTATGAGTGCGGATGAAGCGGTTGCACTGCTTGATCATGATGTAGAAAACGCCAGCACTATTATGGGTCTGCAATGGTTCGCCTTAAACAAGGCTAAATTAGTGCATCGTTGGGAATGACAGAGGTCGTTCTACCGTAAAAAAAAGAGTTTAGAGCCGCGATCTACTTGATTTAACCTATACTGACACGATAAAGGAATCTAAATGATTGTGCCATAAAGGCAATGAATATCTTTCTTATGCGATTGAAATCAAATGCAATATTGTTGAAAAGTACACTAACAGAAGGATATTTTTCGCAAAAATGGTCGAGGTAATGCAAAAAATGTCAAAACAGTACGTACCTGATTTATCCAGCTTACAGCTGCTCGGCGAGTTAAATTATCGTCGTGTGGCTAAGCTGATTCGTGGATACGAAGAGGAAAGCGTATGGGATTTTTCGATTCACAGTGTCGGCGATCATGAAAGCAGATTACGTTTGGTGCTTGGTCAAGAAAGTCGCTTCACATCAGAGATGGCTTTAGAGTTTGGCCCAGAAGGTAAAAACAAGCTCCTTTTTGAAAGCAAACTGTCGATGAATATTCGTTTGTATCATGATGTGAAAATTGCCGAAATTACCGATGGGCATCGGCAGTTTAGTGGCAGCTACCCTTATCCTAATGATGATATGTACCATAGGGATGAAAAGTTTCGATTGAATCAACAATTGTCGGATATATTAGAGCTCTGTTTAAAGCACGGACATCGACTTTACGAGACGCCACTTTTCCAGTTTGCCTAGACTTTTTATGTAAATAAAGCGTATTAATCTCTGACTTTCGCTGGTCTAATCTAATGTTATAAACGAAAACATAACCCTTCGAACTAGAGGTCGTTGCATTGAATAGCTTACTGTATATCCATGGTTTTAATAGTTCAGAACAGTCTCATAAAGCCTCAGTTCTCAGTGACGCGATGAAAAGGCATGCTCTGAGTGGGGAGCTTCTATCTCCTCGATTACCATGGCAACCAGCTAAAGCAATTGCGTTATTAGAAGATATTATAACGTCGCGTTTATCAGCAGAAGGAGCCTCTAGTATTACTTTAATAGGGAGTTCATTGGGTGGCTTTTATGCTAGTTATTTGGCCGAGAAATTTCAAATAAAAGCGATTTTGGTGAACCCTGCGGTTCAAGCTTCAAGTTTATTGGTTGATCATATCGGCCCGCAACACAATCCTTATACTGATGAGCGGTATGAATTAACCCTCGCACATATGGATGAATTAGCCGCATTAATAGTGGAATGCCCGACACCAGACCTGTATTGGCTGATGCTCCAAGAAGGCGATGACGTATTAGACTACCGAGAGGCGCTAAAGGCGTTTCCAAAAACAATTCGACTTACCCATGAAGAAAAAGGGAATCACCGTTTTGTTGGTTTTGAACGTTTTGGCGATGATATTTTACGTTTCGCTGGAATCATCCCCTAATCTGGCTGGCTTAGAACTTGATCATTTCACAGGGTTCATATCCAGTGATAGACTCTACACTATCTTATTTACATCTTAGTTCGATACTGTGTTTTACTTTGGTATCGCAATTTCAATTTGGAAGAATAAACACGCATGTCTGCTAAAGAATATAACGCCGGCTCAATAGAAGTTTTAAGCGGCCTAGAGCCAGTTCAAAAACGTCCAGGAATGTATACGGACACCACTCGACCTAATCACTTGGCACAAGAAGTCATTGATAACTCAGTGGATGAAGCGTTAGCAGATCATGCTGATCGCATAGAAGTGATTCTTCATAAAGATGGCGCCGTGAGCGTAGAAGATAATGGCCGCGGTATGCCTGTTGATATTCATCCCGAAGAAGGTGTTTCTGGGGTTGAATTGATCCTGACAAAGCTTCATGCCGGTGGTAAATTTTCTGGTGATAGTTACCAATTTTCTGGTGGCCTACACGGTGTTGGTGTATCGGTTGTTAATGCTTTATCAACATCGTTAGAAGTGTTTGTAAGACGTAATGGCAAGCAATATCACATTGGTTTCGCAGATGGCTTTAAAGTCTCTGAATTGGCTGAAATTGGCACGGTTGGTAAGAAAAACACCGGCACAAAAGTAAAATTCATGGCCGACGGAAAATATTTTGATAGCCCTAAATATTCTGTCTCTCGACTCAAGCATTTACTAAAAGCCAAAGCCGTATTGTGTTCGGGTTTACATGTCATTTTTATTGATCAAAGTGGCACGGAAGAAGTACGAGAAGAGTGGTTTTACCAAGACGGTTTAAAAGACTACTTGGCTCAAGCGAACGCAGGTTTCGAACTGCTTCCAGATGAACCTTTCTTAGGTGGCCTAACTGAAAAGACGCAAGGCGTTGATTGGTCGGTTCAATGGTTGCCAGAAGGTGGTGAGTTAGTCACAGAAAGTTATGTAAACTTGATTCCTACTGCTCAAGGCGGTACGCATGTTAACGGTTTACGTACCGGCTTATTAGAAGCCATGCGTGAATTTTGTGATTTCCATAATTTGTTACCTCGTGGCGTGAAATTAACGGCGGAGGATATTTGGGATCGCTGTAGTTATGTTTTGTCCGCAAAAATTCAAGAACCTCAGTTTTCTGGACAAACAAAAGAACGTTTATCATCTCGTCAAATTGTGCCCTTTATTTCAGCGACGGCAAAAGATGCGTTTAGCTTATGGCTAAACACGCACGTTGAAGAGGGTAAAAAAATTGCGGACTTGGTCATTAATAGCGCCCAGAAACGCTTGAAAGCCAGCAAGAAAGTAGTTCGTAAAAAAATCACCCAAGGGCCTGCGTTACCGGGTAAATTAGCTGACTGTTCCGGTCAAGATTCCACTCGAAGTGAACTTTTCTTAGTGGAAGGGGATTCTGCTGGTGGTTCTGCTAAGCAGGCTCGTGATAAAGATTTTCAAGCAATTTTACCGTTGCGCGGTAAAATCCTTAATGCTTGGGAAGTCGATTCTAGTCATGTACTTGGTTCTCAAGAAATCTACAATATTTCTGTCGCACTGGGTGTTGATCCAGGTGAAGACGATTTGTCTGGCCTGCGCTATGGCAAAGTGTGCATCTTAGCCGATGCCGATTCCGATGGATTGCATATTGCCACTTTGCTGTGTGCTTTGTTTGTTCGCCATTTTTCAAGTCTGGTTATGGCGGGGCATGTGTTTGTTGCTATGCCGCCGTTGTATCGTATTGATTTGGGTAAGGAAGTGTCTTATGCCTTGGATGATGAAGAAAAAGACATTATTTTGCATAAAATGGCAGTGGAAAAGAAACGTGGTACGCCCAATGTTCAACGATTCAAAGGATTGGGTGAAATGAATCCATCGCAACTACGAGAAACAACCATGGCGCGAGATACTCGACGTTTGATTCAGTTGACCATGGAAGACCCATCCGGTACAGATGAATTATTGGATAAGTTACTTGCTAAAAAGCGTGCTGGGGATCGTAAGCATTGGCTAGAGACTTATGGCAATCTAGCGATTATTGAAGGCTAATTTTTAAACACGTATTGCTGATGAATACACTTTTTTATTTTGAATAGAATGGCTTTTTTTCTTGCGATATTCTGTTTATCAAAATTAGAAGTTTCATCAGCAAATCTGTTAAAGACAGGTTACACTTAGAAAACCAGTAATAAAGTGGAATGCAATTTGATGTCTGACAATGAAGATCCTAACGTCATTAGTGAAGAAGCTCTTTACGAGCACCTTGATCACTATTTATCTACGTTTGGAAGCGAGCGTTCTATTCTCTGTGTATCGGAATTAGATGGCTTTTTAACCGCACTAGGCTGCTCTGCTCAAGAGTTTGCGCCTGATTTTTGGCTGAGTGCTATTTGGGGGGCTGAGGAAGATCAGCCTAAATGGCCATCCTTAAAAGAAGAAGACGAATTTCTTAGCCTAGTACTGATTGTCTATATGGAAACCATGAATACCATTATTCATGGTGATCTGCATCCTGTTTACCTAGAACAAGAAATAGACAATGGAGAGAGTCAACTTTTAGTCGAAGAGTGGTGTGTCGGCTTTATGCGAGGCGCGCGCCTTACTGGTCTGGGTCTTGATGAAAGTAACCATGATTTTTACAACGAAGTGCTTGCGCCAGTACGCATGTTTGGCACAGAAGCTGGCTGGGAAAAACTCGAAAAAATGGTTGATGAAGAAGTTGATTTTTGGCGCGAGACTATCGAACCTTCGATTTTGCGTTTAGTCCAATTTAACCACCCAGAGATTCAATCCAATCAATTAAGTGATAAGCCACCTATTTTGCATTAGATACTGGTAAATTATAGTTTGATGCAGACGATTAATTTTGTAGGCTTGCATTTGTCCCATAGACAGTTAAATACACGCCAATTCAACTGTCTGTTTTAAGTAAAAAACTCTCCCCAAATGACTTTTTAAGCCTGTTTTTAGTAAATGGCTGAATTCAGGTTTTTGATTTTAACTTGATGTAGTCTACATTATCCTCGTGCTTAAAATAGCTGTCTGTTTTTAGAGCCCATGTCTCAATAGCTTAAAAAGCATGACGGTATATTTCTATCTTAATTGTGTGATGACGCCTTTATAAATCTTGCTCCCTAATTCACTTTTAGATGATGGCGAAGGCATGCTGTGTTTCGGAGAAAATAATAATGGTTCACTGTCTTTTTCGTTACTACCGTTTTTTAAAGAATACCCAGATTCAACGGAAGGCTGTTATCGGTGCTAAATGTCTTCGAATTGCTTACCCTCAACTATTAGTAAAAACACTACCCCGTTCCTTATTTTTGGTGCTCTTTATTTTAACAGGCACTGTGTCTTATGCGGACACTACTCAGACACCAGGGTCAGTTATTGGCGTTAAGGCGAGTGAGTTTTACAAACCCTCTCGGATGGAGGATCGGACACCCGCGAACTTTGCTTCCGGCTGGAACGCGAATGGGGCTGATACCACAGCGGACAGCCAAAAATTACAGCAGGCGATCGACGCGGTTTCTGCTTCTGGTGGCGGTGCTATCTCTATCCCCGCGGGTCACTATACGTTCGGCAATGTCCAGCTGAAATCCAATGTTCATTTGATGATCGATCACGCCGCGACGATCGTTCCAGCGCTTCCCGTTAACCACAAGTCGGCCAAAATATTCATCTTGGATGGACATGTGTCCAATGTCAGCATTCAGGGCGTAGGCGGTCGTTTTCATGTTGAGCTGCCTGCTTATAAGCCTGGCGTGATGGTGTTTCAAATCAACGCGGTCAAAAATTTCTATATTGCCAATGTGTCGATTACAGACTCACAGACCAAATTTGCCTCACTTTCAATGGGGCCGGGCCGGCAGAAAACCTCCGGACCTAATTGGCCGACCGTGCCCAAGAACTTGCGCTTGAGCCCAAATGCGCCAAGAGATGGTGTGGTCGAGAATATCGATCAAACCCACGCCTCGGCTGGTTATGGAATTGTGCAAGTTCAGGCCGGTGAGCATCTTCTTTTTCGGAACCTATCAACGGAAGGTGGCGTTGCCCTGCGCGTCGAAACCGGTGAAAAGGCGATGAACGATGCACAAGTGGGTGGAGTGGATCAGATCTATGGTCGCGACCTCACTTGTCGTAATGGATTCGCTACCTTGATGTTACAGCCCCATTCGATGCACGACGGTACAGTCGACGTTGATGGTGTTACATCGAAGGGCTGTGAATTTGCGGTCGCGTTTCGCCCTGGCTTTGTTTCGCACAAGTCACACAATCCAAACCTGACTCTCGGTTCGTTCACCAGTGTATCAGTCAACCATGTGGACGCCAGCTTCGGAGCGCAGGCACAGTTACCTAACCGGAGAAGGGGGAAGATGGATTTGATCCCATCTTACATGATGAAATACGTCCCTCAGGCCATTCGCGATCAACCAGGTTATGGTGGCGAGTTCTATATTGGCCCAGCTTTGGCAGCCGTGCTGAATGACGGCACCAGCTATGAGTCGGCTATCCATATCAAAAATGTTACAGCGCACGGGTTGCTGGCTCGACAACCGACTATCACACCAAAGGCTGTGCATAAGAAGTAAACGCGTTGACTGAAATCTATCATCGCTCCGGACCATCGTGAGTCCGCCTGAGGTGAAGATACTATCTATGCTCACTGTTGGCGGGTTGGATAGTATGTGTCGGCTATTCGGTGCGGCAACCTTGGTGACTGACACTAAAATGTGAGTGATAGGCTAAAACTACTCACCACTTTCTTGAGTGGAGTATGAGCAAATAGGATGTAAAAGATGGACCGGCGAGAATTTATATTTGGTATAGCAGTGACGGCTTTGTGGGGTGTCACTGCACAGGCGCATACGCAGGGTGCTAATAGCTTGCTGGCACCACTCGATACTGAGTCACTGGCGGTCAAGTGGCGTCGAGTGCTTGGTAAGGAAGAGATCTTGCGGCAGTTGGTGGCAGGCTCAGCGAAAGGGTCGTTCGATACCACGCGAGAACAAATGGTCTTGCATACATCCGGGCTTTTCAAAGGCTGGATCGATTATGACGCGGCTCACGTAGCGCTTAATACGCAGCACTTTCGACACAGCCCCCAATACAAAGCGTCAGCGGCGACGTATGCGGCGCAGCTTCCTCATCTTGAGTTGATGACCTTGGAGGCGGCGCTCGATAACGTCACTGCGAATTTTCGTCGAGTCTTGGCGGGCGAGGTGTCACGGCGCTCCGTGATAGCGGTGGATTACAAGGCGTTTTCCATCCAGGGGCGGCACTTTGTGCAGGCCGAACGGCCGGTGTTTCCGTTGACTTATACGTGGCTTCCGAAAGATCCAGGGCTGAACCGCTATTTCGGTGATCTAAATTCCGTATTTCTCAGCCCCACGTTTGTCGAGGATGAAGCTGGGCACGTTTCCAACAAGAAATTGAAGGCGGTGTCGGCACAAGAGGATGGCCGTATCGGTCAGGTGTTTATCAATCATCACGCGATCCCTGAGTGGATCATAAAAAAATATCCTGATATCACCGTCGGACGTCGCCATTACAGTGCTTACGACATTGACCATCCCGCTGCTCGCGGCTTGTTTGCAGACTTGTTTCGTGCTTTTGTGCCACTAGTGCGAGAAAAACGAATGTCTGCGCTTGGTTACATGATGTTTAATGAGCCCAGTTTTTTTACGATGAAAGACACATGGAATACTGGGCCCGTGTCGTCGTATACCATGGCCAAGTTTCGCAAGTGGTTGGCGGTTCATCATCGCGACGTGGCCGTACTTAATCGCTTGTGGGGTTCGGGCTTCTCTAGTTTTGAGGCGGTTTCATTGGCCATCCCCATTGACGGCGCGCTACGTGGTCAGCCGGTTTGGTATGACTGGTGTGCGTTCAATCAGTACCGGGTCAGTGACTGGTTCGCCTTCCTGGTTGAGCAGATAAAATCGCTGGATTCTCATGCACGCAATCACATCAAGCTGATGCCGTGGTTGTGGACTTCGGGGTTGCGCGATCACGGCCTCAATTACGAGCGGCTTATTCGCATGTGCGACATCATTGGTTTCGATGCGCAGTCGCAGTACAGCTCGATCAAGAAGAAGCGTACGGGCACCTGGTTGAACAAGTATTCGTTTGACTGGCAGAACCTGATCATGATCTTCGATTTCTTTTCATCCATTCAGCCTGACGAGTTGTTATGGGATTCCGAGAATCATTTCTTCCTGCAGAATGATTTTTCGGAGATGGATACCGACCCTGCCTATCTTCGAGCAATCTATTGGCTTGCCCATGTTCACGGCCTTGGCGGTGCGTCCACATGGGTTTGGGGGCGCGCGGCCGATGGCGCGACGTCGCACCGGAACGACAGCGTCGACTTTGTCGTCGACCCCTCGCATCAGCCGCAAGCATTGATCGAAATGACCCTCACCAACATGGACGTCAATGCCCATGGTGATGCGGTAGTCGCCTTGCAGGCGCAGCGCAAGGCGGTGCGAATCTTCTATTCTGAAACGAGTGCGATCAACCGATATAGCTACATGGATGACGTCCATCTTTCTCACGCGGCCTGTTTTTTCGAAGGCGTCGCGCTGGGCTTTGTCACCCAGGACATTTTGAACAGCTACGGCGCGACAGCGGCCGACGAGCGCTTAGATTGGGATATGGTCGTCGTCATGGGCGCCCATCATGTTACGGACCAAGAGGTGCAAGCGTTGCAGGCGTATCTGGATCGTGGTGGTCGAGTTGTGATCGATGGCGATAGCCTGTCACTGGACGAATACGGTCGTCCGCGTCAGACGGCACTGCATGGTCTTTCAGGGCACCTGATTCGGTTCGACTCACTGACGGCGCTAACCTCCTTGGTGACTTCTTACGTCGAGCATTCAGCGGGTACGCCCGTATGCGTGACGCAGACGATCCACGCGGGCGCTCAGCCCAAAGGTACTTGTGTTCGCACTGCACAGTTGGCAGAGGGGCAGTTTGTTGTGTCGCTGGTTCAGGTTGGGCTGATGCCCTCGGAAGTGCGCATTACCCATCGCGTCCCGGGAAAAAAATGGAAGCTGATAGACGGATTTACCGGCGAGTCCGTTGCCGAAAAAGTAACTATCAGTCCAAGAAAAGTGATGCTTATCAACTGTATTGAATGTAGTTGATAATGTGATCTATTGTCACTAAGCTATCAAGAAGAGATATTCAATTTCGGCGTTTTATAGATTTTGACCGTTAAACAAGCTTAATTAGTTGTTTTTTAACGGATTATTTCTTCATCGCTTCTATTATTTGATCTACTCCATTGGTAAGAGTACATAACATCGCCAGCTTATTGTCATTTTTAGCCAAGCCACGATAGATTGCATTTCTGAACCCAAACTGACATTTGCGTATTCGAATCATATGTTCTGCTCAGAAAAGTGATAAGACGCCTATTTTGTATTAGATGCCGGTGAATTATAGTTTAATGTAGATGATTCATTTCGTAAGCCTGCCCATGTCCAATAGACAGCTAAATACACGTCAATTAAACTGTCAGTTTTAAGTAAAAAAGCCTCCCTAAATGACTTTTTAAGCCTGTTTTTAGTAAATGGTTGAATTCAGGTTTTTTATTTTAACTTGATATAGTCTACATTATCCTCGTGCTCAAAATAGCTGTCGGTTATCAGAGCCTATATGTCAGCGTAATGATACATTTCTATTTTGTTTGGATTATTACGCCCTTATGTTAAACATGATATGTTTATAAACATGTGATATATGGATCTTGTTCCTCAATTTACTTTTAGATGATGGCGAAAACATGCTGTGTAGCAGAGAAAATAATAATGGTTCACGGTCTTTTTCGTAACTACTGTTACTTTAAATAATACCCAGTTCAGCAGATGTCTATTATCGGAGCCAAATGTACTCGAATTGCATACCCTTAACTAAAAGAGTTGATTTTGTAGTACGAAATATTCAATCCCTCTATATTCATTTTGATAGCCAATGAATGGATATAGGATCTTATAAAAAAATAAAAAAGGATGGTGATAATGCCAATAGTTTCGAAGCGAATATCTATTTTTGTTTCTGCATCGATTGCAGCTTTAGTTGCAGCCAGTCCAGTAATGGCTGCTGATAGCCACAAATCAGCAATGCCAGATGGTGTCGGAGTGAACCCAGATCAGATTCAAGGAAATGTTCCGAACGGTACTTCCTCTGGATGGGCTTTGGTTGGTAGTCTCTCGGATGAGTTTAATGGGGCAAAAGTTGATACTAATAAATGGACTGACAGTACCTCTTCAGCTGGCGTTCCATGGGCTTGGAGCCCAAAAAATTTGGCGCAGAAAGAAGGCAAACTCGAGATTACGGCACGTAAACAGCCTCAAGTAGTGAATGGGATTCATGTTGATTATAGTTCGGGGATATTGACTTCCAAAGGTACTCAAATTTTTGGTTATTACGAGGCAAGAGTTAAAGGCAATTCAACTTTTCCTGGCACGGCTCCTGCTTTCTGGATGAACGATAATGGACGGCAAGTTAAGGCGGCTGGTCTAGTGGGGACTAAAGAGGGTGACACCACTTACTCTGAAATTGACGTCGTCGAGATGCAGCAGGACAAATCTGTTAACTACATTGATATGCACGCGCCTTATGCCACCATGCAACATGGTAAATCTGTGCGAGTGCTGACTAAAGATGATCCTTATACCTTCCAGCGTAGGATTGACGCAGGTTTTGATCCGCGAAGTGACTTTCATACTTATGGTGTTATGGTTTCGAAAAAGGCATTGACTTGGTACCTTGATGGTCGAGAAGTGAGCAGTCAACCTAATACCAACTGGAATAAACTCCCCATGAATGTGAAGCTCTCATTGGGTATTCGACATCCGCTAATCAGCTACCATAATTGCCCCAAGAATTATCCGATCCGTCGTTGTCCAGTACCTGGAGCTGCAGATGCGAAAGGGTTCCCAACTACTATGCTGGTGGATTGGGTGCGTGTCTACAAAAAGAAAACACTATAGATACGTAGCTATCTTGAATGTTCTTTATCAAATTGATTTCGATCTGCGCGAATGCTTGGCTCAAGACTGGGTATTTCCAATACCTAACGTTTTTTGTTTGAACTTAGCGTGAAATATTCAATACCTCTACTCAGTAGATAATTAATGCGTGGGTATAGGGCCTTATAAAAATATAAAAAGGATGATAATAATGCCGAAAATATCAAAAAAAATATCTATTTTTGCATCAACCACCTGCGTTGCGCTCTTAGTCACTGGTTGCTCCGCGATGGCAGATAATAATCATAAAGCAGCGGTGGCTGATGGTGTTGGAGCAAGTCCAAATCAGATTCAGGCGAATGTGCCAAACGGCACTGCTTCTGAATGGGAGTTAGTAAATAATCTCTCAGATGAATTTAACGGTGCGACAATTGCGAAGTCCAAGTGGACCACTGATATAAATCAATTCGATGGCCCATGGGCCTGGGATCCTAAAAACGTCACTGTGGCCAATGGAAACCTTGATATTACTATGCGGCATGTAACACGTAACGTACAAATCCCTAATAAAAAAGGGAAACGTGTAACAACAGCAATTCACTATACGTCAGGAATGTTGAAGTCGAAATCTAAAATGATCTTTGGCTATTACGAAGCTAGAATACAAGGCGTTTCTACTTTTCCTGGATCGAGCCCAGCATTTTGGCTGTATAGCAACGTCGGATCTGATATGGCGGCGGGATTGATTGGTAAGAAAGATGGGGATACAGCATATTCCGAGGTTGACATCGTTGAGATGCAGCAAGAGAGATCATCTATCCATAAAATAGATATGCATGGCCCTTATCAGATAATGAAAAATGGTAAACACGTATTTGTACGAAGAAAAGATGCGCCGTATAGCCCAGTGACGGTAGATTTTGATCCCAGCAAAGGGTTTCATACTTATGGCGTGATGGTATCCAGAAAGTCACTTACTTATTATGTTGATGGTGTAAAAATGATTAGTCAGCCTAACGATCATTGGAACCATTTACCAATGAATTTGGCTTTATCGTTAGGACTTCGAGCTCCTAATCTCACGTATAACAATTGCCCAGATAACCTTCGTCGCTGTGCAACACCTGGCTCAGCAGACGCCGCAGGGTACCCAACTACGATGAAAGTTGATTGGGTGCGGGTATATAAAAGTAAATCTTGAGTGAAAAGGTTAAATGTATGTTCTTGTCAGAGTACAAAACTTTGATTTGAACATACATTGTTTTGCTTGCTGACCGTATATTTGAAGAAGTCCGACAGTTCGGGGGAAAGTGACAATATCGTCAATTCGACATATTTCTGATAAAGATGAATGTTGTTGTTTTATTGAACAATAAGCCTGTTTTTATTAATGAATGTTTTACGTGTCGTTATTCTTGGTCAGCTCATCATGAAAGCCCCTCAAAATTGACGTATTCAATCATTGTGGGGCTTCATGTCTTACTGTTTTCAGAGGGTTAAATTAGTTTTTATCTAGCAAATTAGCCAACTACTTTTGCAATGCTTTCACATAGATAATCAATATTGTTATCGCTAACTCCAGATATGCTCATGCGCCCAGAATCTGCAATATAAATAGAGTAGTCGTTGCGTAATGTATGAACTTGCTCAAGTGTTAGACCTGAATACGAGAACATACCACGCTGATTTTTGATGAAGCTAAAGTCTTTGCTAACACCAGAAGCGGCTAGTTTAGTAACAAGTTTGTCGCGTAACCCATTAATTCGATTACGCATTCCAGCGACTTCTACTTCCCATTCTGCTTTTAGTTCAGGGCTACTCATAATGGTGTAAACAACCGCTGCGCCATGCGCTGGTGGCATTGAGTAGTTAGCGCGAATTGCTTGACCAATAATAGAGAAAGCGGCATTTGCTTCTTCTTTAGTTTCTGCAAGAATACTTAAGCCGCCACAGCGTTCGCGATAAATACCAAAGTTTTTAGAGAAGGAGTTTGCAACTAGCATGCTTTTTACATTGGCTGCCATATGGCGTAGGCCAGCTAAGTCGGCATCTAAGCCGTCTCCAAACCCTTGATAAGCAGCATCTACTAGCGGCAATAAACCACGTTCGTTAATAAAGTCAGTAATGATGTTCCAATGTTCAGGCTGTAAATCGATACCTGTTGGGTTGTGACAACAAGCGTGGACAAGTAGGACATCACCTTCTTTTGCTTCAGCTCTTAATGTTGCCATCATTTCTTCAAAGCGAAGACCATTTGTTTCAGGGTTATAATAAGGGTATGACTTTACTTCGACTCCAGCGGAATTAAAAATAGATTCGTGATTCCCCCACGTTGGATCACTAACCCATAGACGAGCGTTTTTTAAGTTCGCACTGATAAAGTCAGCGGCTACTTTAAGTGCGCCGGTACCACCTGGAGTTTGTGTTGAGCGAATACGACCTGATGTAATTAGAGGGTTGCCTTCACCAAAGACTAAATTTTGAATAACCGTTTCAAATTCAGCAGCACCGTAAATGCCTAAATAGCTTTTAGACTCTTCTTGTTCAAGTAAGATAGCTTCGGCTTTCTTTACGCTATTTAAAATAGGGGTATCACCATGGTCGTTTTTATAGACGCCAACACCCAGGTCTATTTTTTTTGGATTCAAATCTTGCTTATGAGCAACGATAAGAGCTAAAAGAGGGTCGCCAGAAACGGCTTTTAAATGCTTAAACATGATAGTTACGGGGTCCTTTTAGAATGCCTCAAAGCGTTACTGCGATGAAGCAAAATAGCATGATTTACTTGATTAAGTTTCCAAACCATTTTGCCGCATTTATTGCAAAATACAATGGAATAACGAGGTAAATTATTTAAAACCTGTAAAGAAAACAGGACACTTTATTATCCGCTATTAAAGGCGCTTCCTTGGCTCCTTCTACATTTCTTACAGCTGTCGCGTCGTGTATCACCACTAGATTCATGTTTTTTGAATAAAATAGCGCGATATAAGTGACAATGGAGCGTATAAAAGTAGAAAAAGCCATCCAAAAAGGGCGTTAGTAAACCAATCACTATAGCGTTTTTTGCCTATTTTCTTCGAGTTATACTAAGTCAAAAATTAATGCTCTGACTTGCGTAGTGCCTGTGTTTTTAAGCGTAATAGCCACTTCATCCGATACCTTTACGCCATCTCCAGGGGTGAGAATAGTGCCATCATTCAAGGTTAATTCACCTTCTATCTGGTGCACATAAACATTACGTTTATTATTAACGGTGACTTTTTCCTGCTTGCCTGCATCTAAGATAAGTTGTGACAATTGAGCATCTTGCTTAATGCTTAGCGTACCATTGCGACCATCAGGAGTAATGATGGTGGTTAAACCATGATTTTGTCCAAAATCTTTTTGTTGATAGCCTGGATTACCTCCAGTGACATTAGGCTCAATCCAAATTTGTAAAAACTTTAACGGTTCAGTATCTGATGCATTGAATTCACTGTGCGTTACGCCTTTACCAGCAGACATTAGCTGAAATTCACCTGCAGGAAGTTCTTTTATATTACCTGCGCTGTCTTTATGAGCGATGCGCCCTTGTAGCACATAGCTGATTATTTCCATATCACGATGGCCGTGAGTATCGAAACCTGCTCCAGGAGTGACCCTGTCGTCGTTGATAACACGTAAGTGAGAAAACCCCATATGTTTTGAATCGTAATAATGACCAAAAGAGAAAGTGTGATGACTATTTAGCCAACCAAAGTCAGCTTGTCCACGGTCGTTTGCTTTACGGATAGTGATCATAATTTAACACCTTCAGGTTGATTTTATAGGACGGACTGAATAATTTCAGTTCGCATTGCTTCGGTATGGAGTTAGTGTAAGAGAGAAGGATTTGAAAGAAAATTAGAAGGTTTTGAGCTAGTATTTCAAAATATTTGAACAAAGGAATCGGCCTATGAATAACGCCATCACAATAGAAGCTTTGCGCGTATTAGAGGCGATTCATCAGCAAGGTAGTTTTTCTGCTGCCGCTGATGTGCTCTTCAAGGTGCCATCTGCCTTAACTTATACGGTTAAGAAACTTGAGGAAGACTTGGGTGTTGCGTTATTCGATCGGTCGCGCCAAAAGGCCGTATTGACGTCTGCGGGTCAACTTGTTTTGGAGAGAGGGCAATGTATTTTAGAGGCCGCTCGCCATTTGGAAGATTCCGTTAAAGAGCTAGAGTCCGGATGGGAGCCAAGGTTAAGAATTGCCCGTGATACAGTGCTAGAGGAAGAGCCTTTAATGTTGGTGGTGGGTATGTTTTTATCGCAAAACCGTCCAGTTGAAATCAGCTTATCAGAAGAAGCGGTTGGTGGTGCTTGGGACGCGCTACAGGATGATCGAGTAGATTTAGTGATAGGTGCGACTGGAGAACTCCCTAAAGGAAGTTTTCATACTCAACTATTAGGGGAGATCGAATTTGTGTTTGCTGTGTCGCCAATGCATCCGCTAGCTTCATCGCAAGGCCCAGTTACTGCTCTGCAGTTGCGTGATTATCCTGCGATTGTTGTCGCTGATACGTCAAAAATCTTGCCAGCCCGAAATAGCGGTATTTTTGAAAGTAGGCAAGTGCTAAGAGTCGATACGATGCGCAGTAAAATACAGGCTCAATGCTTGGGACTAGGAGTAGGGTATTTACCTAAGCACCGCATTAGTGAGGAACTCAAAAGAGGAGATTTGGTTATTCGCGAATGCAGTATACCAAGACCAAATCAAATGGCGTATTTGGCATGGCGGAAAGAAGAAGTGGGGCGAGGGCTTGACTGGTTCATTACTGAATTAGTAAAGCAGAACTGGCATTTAATGAAGCGTTAACGTTTACATCATAATAAGGACTTAGTGTGTTTTCACTTTCAATGGATATTATTCCTGTTTTTTTACTACTGATGGCTGGCGCACTCTGTCAGCGCTTGAGTTTTCCTATGTCGGGATTTTGGCCAGGTGTTGATAAGTTGACTTATTGGCTCCTTTTCCCTGCCTTACTTTTCTATAAAACGTCCCAAATCGATTTCTCAAATCCACTATTACCGCAATATGCTTTAGTGCTACTTAGTGCTTTAGTAATGACGGCTATTTTTACTTTTGCGAGCGTTTGGCTTATTGGTGCAAAAGCGCCAACAGCATCCAGCATGTTACAAGCGGGTGTCCGATTTAATACTTTTATTGTTTTAGCGTTAGCGGGGAGTTTGTACGGTAATGATGGATTGATTTATGCAGCTCTAGGCGCCTCGGTATTAATTCCTGCTATTAATGTATTTTTGGTGATCAGTATGGTGCTGATGCACGGAAAACCATCGTCTGATAATGTTGCGGTTTGCCCATCATTACCTAAGCTGTTGAGCGGCGCCTTGGTGCGTAATCCATTAATTATCTCAATTGTACTAGGATGTGGCCTGAATTTATTAGGACTTACCCCCATTCCAGTAGTGACAGATATGGCTGAGCTAATTTCTAAAGCCGCGTTGCCAATGGTTTTATTAGCGGTAGGGGCAAGCGTGCGTTTGGAGGTAATCCGTTCGGTAGGTATGACCTTTGTTTTTTCTACTATAGCTCGGTTTATTATTTTCCCTTTATCCATTGGTTTGATGTGCTGGTGGCTGGGGATAAGTGGTTTGCCTGCTTTGGTCGCCATTCTATTTGGTGTAGTGCCTACTGCCACTTCAGCGTATGCATTGGCGCGTCAGTTAGGGGGAGATGCGGAGCGAATGGCAGCGTTTATTACCTTACAGACTATCTTATGTGTCGTCACACTTCCCGTCAGTGTATGGTTCAGCCAGCTGATATTTAGCTAAGTTAAATGTACTCAATATAGAGTACATTAGCGTTGTGAAATGGATAAAGACCATGTCTATGAGCGGGTCCTCAATAGCATGGTCTTAAGAGACAGAATTAGTGTTTGTGGTGGTGATGTTCATGGTGATGATCGTGAATGTCCTCTTCATGATCATCATGCTCAGCTTCGCCTGGGTAACTTAATCCGATGTCTTGACGTATTTCATCTAGCGTGGCGATCAATTCAAGGCTGTCCTGTCTGCTATGGTTAGGACTTTCTTGTAATCCTTCTATTAAACATCGATTTACTTCGTCAACCTCAAATTGGTAGCCTTCTCCAGGAAAATCAAACTCAATTACTCGTTCTTGTTGTTCACTGCTTACCATACGGCACGATTTGGCTTTAAACCATTCTGAGTCGATTTCAATATACCCTTTGGACCCAGAAAAAGTGGCTCTATTTGGGTTGCAAGAAATGAGCGATGCTTCCAAAGAAGCAAGCTGACCGTTTTCCCAGCCTAGGAGTATTTGCTCAAAAATATCGACCTCTGTATCACCAATAACGGCTTGATTTTGAATAAAGTCTGGTTTACCAAAAAATAATTGAGCAAGGAAAACAGGGTAAATACCAATATCAAGTAAGGCACCACCCCCTAATTTTGGATCCAATAAGCGATGATTTGGATCTGTTGGGGCTACGAAATTGAAACTGGCTTGGATACTGTGTAGTTCGCCAATTTCGCCTTCTTCAACCCATTCAATAACCTGTTCAATGACAGGATTAAAGCGTGTCCACATAGCTTCCATCAAGAAAATATTTTTCTCGGCTGCTAAATCATAAAGCTCTTTTGATTGGATTGCATTGAGGGTCAAAGGTTTTTCGCATAATACGGCTTTGCCGGCTAAGAGGCAGGCCTTGGTTAAATCATAGTGAGAAGTATGAGGTGTGGCGATATAGACAACATCCACTTCGTGACTATTGATTAGTGAAAAGTAATCTACAAAGGCAAGCTCGATGTCGAAATCAGCAGAGAATGCATCCGCTGAGGATTTATCCCGTGAAGCGATAGCGCGCAATTCGCCTGATTTTGCATAACAAAAGTCGCTTGCAAAACGGCGGGCAATATTCCCTGTGCCGATTATTCCCCAGCGTACCTGTTTCATGGGATTCTCCTCTTGTAAGTAATAAATGGTCCGAGATTAACGGCATTTTAATTGATAATTCATATTATTAAAAAGCGATTAAGTCTGCCGTTAATTTTGACTACAGTCCACTGGCATTTTCTATCTTTTCTAGTCGTTCAGACAAGTTTAATACCAATTCTTCTAACTCTTCTACTCTGTTTTTTAGTGAGTCGTCAGTTGAATTAGAGGTGCTAATAGCAATGTCTTCAATGCCTATATTGTTTTCTGTACAAAAGCATTCTTGATAACGAGACTCTCGTTTTCCTGGTTCTCTTGCTAGTTGTTTCACAAAAGGGCCACCGGTTTTTTCTTGCAAAGATTTTAGCGTGTCTTCAACTTCTTCTCTATCTTGGAAATTATGTAAGCGACCACTTCTTGAGCGCAATTCTCCGGGAGTTTGAGGGCCTCGGACGAAAAGTAAGCAAATCACAGCAAGCTCTGCAGTGGATAATTGAAGGTCTGAAAATTCGGTGTTACAAAAACGGTGCTGATATTTGCTTACGCGCCCATTGGAACCTGAAGCATTGGTAACTAAACCTCTTTTGGTAAGAGTATCTAACGCATCTTGAATTTCAACTTCTGTGTAACTGGTAACAGGGTCGCGACTGGATTTTTGATTGCAAGCGCTAACAAGTGAGTTGATGCTAAGCGGATAGAGGTCAGGCGTAGCAATTTCTTTTTCAATGAGGCAACCGATAATCCGCATTTCAATCTGATTAATTTCGTGATAACTCATAGTCTTTCCTAAAGTGTTTATTTTGAATAGAACCTAGTTAACAATAATGTTTTTTGAAAGGGTATTAGCAACAAGAACTTTAATAAGGTTTGGCCTTTTTTTTAGAATTATCCAGAGTGGCTTTATTTTTGCCACCACTGTTTTGATTTGTGTGGATAACAGCGATCAGGGAGGTGAGTGAGGTTTGGGTGAGTCTAAGGCGTAATGAGCTTAACAACAGTAAGCTATTGTTATGGGAAGATTGTCTTGGTACTTGATGGTGTAGTGTCTTATGTATTTTCCATTGCCAAAGTATAAGTGAACAAGGTAAAGACAT
Source organism: Marinomonas sp. TI.3.20 (assembly GCF_038155025.1). NCBI lineage: Bacteria > Pseudomonadati > Pseudomonadota > Gammaproteobacteria > Oceanospirillales > Oceanospirillaceae > Marinomonas > Marinomonas sp. TI.3.20. The sequence continues at coordinate 204,547 of NZ_JBAKAS010000003.1, read as the reverse complement.
CCAAATACCAATTTGTAAGGAAAAATCGCTCATTAAGCTAGGTTGCCTATTGGGTTAATGTAAAAGTGAGATGACTTTTTAACCCTCTTATTTGTAATGTTTTTATAATAAAGCACTTTGGTAGCCAATGACATGACTATTTCGTCATTGATTACACAAAGTGTGATTATTTAATAGCATGTGTTTAATGGGCTCCCAGAGAAGTTTTTTAATGTAATAAATGGGCTGTACGGTCACGGCCTTGCTTTATTGAATGAACTTTTATCTGGCTTAGAAGTTCAGCGAATACATTAATATTGATGTCGTGAAGACGATGGAAACTGAGACAATTTTCACCGAATTGAGCATGATTTAAGCGTTCTGCAAAAGAATAAAATTGGGTTGTATCATCAAAGTAAATACACAGGTGATCTTCTCTAGCCGCAACACCGAATAGCAGATCAGAATCTTGCTGGAAGTAGGGAATGCCAAGATCAAAAGAAAGCTCCGCCTCGGGAGCTATCAGTCTCATTATTGCGAGAATTTCATGCAAGTCAGCACGCATGCTTGCAGAGGCGTGCTCAATATAGTGATCGACAAAGGGATTAATGGGTAGCGTCATCATAATAACCTCCAAGGGGCTCGATTATGCGTACCTAATTCCTTTTTAATAAAGAGAACTATAAATAATTATGCTTTTTTAGAGCATCATTTATTCGCTTAATCGCATCTTCGAGTCGTGATTTAGGACACCCAAAGTTTAGGCGAATATAGTTAGGATTGCCAAAATCTTTTCCATCAGAAATTCCTACACCAGCATCCAAAAAGAATTGATGAACGCTATTAAGTTGTAACGCAGAGACATCAATCCAAGCCAAATAAGTGGCTTCCAAATGAACCATTTTTAGGGGAGTGCTTGGTAGCCAGCGCTCAATAATATTGCGATTTTCTTTTAGGTAAGAGAGTAGCGATTCGTGCCAATCTTGACCTTCTCCAAATGCTGCGTTTGCCGCTATTAAACCGAGTAAATTAGGGTAAGGAACCAGCCCAGCTTTTGCATTGTTAAAGGTCGCCCTCAGTGCTGGGTTAGCAATCACTGCGAAAGCATAGCCTAAGCCGGCAACATTAAAGGTTTTGCTAGGCGCCATTAATGTGATGGTACGGTTGGTCGCGTCTTCGTTAACGCTGGCGAAAGGTACATGAGGCACATCATCGAGAATCAGGTCACAGTGAATTTCATCGCTAACGACCAATAAATCATAGCGCTGTGCAAGCTGATGAATTGCTTCAAGTTCTGCTCTGGTGTAAACCGTACCGCCTGGGTTATGCGGGTTACACAATAGAATCATTTTACTATTGGGTTGGGCACAGGCGATTTCAAACGCTTGCATATCAAGTACCCAACGGCCGTCTTCTATCTGCATCTCAACATGCGATAACTCACGATTCGCATGAAGTACAGCCTTGTTGAAATTAGGATAGATAGGGCTAGGAACAATAATAGTATCGCCTTCGCTAGAGAAAGCTCTTACGGCTAAATGCAAAGCGCAGACTAATCCTGGTAAGTGAACAATCTGTGCGCTTGAAATACTCCAGTCATAACGACGCTTTGCATACTCTACGATCGTATTTTCTAGTTCGTTGGAAGCGTGTGTATAACCAAAAACGCCGTGCTCAATTCGCTCATTGAGGGCTGTTTTGATGCAATCTGGCGACTCAAAATCCATATCGGCGACCCACAATGGGATCACATCTTGAGGATATTTGGTCCATTTATCGCTATTGCTGTTTGTTCGGTCTATCTCTTTATCAAAACAAGATGCGTTGCTATCCATTACCTTATTCCTATTAGTATTTTGAACTCTATTCTTAATGTGAGTTGGGTGACCTTCACTATATCTTGTGATTGACTATATTTTAAACAAAAAAAGTGTGATGCAGTGATATTTCGATTGGCGACCTTAGAATTGTTTAAAAAACGTCCTTAATGTTTATATTCACGACAATAGCAGTTTATTAATAAAAGTTAATATTTATTTTATTTACCATTTTACTCTTTTAAATCATAAGCTTAAGTTGTTTAGAGTACTAAGTTTTTGATTTGTCAAGGGTTGACCATTATTGTAAAAGCAGCCTACTATAGTTTTCATTAAACGGCTGTTTAATAAAAAAGGATTTGTAATGCCAAAATTGGGAATGCAAGAAATACGAAAGCCTCAGTTAATCGAAGCCGCGATTAATGCCATTGATGAATATGGCTTCGCAGGCGCTACCGTTAGTATTATCGGTAAAAATGCTGGAGTGTCACCAGCCATCATAAATCATTATTTTGGCGGAAAAAACGGTCTTCTTGAAGAAACGATGAAGAGTTTAATTCATGAGTTTTTTGAAGGATTAAGCAAAGAAGTTTTGCAGGCTAAAGATAAGTCCTCTAAAGAAAAAGTAATGGCCTTGGTTCAAGCTAGCTTGAACCAATCGCAAACTCATCCTCAAGTAGTAAAGGCATGGATGGGGTTTTGGGCATCGGCCATGCATACACCATCATTGTTCAGATTGCAGAATGTGTATTACCACCGTTTACATACTGCATTGGTTGTGGTGCTAAAAGAAGCGTTTGATATTGAGAAAGCACGAGAAATAGCACAAACCGTGGCAGCATTAATCGATGGTATGTGGTTAAGAGGGTGTTTGTCGGGTGGTATTGATAGTGTGCGTTCAACTCGGCAGATAGGAACGTATTTAGAGCTAGTATTTAAACCTTAGTCGCTTGGGTCTAAGGCAAGCTGTTATTAACAGCTGAAGTGATTTACCCAAGCAATTCTGATGTATTTAAGTGAACAAAGTCTTTGTTCGCAATAGTTTTCCATAAAAGAGGATGAGTTATGTTAAATAAGGCAAGCAAAGGCGTAATCGCGGTCGGTATCGCCAGTATTTCTGGCTTAACAATGGCAGCGAATTGTTCAACAGTACGCTTTTCAGATGTTGGTTGGACTGACATCACTTCTACCACGGCTGTGGCAACAGAAATATTGCAAGGCCTTGGTTACGATACAAAAATACAGCTATTGTCTGTGCCTGTGACTTATACGTCTATGGCGAACAAAGATATAGATGTTTTCCTAGGTAACTGGATGCCTTCCATGAAGGCCGATGTAGCACCTTATTTGAAAGCAGGTACGGTTCAGGATTTAGGACCTAATCTGAAAGGCGCTAAATACACACTTGCAGTCAGCAAAGAAGCTTATGATGCTGGTGTAACGGATTTCTCTGATCTTGCTAAACATCGCAAAGAGTTTGCTGGACGTATCTATGGCATCGAACCTGGTAACGATGGCAACCGTCTTATTCAAGATATGATCGATAAAAATGCCTTTAATCTAGGTAATTTCCAATTAGTTGAATCAAGTGAAGCAGGTATGCTTTCTCAAGTTAAGCGTAACATCCGTCGTCATAAATGGATTGCGTTTTTAGGTTGGGCTCCGCATCCAATGAATTCAAATTTTGATATGGATTACTTGTCTGGCGGTGATGAATATTTTGGTCCTAATTACGGCGGTGCGAACGTACATACTAACGTTCGTAAAGGTTACATCCAGTCATGCCCTAACGTAGGTAAATTGATTACTAATCTGAAGTTTACTATGCCAATGGAAAACCAAATCATGGGCTACATTCTTGATGATGGCAAAAAACCAGCGGCAGCAGCACAAGAGTGGCTAAAAGCACATCCCGATGCTCTTACTGCTTGGCTTGATGGCGTTAATACAAAATCAGGTGGTAATGGTCTAGCGGCAGTTAAAGCGCACTTAGGTCTATAAAAAACGTTATTTTTTAATGTATAGCGCACCAGTGGTGATATACCTCTGGTGCCTGTTTTTACAAATCGGGAGATAAAATATGGATTGGCTAACGGATAATAAAATCCCTCTTGGCGCCTGGATGGAAAGCTTTATAGACTGGCTTGTGGGCTCGGCTTCTGGCTTTTTTGATCTGATTTCTTTTGTATTAGAAACCATGATCACATCTATGGTTGACTCAATTATGTGGGCTCCTCCGCTGGCTGTCATTGCAATTGTTTTGGTTGGTGTTTGGTTTTTACATCACAGTATTGGGTTGTTAGTGTTCATTACCGCGTCTTTACTGTTAATTATTAACATGGGCTACTGGGAAGAGACGGTACAAACATTGGTGTTGGTAATATCGGCGACGGCCTTTAGTGTGCTAATCGGTATTCCCATTGGAATTGCGGCCGCACATCGTTCTTGGCTATACACGATATTGCGACCTATTTTAGATTTGATGCAAACTATTCCTACGTTTGTGTATTTGATACCCACTCTTATTTTATTTGGTCTAGGCTATGTACCTGGTCTGATTTCAACCGTTATTTTTGCCATAGCTGCGCCGATACGATTGACCTACTTAGGGGTCAGTAAAGTGCCTAGCGAATTGCTCGAAGCGGGTTTGGCGTTTGGTTGTACGAAATCAAAATTACTTTACAAAGTAGAATTACCTGCAGCAATGCCGAGCATAATGGCCGGTATTACACAATGTATTATGCTGTCTTTATCTATGGTGGTTGTCGCGGCATTGGTTGGTGCGGATGGCTTGGGCAAACCTGTAATCCGAGCATTGAATACGGTAAATATCTCTCAAGGTTTTGAGGCGGGGATCGCTATTGTTTTAGTCGCCATTATGTTGGACCGTATTTGTAAAACACCATCGATGAGAAAAGAGGGATAATTATGGCTGTTGTAACAATAGAGCATTTAGATATTGTGTTTGGCGATAATTTGGCAAAAACACTCCCTTTAATGGATAAAGGACACACTCGTAACGACATTCTTGGTTTGACTGGCGATGTCGTCGGGGTACAAGACGCCAACATCGAAGTAAACGAAGGCGAAATTTGTGTCTTAATGGGCCTCTCAGGTTCTGGTAAATCGACCTTGCTTCGAGCCGTTAATGGTCTCAATAAAATTGCCCGTGGGCGCTGCCTAGTTCGAGACGGCGACGACATGGTTGATATGGCGACATGTGATGAAAAAACATTGCGTCATATGCGTACTAACCGAGTGTCTATGGTGTTTCAAAGCTTTGCGTTAATGCCTTGGTTGACTGTGCTGGAAAACGTGGCATTTGGTCTTGAAATGCAAGGAATGGCTCTGAAAGATCGCCTTGCTAAAGCAAAAGAACAGCTAGATATGGTTGGCTTAACTCAATGGGCTGACAAAAAACCAGATGAATTGTCTGGGGGGATGCGACAACGTGTTGGCCTAGCGCGAGCTTTTGCGATGGATACTGATGTTTTATTGATGGATGAGCCTTTCTCTGCGCTCGATCCTTTAATTCGTTCTCAGTTACAAGACGAATTGATCGAGCTACAAAAGCGTTTAAACAAAACTATTATTTTTGTTAGCCATGACTTAGATGAAGCGCTAAAGATTGGCACTAAAATCGCCATTATGGAATCAGCTCGTATCATTCAGCAAGGAGCACCAGAGCAAATTGTCTTAAACCCAGCCACTGAATACGTTGAGAAGTTTGTTGCCCATACTAATCCCCTTAATGTGTTGTGTGGTAGTGCGTTAATGACCCCGCTTGCAGAGCTGCCGAAAAAAGAAGCACGCTTTAACGTAGGTGAAAATCTTTGGCTTGCGTTGGATGCTGGTCAATTTCAAGGCGTGTACAACAGCGAAGAAGAGGTTGCGAGTGCTCAATGGGCGCCCGGTATGCAAATTGAAGACATGCCAGCTAATACCGTTATCCGAGTGGATGAAACGATTAAAATGCGTGATGCAGTCGAGATTCGTTACCACACGAATCGTCCCATTGTGCTGGAAAATAACGGCCAATGTGTTGGTATTCTAAGCGACCATAACTTCTACCACGCACTATTAGGTAAGCACTTTAGTCGTACTGAGACAAAGTAGTGAAAGACTCTTAAAAGGTATTTTTAAGTCATCAGGCTTTTTAGTACAGTTCAACTTAAAGCGAAGATAAGCCATTTATCTTCGCTTTTTTTTGCCACTTTTCTAATGAAAGTACGGCAGACTGTCGTAATGGCTAAGAGTAAAGAATCAGGTTCGAACTAATGTCCCGGTGAGCTCAGTGCCGGGGGCGATAGTATTAAATACAGTACTGAACTTACGTGTATTATCTTGTAGCAGAGGTGCTGTTTTTTTTACTTTAATCGGTTTGAATACTTTACACTGAATAGTTAAATTACGATCATGAAAGTAAAATTTTTAACCTGATGATTAGTTATTGCATTCATAAATTGTGTCGGTATAGTCTGCCGAAATTATAACCACCTATTTTGTTAAAACTGCACGTTAGTACGAAGGATATTCATGTTTAAAACTCTACTGCTTCCTATTTGGAGCTTGCTTTTCGGTATTGCCATTCTCTCTATGGCGAGCGCCTTGCAAAGCTCCTTAATTGGTATTCGTGCATCGTTAGAGTCTTTTGATACGACGGCGACAGGTTTGATCATGTCATCGTACTATTTTGGTTTTATCGTCGGATCTATTTTAGTACCTATTTGGGTCAAAAATGTCGGTCATATTCGAGTCTTCGCCGCGGTGGCGTCGTTGGCGTCGGTGACGATATTGATGCAATCTGTGGTGGTAAATCCTTGGTTTTGGATGCTCATGAGAATGGGCACGGGCTTGTGCTACGCGGGTTTGTATATTGTCACGGAAAGTTGGTTAAACGACATTGCGACGAACCAAACTCGAGGCCGATTATTTTCTATTTATACCATTGAGATATGGGCAAGTCAGACATTAGGTCAGGTCTTGTTGAATTTTTCTTCTCCTAGTGGATATGGTCTGTTTATTTTAACGTCCGTTTTGATTTCTATGGCGTTGGTCCCCTTGTTATTGGTACGGACTCCTTCGCCAACGATTAATGTGCCAGAAAAACTAAATATAATGGGGTTGATTAAGACCGCGCCACTCGGTGTGACGGGCGTAACCGCCGCCGGAGTCACCGCGGGGGCTTTGCTGGGGCTTGGTGCTCTGTATGCCCAAAGCATTGGTATGAGTATTGGTCAGATTTCATTATTTATTGGTGCAAGTTATGTCGGCGGTATGTTGTTGCAGTGGCCGATAGGAAAGCTGTCGGACCGCCAGGATCGCCGAGTGACTATGTTGTGGGTGGGCTTGGTCGGCGGGCTTGCGGCTTTTATTGTACCGCTGGGCAATATGGGCAACAGTCAGATATTGATGATGGTAGGCATGTTCTGTGTTGGGGCATTTACCTTCCCTATGTACTCGTTAGCTTCTTCCCATATGAATGACCAGTTACGACCTGAGCAAATATTATCCGCGAGTAGTGGCATGATCCTACTTAATGGCGTTGGTGGTATGATTGGGCCGCTATTGGCAGCGTCTTTGATGGATTTGATTCGTATTGATGCCTTATTTTGGTTTGTTGCTGCGATTAACTTTTCAGTCGCTCTGATGGCGTTATACCGTATTAATTATCAGCCGCCTATGGTCATTGAAGATCAAAGTGATCCTATTCAGGTTGCACTTTCAGTGAGTCCAATTGCGACGGCTGAAATGTGGGTAGAGGCCGATTCGTCCTCAACCCCAGATGAAAGTCATGAGGTTGAGATCAAGTTATAAGCGTTTATTACTACGTTCAATCGATATTGTAGAAACATTGTGTTTTAGCTGCCACCATTGGCGCTTAGCCCGCTAATGGCTGAGTGGCAATTTTAAACGCAATACTCCATATCAATAGGGCGTTGGCACGATTAAACCAGCGCCAGAATATGGCCGAGCTAAGCCATTTTGCACACGCATGACCGATGAGCGCCAGTAGTAAAAACCAGACAATGGATGAGGTGGCACCGCCGAGTACAAACATCCATTTATCATGTAAAAACTGATTGGATAAGCTGCCCATTAAAATCATGGTATCAATGTAAAAATGTGGGTTTAACCAGGTTACTGCAAGGGCCATCATTAGTAACGGCCAACCCGCTAAGCGTGTATTTAAATGTTTGAGAACAAGGTGCTCATCGAGAAAGGATGAGCGCCATTTTTGAAAAGCAAACCAGGTTAAAAAAGCCACCCCGCCCCATCGAAATAGCATTAATAACCAATCACTACTTTGAATGAGTAAGCCAAAGCCAAACGCCCCGAGAGCAATCGCGACAATGTCGCTGATGATAAATAAAAAGGCGATAGGGAAGGCGAGGTGTCGTTTTAGGGCTTGTTCTAGTAGAAAACTGTTTTGCGCGCCAACGGCTACAATAAGCCCACCGCCAGTAATTGCCCCACTCAAAAATGCAATCATATCTTTTCCGTCTTATCTGAGTCTGTTGAATGGTCTTGATACTAAGTGTATTTACAATTAAATTTAAATTAATTTAGCTTAAATTACATAAGAAAATATTATGATGGATTATAAGGCGTTAAATTGCTTTGTGGCGGTATTGCGTTTTCAGAGTTTTGAGCGCGCTGCAGATCACCTTGGCTTGACTCAGTCTGCGGTTTCTCAGCGCATTAAGCGTTTAGAGCAAGCGTGTGGTGGTCCTTTATTAATAAGGGCTCGTCCTGTTTCGGCAACACCCCTAGGTGAGCAGTTACTGGCGCATGCGAATAAAGTAACCATGCTAGAAGATGGCTTATTTGAGTTGCTACACGAAGGATACAGCCATCAGCCGCTTTCTATTGCGGTTAATAATGATGTGTTAGCAACTTGGTTTGCTCAAGTATTAAGTGTGTTCTCAGGCGTTGATCAAGCGAGATTGCATATTAAAGCCGCAGATCAAGGTAAAACGAGAGAGCTTCTGCAGACGGGTGAGGTTGTTGCTTGTATTAGTCAAATTGGTACACCTGTGTCTGGAGGAGAGTCTGTTTTTCTGGGTAATATGACCTATGAGCTGGTGGCTTCTCCTGAGTTCATTAAAACGCAATTAAAAAATGATATTTGTATCGAAACTGTCGTAGGAGCGCCTTCGCTTATCTATGATGAATTTGATGATCTGTGGCGTCGTTATCAGCATGAGTGTCTACAAGTAAAAGCGGACATTCGCAATAGTCACTGGTATCCTTCATCACATGGTTTTGTAAAAATGATTATGGCTGGCACAGTCTGTGCTTTGGTTCCTACTGTGCAAGTAGTGGAAGAGATAAGAGACGGGAGATTGATCTCATTATTTCCCAAGGCAAAATTAAATGTGCCGTTATATTGGCATTGGTATAAGTTGAAATCCCCAGTTTTGGATCGTTTAACGGGCGTTGTTTTATCAACAGCACGGAATACGTTAAGCTAATTAATAGGTTGTCATATTTTTTTTTGGCGACCATTCTTTAATGCTATTTTAAGGATAGAGTATGATTCGTAAATGTTTGTTCCCAGTGGCAGGTTATGGAACACGTTTTTTGCCAGCCACTAAGTCGATGCCGAAGGAAATGCTTCCTATCGTTAACAAGCCTTTGGTTCAGTATGGTGTAGAAGAAGCTGTGCAGGCGGGTTTGAAAAATGTGACCTTCGTAACAGGCCGTGGTAAACGCGCGATTGCTGATCATTTTGATATTAGCTACGAGCTTGAACATCAAATTTCTGGTACCAGCAAAGAGCAATATTTGGAAGGCATTCGCCACTTAATTGCGAATGCGGTTTTTTCTTTTATTCCTCAAAATCAAATGTTAGGTCTTGGTCATGCCATTTTGACGGGTGAACCATTGATTGGTGAAGAAGCGTTTGGTGTTGTTTTGGCCGATGACCTTTGTTTTGGTGAAGAAGGAGGCGATGGTGTAATGGCGCAAATGGTGAAATTGTACAATCAATTTCGGTGCACCATTGTAGCCATTGAGGAAGTGCCTGAAGATGAAGTGCATAAATATGGTGTGATCAAAGGCGATGACATGATGGAAGGCCTTTATCGTGTAACTGACATGGTTGAGAAACCTTCTAAAGAAGAGGCACCTTCTAACCTTGCTATTATCGGTCGTTATATATTGACGCCAGATATCTTTGATAAAATTCGCAACACTCCTCCAGGTCGTAATGGTGAAGTTCAAATCACAGACGCTATTTTACAACAAGCTAAAGAAGGTTGTGTGCTGGCGTATAAATTCAAAGGTCGACGCTTTGATTGCGGTAGTGTAGATGGCTTTGTAGAAGCGACTAATTATTGCTATGAGAATATTTATAAAGCGTAAGATGCGCTTTATAAAAAACAAAAAAGCCCGCTTCATAAAAGCGGGCTTTTTTATACATAAGAATTAGCTTAAGTGCTTGTTTAAAATAGGTAATAATACTTTGAATAAGCGCGCATTAGCACAAAGTACATCACCATTTTCGATATTTGGTGAGCCATCAAAGTTAGCAAATAGGCAGCCGGCTTCTTTTGCGATGAATAGCGAGGCTTGCATTTCCCATTCTTGTAGTTTGATTCCCCAAGCAGCGTCTAAACGACCTGCTGCAGCATTCGCTAGCATCAATGCTGGTGCATCTTGCATGACAACACGAGCGCCTTTTTCAGCTATTTCAGAGAATATAGCAAGTTGGCCTGATAGGTAGGGTGCTGTGCGGTCTGTCACTGGAAATTGAGCAGCAACAGTTGTTTTTTCTAGGGTGCGAGCAGTACTGGTTCGAATTCGAGTGTTGTTTAAGTAAGCGCCACGGCCTTTACTTGCATAGAATTCGTCTTTGGTATGAGGGTTTAGCACTAGTGCGTGCTCCACTTTACCGGCAACAACATAGCTCATTGTAATCACGTGGCCTGTTAAACCGCGTGTAAATAGAGGCTGACCTTGAATAGCATCAATAATCCATTCACCTTCTTCGCCTTTTTGAACGCTGCCTTGAAGACGAGTGGTAATGGTATCGCCAGGGTAGGCTTTTTCTAAGTGGTATACGATAGCGCGTTCAGCGCCAGAGCAAACGACTTGGTAAACCTGATCTGCATCTTGTCCTTGCTCTTTATCGAAAAGTAGTTTTTCTTGGGAGTGAACGATGTATTCTGCCGCAGCGCGAGCGGCTTTGATTGCGATATTGATTCTAGGTTGCATGGGGTACCGTCAATATTTTAAATGAGAGTTCGTGCATTGTCTTTTAGTGAAAGACAATGCCGTTGCCATTAAAGTGTTAAAGAGCAAGCGTTTCCCCTAATAATAGCGACTTATTGGGCAGTCGATTAGGGAAACCGCAAAATATGAGCGCGGATTCTAACGTAAAAGGACTTTTTTGGCTAGTAAAGATCTGGTTAAAAACTGAGCGCCTAGCTAATTTTAAAGAAAAATCTGTTAACATCCTCAACATCATTCGTTCGCTAGAAATTGGTAGTTCATAACATGCAGAGTAAAGTAAGAATTGTTCTTGTAAATACCTCCCATCCAGGAAATATTGGTGGCGCAGCAAGGGCTATGAAAAATATGGGGCTGGTGGATTTATATTTAGTTGCCCCAAAACATTATCCAAGTGATGAAGCAGTCAGTCGAGCATCTGGGGCGACTGACGTATTAGATAATGCCGTTGTTGTAGATACACTAGAAGAAGCGATTGCTGATTGTCAGCTCGTTATCGGAACAAGTGCTCGAGAGCGTCATATTCCTTGCCCTTTAGTAGACCCAAGGCAAGCCGCTGATTTGGTATTTGAAGAGCAATTAGAAACCGCTTTTGTCTTTGGTCGTGAAGATCGAGGGCTAACAAACGAAGAGCTACAGCGTTGCCATTATCATGTTCATATTCCTTCAGTTGAAAGTTTCAGTTCGCTAAACCTAGGTGCTGCGGTACAAGTAATTGCCTACGAATTGCGTATGAAAGGGCTATTAATGGCCGATGCGCCGATAGTAGAACCTAAATGGGATGTGCCAGCAGCCAGCGTCGAGCAATTAGATCTCCTCTTGGAGCATTTAGAGCGAGTATTGGTAGATACCGAATTTTTAGATCCTAAGGCTCCGCGTAAAGTCATGACGCGTTTTCGTCGACTTTATCAGCGAGCTCAACTCGATCAACAAGAATTAGGAATGTTGCGTGGTATGCTCTCAGCGGTTGAGAAGTCTACAAAAGTTGGTTAATAATTAACAAGTAATGCATTTGAAAATGTATTGATCGTATAACGCTCTTAAAAGCTGTGCATTTATGTGCGGCTTTTTCGTTTCTTAGTTATACCGTCTCTAGTCGAACTTCCTTTCATGATGTAATCTTTGTTTATGTATATTGATAGCCATTGCCACTTAGATTTTGATGTTTTCGATGACACAAGAGATGCTTTAATGGCGTCATGTCGTGCTGCCAAAGTAGAAGGCTTTTTAGTACCTTCAACAACTAAAAATAGTTGGATGCGAATTGCTGAATTGGCTAATGTTTATTCTCAATGGCAGGTCGCTTATGGGCTTCATCCATATTTTTTGGAAGGTGCAAAGCTTGATGACATTGAATTATTAGCAGAGCAGTGTCAAACCAGAGGCGCTATTGCTGTTGGCGAAATAGGGCTTGATTGCTGGCCTGGTGCAGTAGAGCTTAAACGGCAACAGGCTTTTTTTTCAAGACAGTTAATAGTAGCTCGTGATTTGGGGCTTCCTGTTATTCTGCATGCTCGGAAAAGTTATGACTTAGTGCTCAAGGCGCTTCGTGAGACACGATTTACTTTTGGTGGTGTTGTGCATGCTTTTAATGGCAGTATTGAGCAAGCGGAGCGTTTTCGGGCATTAGGGTTTGTTCTAGGAATTGGTGGTACGATTACTTATCCTAGGGCGAAAAAAGCGCAGCGTGTGTTAGCACAGCTCGATGCGTTCTCTTTCGTGTTAGAGACAGATTCACCTGATATGCCTTTGTGTGGTTACCAAGGGGAGTTAAATACCCCTCTTTCTATTCCAGGTATTGCCCATTGTGTTGCGGTAATACGAAACAGTAGTGCTGAAGAAATTGCACTGCAAACAAACCAGAACCTTCTTAGTATTTTCCCTAAGTGGTATGAGGATTCGCTTTGACTAGTAAACAAGAGATTAATGCTCCCATTAACATATTGCTGTTGGGGGCTGAATCTGAAGTAGGTGCCGCATTACTATCATTTTCAAAAGATCAGGTTGATGTTAACTGGATATTTCCTCAAGAAGGCGTTCTGCTAGGAGATGATGCGGCAAATGAATTGGTGTCTATGGAGTATGATGTTGTCATCGACGCATTGAGTTTACGCTATGCTTTGCAAGATGATTACAGCAAATTCCAAAAAATACTCACCGTGTTGAGTGAACACAAAGCTCCTCTTATTATGTTGAGTAGCGCCAGAGTATTCTCTGGTGAAAATAATGTTCCTTATCTTGAAACTGATAAACCTGATAGCGATGATCCTTATGCTCGCATGCTAATTCAATCAGAATCTATAGTGTTAAATAACCCTGAAAATATAGTATTAAGAACTGGTTGGTTGTTTAGTGGTAATGGTGATGATTTTGTTTGTCGAACCTTAGGTTTGATTCAAGATGGTATTAATCTTGCTTACAAAGATAACCTTATTGGTAGTCCTACACCGGTGTCTGATTTAGCTCGAGTGATTTTATCTTTAGTAAAACAGCGCTATTATGGTGCGAGTAATACAGGTATTTATCACTACTGTTGTGCAGAAGAAATTAGTTGGGTTCGCCTTGTTGAGGCTATTTTGGCTACGTCTGGTCAATTTGATCCTAAGGCTCAATTAGAAGTAGAGTCTTTAGAAGGGGCTTTTGCTGAAGAAGATGGGATGGTTGTACAAATAAAAAGACAGTCTTTATCATGTCGAAAAATATTTAATCATTACGGTGTTAAGCAACGACCATGGCGCTCGGTATTGCGAAATATGGTTAAAGAGCTTTATAAGGCGTAATGAAAAGGGGGATTAAGGTTTAACGTGAATAAAATTAATCATAAAGCAGTGGTGCTGGTCTTCTTATTGCAGATTCTTTTGGGTTTTGCATGGTATTCTGGTGCACCTATATCCTTGGTCAATGATAGCGATAGCGTGTCTAGATTCCCCTCGATTAATCATACCCTATTGTTCTGTTTAGCATCGTTTGTGTATTTGTATTTTACAGCTTGGCTACTTGTGAAGCTAAAGCCACTGTCTAGTGTATCGATGATGATATTTACCCTAGGCGTGTGGGTCTGTACTGTTTTACCTAATTATATTTTCATGAGTGCCTTTCTTCATCTCGAATTTTTTAACGCATTATATTTATTGTCTTATGGTGCGCTTAGCTGTTTATTGGCGGCAATTGTTCTTCCTTTATGGCGATCGTCGCGCTCTATATTTAAAGGCTGAGCCGATTTAAACATGTCTGGTCAAAAATTGTATGCTGTATAAAAAGAGGGTAGAGATAGAGCGAAGGCTTATAGATTGGTAACTAGATTAGAAAAGAAGCAGCTAATACCTCAGGTGGTACTAGCTGCTTTTTTATTTAGCAAATATCGTCAAATTCGTTTTTAACATCAAAAACAACAGGCATTTCATAGCCAGGAAGATGAATATCTGTATCGCTAATGGCTAAGTCTTCGCCGCCAAGAACGTTAAAGCCAAATTTATAAACAGGAAGCACTTGCCCATGAATAGCGGCTTGGTTATAAGCTTCGGCAGTGTCTTTCACTTTTATATTTTTGACTTTATATGTGTCTAACTCTTCTTTTGAGTAACGTTTGCTTAGCATTTCCATGACTTTATGAGGTGCCAATAAAATTGCCGTCGCGTTATTGCCACCAAAACCTTTTGAGTTAAGAAGAGCCGCATCGAAATGCGTTTTCCCGTAAGATTCATGCTTAAGTTGGAAGCGAAGGCCTTCTTGGTAGACGTCATTAGCAAGCTCTGACGAGGTTGTGATGCCGGGTAGAATGCCATCTTTCCAAACACCTAAAGAAAGATGTAATTGGTCTCCGCCAGCCGTTCCTTGAGAATGACCAAGGAATGCTTTTAACGCTGTAACAGGCATACCCGTTGCACCAAAGCTTGTTGCAACTTTACTAAGTACGTGTGATTCTGTCACTCGGTTCTGAGGCGTACTAGTACCATGAGCTTGGATGAAGGTTCGCTCAGTTAAGCCTTCCTTTCCTATCACATTCTGTAAATAGGCCATGGCTTTACTCATAGTAAGGTAATTGCCAATCCCTGGTGCAGAAATAGATTTTTTATGCCCATCGGCATTAGAAAATACAGCAGGAATAGCGCCATAGATTTCAGCGCCTAGTTCCATTGCTAACGCATCATCCATTAGCAAAGTCCATTGGCTTGACTCGGCAATGGTAAAGCCGCAGTTTTGAGCAAATGGACGACAGCTGCGAGTATGATCCGGTTCTTCTTGGTTGTTTATTTGGTCAAGAGCAAGAAGTGCGGTGTCTTCCGCTAAAGCCCCCATAGTTCGAAAGCCTTCAATTATTTCTGGTGTAATCGGTGCATCACTGCCACCGACCATAGCAACTCGCAATTTGCCAGACTTAATCCCTTCAACGGCTTTTTCTAGGTTAAAAAAGTACGTTGCACAAGCACCAATAGAAGTACCGACACTGCCGACGCTGCCTAAAATATAGGCGTTAACAAAGTCCGCTGGCATTTGGGCGTAGCCAAGAGGCAAGTGTTTAGAGGTCGTTCGTTTGCCTATCAGCGCAGATTTCAGCATTCCGCCAAAACCAAGGTCGTCCATTTGGCCTATAGAATTGGCCGCATAAACCGCCATTTGATCAGGTGCTACCTTACTACGAATAAGCTCCCAATCAATGCCGCTACTTTGAACCGCATCAGAGGCTCCATATACAGTCATTTGTAGACCGCGAGGGTGGTTTCTACTCTGATAAAGCTTGGAAGGGTCAAATCCAGTTGGTAATTGACCTGCAGATTTTACTGATAAAGCTTTAGAATCCTTGATAAAGGCTTCCAAGTTACCATCAATAGTCACTCTAGATAGGTGATCTGAAATCTCAGTTACTTGCCAATTTGTAGGACGGTCAGAAGGTAGAGAACGGGTTTTAATCGTAAAGCTCAGCTTTTCGTCTTGGCCAGTTGGCGTTAATACGGCAGATTTATGTCGAGTGACGTGATCAACGTCGAACAAGCTAGGGTGTATTCTACGAATCAATGTTCTTGCAAGTAATGATTCGCCAATGCTGTCAATAAGAGAAGCTGCGTCTAGCTCTTCTCCACTTTCCGTATGCCAAAGACCATTCTTATATTCTGCGGCATTTGTGAGTGTGGCAAGATCGAGTAATACATCCTGCTGAATTGAGCTTGGGAGAAGATCTAATACAATCCGTCGATAGGCTTGATGAGAAGATGAACGACCAGCTGAATTGATTCCGCCAAAGCCAATAATAACAGGTAAACGGGCCAATTGAATTTCCTCGTTCTTAATTGAGTGGGTAAATAATCAGGCTATTGTAATGAAGGTCGGATTGCTTAGCCACCCTGTGGCGAAAAATTCACTTCAAATATATAGGTCTAAGTTACAAAATTATGCACAGATAGCTGTGACGTTTTATTCAGTGCTCTTTTGCTTGTTACGATTGAGTGTGTTGAATCGCCAAAGCTTGTTGTATTGGATCAGTCCTTCTATTTCGTCTACATAATCCTGTCCACGTTGTGAATAATGATCTAAGCCATGTACGAGAGCAAGTCCAGTAATAGGGGCTTCGTTTTCTCGTAAGTCAGCGCGTATGCCTCTTAATTCTTTGTAAGCCGCATTGCTATTTAAATTATCAATATAGGAAAATACAGATTCTCGAGCATTAGAAAACTTACGTACTTCATGGTCTGCATCGTCATCTCTTGACTCTGGAACAAGACCACAACCTTTTCTAAAGCACCATTGGCCAAAAAAGTTATTTCCCTCTGTTGCAAACCGAGATGTTCCCCATGCTGATTCATTAGCCGCTTGGGCGAGAACCAACGAGGTGGGTACGATATCAATGTGAGCTAACAGCTCGTCAATATCATCCGCAGTAATAGTATCTACTTTATTGAGCTTATAGTTAGACATTAACTCAATAACCCATTTTTTATCCTTTTTTGACAAACTCTTGGCTTTTTTTCTTAAGCTGATAAGTCGATCTCTTTCAGCAAGTAATAAAGTGTTTTTTTGATTTACAAAAGGTGTTAAAAAATTAAAAAAAGTTGTTTTTCGCAACTTGATATTTTTGATAGCATTGAAGTCAGGTGTCTTGGTTTGAATGGGATGTGTTTTGAAGTAATTTTTTTCGTCACGTGTTGCTTCATCTGACTCGTTGATAGTGCGGTCATTCGTGGTTTCTGAAACTTGGCTTTTAGGCGTATTACTTTGCACATCTTTCACTGGCTCAATTTTGAGCCAAAGAATAAATATTAAAGCAAAGGATATAAGCCAGAGAATTTTTCTTTCCATAAATGACCACAAATCTCAATATTTTTGTGAATTTAAGCGCATGACGTAAGTAAAACGCTTCTTCACATGTTTGTATTTTAGTAGAAAAAGTACTTTTATTATCTCGAAAAAACACAGACTTTAATAGCTTTATCCTTTAACTCCTCTAATTTTACCTTATTTGTCTATTTTTGCGAAAAAGTGCTAATTAAAAAGAAAGGCTTGTCTTATTTTACAGAACACTGGCCTCTGTGTTGCTGTAAAGTGGGTGAATAGCTTTTCTTAATATTCTGTAAATAATGTCCAGATTGGCTGTGGGTCTTTATAAACTCATGGAATGAATGCTACACCTCTATTTCTACTCAATTAATAAGCCAATTTTAGTGTGCTTACTATTTATTTACTTATTGTTAATGAAAGTTATGTGCTTTCGAGGCAAAATGTCGATTGTATTTAATCGAATGATTCAATGATTCAATGATTTAAGGCGTTTTATGGTTGAGCGTTTACAGTCTCTCTTATTTCCATGTCTAATTTTGCTTGCCAGTGTGTATGCCAGCTTATATGTAGGTTTTCTTCCTCCTCTGTGGATTGATTTGCTTCCATTATTGCCTTTTATATTGTTTGCCATCGGGATTCTTTTGGCTTGGCATTTCAATAAGGGTCGAGTGCTAATTTTAGTCTGTTTACTTCTTATTCCTAAAGTACACAGTGCGGACAGTGATGCCTCGGTAACGGCTTATTTGGTCGTGTCTTGTCTTTGTATTGCCCTTTTGACTTTTGTAAAAGAGCGTGGCTTTTTTAATCGATTTGTCATTAATCGTTTTTTGTTTTTGGCTATGTTGTTGTGTTGGTCTTACTCCGTTGAAGCTCACTGGATTTCCTTTGGCTTTTTAGACCACCCCATTTTCAATCTTCAGATTACTTGGTCTACTTTCTTGCTTTGGACCATCTTATTGTTGAGTATTTCTCTCATTTTTACGTCATGGTGGGTGAGTAACGATAACTTTAGTGCCTGTGGCTTGGTCAGTATTATTAGCTTGATCCTATTAAGTCATTTTTCTGTTTCTCAAAGTCAATTTGATGCTTTGTTGTCTGCACAATTTTTGTTATGGATTTGGTTTTTATTAATGGAAAGCCATCGTATGGCATATTTAGACGATTTGACTAAACTGCCCGGGCGTCGAGCACTTAATGAAAAATTAGTGGGTCTACCTAAGAAATATGCTTTAGCGATGGTGGATATAGATCATTTCAAGAAATTTAACGATACCTATGGGCATGACATGGGCGATAGGGTTCTGAAAAATGTAGCGACCCAATTAAAGCGTTTTTCTCATCCTGGACAAGCATTTCGTTATGGAGGAGAAGAGTTCACCATAGTGTTTCGCCATAAACATCTTGAAGAAGTGAGCGATATTCTAGAGGACATTCGTGACCAAATTGAGCATGCAAGTGTTTCTGTATTCGATCCTAAGAAAAAACAAGATGTTTTTGTTAACGTTACTGCCAGTTTAGGTGTGGCTTTTGCCAGTCAAGGAGAGTTCCCTGATGCTGTATTAAAGCGAGCTGATGAGGCGCTTTACCAGGCAAAGCGTAAAGGGCGTAATCAAATTGTGCAGGCGAATTCATCGAAAACGCGTAAAACATAAAAAAAACTTGTACAAATGGTCAGATATTTTCTTTCAATCTATTGCGCTTATAAAATAGCTGTTTATAATTCTTAGAACGACTTCATAGATGTCTTTTTGAAAGGCATCTATTACAAGTGAATTACGTATAGTGCGTGATTGCTTTGATAAAGAACATTGTTAGGGAAAGTCAAAGAGACCGATTTTAACAATAACTGAGCCAACGTGGTGCAGCAGTTAGCGTAACGATGAATGCCTATAGTCGTTTAACGTCTCTGCTGTGAGGGGAAATGGGGAGCTTCGGCTCCCTTTTTTTTTATGCAAATTTTTATCTTTCCTTTCTGTTGCTTCTTACTCCTATTAAAGAATGTTATCTTTACTATTAATATTGCCGGACACAGAAAGCAATGTTTCCTCCTTTAGTTAATATCCGTCTATCCGTCAGTCAATGAGGCATTATTTTGTCTGAAGTAAAGAGAGCAAAAGATCAGTTAAAAACGCACATTCGTGCGCAAAATCAAGCACTTATTCTTGAAACGGCAGAGCGTGTTTTTGCTCGTCAAGGCTTAGCAAAAACAACGACACAAATGATTGCGAATGAAGCCAATTTACCTAAGGCGAATATCCATTATTACTACCGTTCTAAGAAAGATTTATTAGAAGCAGTATTGGAGCGTATTTTGTCGATGTGGCTAGCATCGGTTAGTCAATTCAAATTAGAAGATGGGCCACAAAAAAACTTAACGCGTTATATTTCTGAGAAAATTGATCAATCTCGTTTCAATGTTAGTGCATCTAAAGTGTTTTCCATGGCGCTTATCGGCGAGGATGAGTTTGTATTAAGTTATCTTCGTGAGCATTTTGTAACGGAATTAAGTCGCGAAAAAAATACGATTCAGACCTGGATAGACCAAGGCCTAATGGCGCCTATTTCTACAGAGCATCTTTTTATTAGTATGTGGGCAATGACGCAAACCTATGCTGACTTTGATGCACAGGTGAAAGTGCTGCTCAACAAAGAAATGTTGGAAGAAAACGATTATGAAGACGCTAAGCAGTTTATTACACGAATGGTATTAGCCGGCTGTGGTGTGAAAGAGGTTTCGATATGACCTTCCAAAGTGCAATTACTTTTTTTATTGCTATCTTTGTTTTTAGTATTACACCAGGGTCAGGGGTATTCGCAATCATTGGTCGTAGCATGGTCCGTGGTGCGAAAAACTCAATTATGCTGTGCGTCGGTATGGCATTAAGCGACATTGTTTATCTCATTATGGCTTGCTACGGGTTGGCTGCAATTGCGGCACAATGGGAAACTGTATTTTTAGTGATACGCTACTTTGGAGCGGCCTATCTGATTTATCTTGGTTGGAAAATGTGGACAGCCTCTGTCTCTGAATCCGATGGAGTATCCTCATCGAAGAATGCTAAGAATGGCTTTGCTAGTTTTCTTCAGGGTTTTATGATCTCAGCATCAAATCCTAAGGTTATCGTCTTTTATATCGCATTTTTACCCAGTTTTCTGGATGTAACTGCACTGCATGGAGTGGACATCATATTGGCCGCAGTGATTGCATTTTCAGCTTTATTGCTTGGTTTGACGATTATTTCTGTGTGTGCTTCACAGGCGCGTCGCTACATGAAATCAGAAAAAGCCATGAAAGGATTAAATCGTTCTGCTGGTAGTATTATGGCACTGGCTGGATGTTATTTGGGCTTGAAGGGATAAGTTTAAAATAGATAGGCTTAAAGGCCTAAGACGTAGGTTATAAAAGGCTTAACCCTAGTTATTGAATTTATCGTGAGAGGCCATCTCCCCGTGTGGAAGATGGCCTTTTTTACTTAGCGAGTTCCGTAAATACGGTCACCTGCATCACCAACACCTGGGCGAATGTAAGCATGTTCATCTAGTTCACGATCAATAGAACCTATGTACATTGATACATCTGGGTGCACTTTTTTAAACGCTTCGATGCCTTCAGGTGCTGCGAACAAGCAGATGAAACGAATGTCTTTTGCACCCATTGATTTCACTTTATCAATTGCAGCAATGGCTGAGTTGCCAGTGGCTAACATAGGGTCGACAACAATGATGGTTCTTTCATCCACTGAATGTGGCATTTTTGAGTAGTATTCAACAGGCTGTTTAGTTTCTGGATCGCGATACATACCAACATGACCAACGCGAGCGGAAGGAGATAATTTAAGTACGCCTTCTGCTAAACCATTACCAGCTCGCATGATGGTGACGATGCATAGTTTTTTCCCCTTCAAAACAGGGCTCATTGTTGTTTCTAGAGGCGTCTCTATCTCGGTATCAACCGTTTCCAAATCGTGAGTTGCTTCATAACCTATTAAGGTTCCTAGCTCTTCCACTAGCATGCGAAATTCACGAGTGCTGGTGTTTTTATCTCGTAGACTCGTTAGTTTATGTTTAACAAAAGGGTGGTTGATCACGAAAATATCAGAGTAAGTATCAAGAAGTTGGTCGCGAGTCATAGTGTGGGTTCCTTTCAATTCAAAGTGGGCGCGGCGCTTTATTACCTTGTTTAGGTAGCGGCTTGCGGAAGTAATTTCAGGAATGATACCACAATGGTTTTATCGGTTAATAATCAATCCTGTCTTTTTAGTTAATGGATGTTGGAATTAACAAAGAATGGGAAAGTTTTTTTTAGGGATTGTTTTCATACGGATTGGCATTACATAAATACATAACTTAATTAGATTCTGATGCAATTTTTCGAATCTCAATATTGATAATGAAAAATGGATTCATTGAGACATAAATTATGAGTAATGATGAGCAGTACACAGATGAGCAATTAGAAGATATTGAAGCTGATGATGTCGCTATCAGCGATCCTAGGGCATTAGCACTTCCGGACGATGTCCTTCCCGATACTCTTTATATTTTACCTATTTCTAGTCGTCCTTTTTTTCCTGCACAAGTGCAGCCAGTGATGGTGGATGCTGATCCATGGGAAAACACATTAGATCTTATTGCAGAAAACCCACAAATGGCTGTGGGTTTAGTTTATGCCGATAAAGTAAAGGGCGCGCCTCCAGTGGAAGCGTTTCGTACAATCGGTTGCGTTGCAAGAGTGCATAAAGCAGAAAAACAAAATGATAAAATTACCTTCTTAGCACAAGGTGTTAAACGATTTGAGGTTGTTGAATGGTTGAGCGAAACCGCGCCATACCTTGCAAGGGTTCGTTATATCAACGATTCAAAAGTAAACAATGACGAATCAAAAGCATATTCGATTGCTATTTTAGATTCGATCAAAGAGCTGATTCGTT
This sequence comes from Marinomonas sp. TI.3.20, assembly GCF_038155025.1. Lineage (NCBI taxonomy): Bacteria > Pseudomonadati > Pseudomonadota > Gammaproteobacteria > Oceanospirillales > Oceanospirillaceae > Marinomonas > Marinomonas sp. TI.3.20. Next base: position 182,313 of record NZ_JBAKAS010000003.1, on the reverse strand, counting down.
TAAACCCGCTATTCAGCGAAGACCTTCGCCAGTATCTTGGTCGCTTTTCGTTTAATGAGCCCGGTTTGTTGGCTGACTTTGCGGCTTCAATTACGTCGGGTGATGCTAAAGAATTATATGAAGTTCTAGAAACAATATCTGTTCCCGCTAGAATGCATTTGTCACTGACATTGCTTAAGAAAGAGCTTGAAATTGCTCGTCTGCAGAATGAAATTAGTGCGGAAGTAAATGAGAAAATTAGTCATCATCAGCGTGAGTTCTTCTTAAAAGAACAGCTCAAAGTCATTCAAAAAGAGCTGGGTATATCCAAAGACGATCGGACATCTGATGTAGAATCTTTTGAAGCTCGTCTCGAAGGGAAAACGGTTCCTGATTCGGTGAACGAGAAAATTCAAGAAGAGCTTCATAAGTTAAGTATTCTTGAAACTGGCTCGCCAGAATATGGAGTGACACGTAATTACTTAGATTGGGCTACTTCGATTCCATGGGGAGTTCATTCGAAGGATAATCTTGATATTAAGATCGCGCGTGATGTATTGGAATCTCATCATGCAGGTTTAGGTGATATCAAAGATCACATTGTTGAGTTTCTAGCGCTTGGTGCTCATCGTGGCGAAATGGGAGGTTCGATTTTGTTACTGGTGGGGCCGCCAGGGGTTGGTAAAACCTCGATTGGTAAATCCATCGCAGAATCCTTAAATCGTAAGTTTTATCGTTTTAGTTTGGGTGGCATGCGTGACGAAGCAGAAATAAAAGGCCATCGTCGTACTTATGTTGGGGCATTGCCTGGTAAATTTGTTCAAGCGCTAAAAGACGTAGAGGTGGAAAATCCGGTCATTATGCTGGATGAAGTAGATAAAATTGGCTCTTCTTTCCAAGGCGATCCCGCGTCTTCTCTATTAGAAGCATTGGACCCAGAACAAAACAGTGAATTTTTAGATCATTATTTAGACATGCGAGTGGATTTGTCTAAGACCTTGTTTATCTGTACGGCAAACCAGTTGGATACTATTCCCGCACCATTATTAGACCGTATGGATGTGATTCGCTTGTCTGGTTATATTGGTGACGAAAAACTGGCGATTGCCAAACAGCATTTATGGCCTAAATTGCTCAAGAAAAATAAGCTGCTGAAAAAACAGTTAAATATCACTGATGCCGCGTTACGTCATATTATCGAACATTATGCACGTGAAGCTGGGGTTCGAGGCTTGGATAAACTGTTACAAAAGATTTTGCGGAAGTCAGTAGTAAGCTTGATGACAGGTGAAAAGGACAGCATCAGTGTTGGTGTGAAAGACGTAGAAACATTGCTTGGCATGCCGTATTTCCGCCCAGAAAAAACCTTACAAGGTGTTGGCGTGGTTACTGGTTTGGCTTGGACGTCTATGGGTGGAGCGACCTTACCGATTGAAGCTAATAAAGTACATGAACTAACACGTGGCTTAAAACTCACTGGTAAGCTGGGTGATGTGATGAAAGAATCAGCCGAAATCGCTTATTCCTATGTCTTCTCCCATGCCAAGAGTTATCAAAAGGCTCCTGAGTTTTTTGATAAGAGTTTGATTCATTTGCATGTGCCGGAAGGCGCTACTCCCAAAGATGGTCCAAGTGCTGGAGTTACCATGGCAACGGCTTTGATGTCATTGGCAAGAAATGAGCCTATACGCCGAGGGTTAGCGATGACAGGTGAGCTTACATTAACGGGCCAAGTGTTAGCGGTTGGTGGTATTCGAGAAAAACTTATTGCGGCAAAGCGCAGTAAAATAAGTGAAGTGATTTTACCAGAGCCTAATCGTCGAGATTTCGAGGAATTACCCGATTCGGTCAAGGAAGGAATGACCATTCATTTCGCAGAACGTTTTACAGATGTGGAAAAAATTGTCTTTAATCGATGCAGTAACGATATTCACTGATCATATCCACAAAGAATGCATTCTCACTGGTAAAGATACGTGAGAAAATAATTAAGCCGGACGAGTGAAACCTCATCCGGCTTTTTCATATGAGTCGATATCAGGGGAAATAAATGCCGCATCAGGCAAAACTAACACAAGGTTCAACGTTAAAGCATGTGGTGATGATGTCATTTACCAGTGCTCTTGGTTTGATGTGTATGTTTTTGGTTGATCTAGTCGACATGCTTTTTCTTTCTATGTTGGGTGAAAAAGAAGCGGTGGCGGCGGTGGGTTTTGCTGGCACTATTATGTTCTTTACGATCTCTTTGAGCATTGCTGTCTCTATTGCTGCTACCGCTCTGGTTGCTAGGGCAATAGGTGAGGGGAATGTGGCGCTTGCGAAGCGACGAGCTGTGAATGTGTTGGCTTTCGGTATTGTCTTTTCTACCGCAATCGTATTGTTTTTGTGGCCTCATATTTCTGAAGTTTTATCCTTTATTGGTGCGAGTGGGCGGACACTTGAGCTAGCCAGTGGCTATTTACATATTCTGGTCTTAGGCATGCCTGCGGTGATGATTGGTATGATAGGATCTGGCATTATGCGCGCGTTGGGCGATGCACGGCGTGCCATGTATGCCACTTTAATTGGTGGGATAGTCAATGCGATACTAGACCCTATTTTTATTTTTGCTTTGGGGATGGGGGTTCAAGGTGCGGCGTTAGCGTCTTTAATTGCCCGTTTTTCTATGGTGATAGTGTCTTATTATGGAGTCGTGCATGTCCATAAGATGCTGGGTAAGTTTGATATCATGGAGTTTTTTGCTGATATCAAACCAATTTCTAAAATAGCCTTGCCAGCTATGTTGACAAGCTTGTCCTCGCCATTAGCTAACACCATAGTGATGAGTCATACCGCGACCTTTGGGGATGATGCTGTTGCTGCTATTGCTATCATTGGCCGTATCATACCTGTGGTATTTGGCGGCTTATTTGCCTTGTCTGGTGCGGTAGGTCCGATTTTAGCTCAGAATTATGGCGCCCGACATTTTGATCGTATGCATAGGGCTATTTATAGTGCGGTGACCTATGCTTTTGGCTACTGTCTTGTCTTGTGTTTTTCTTTGTACTTTATGCAAGATTGGCTGGTTTCTGTGTTTAATGCAACGCAAAGAACCGCAGACCTTATTCGTTTTTTTGCAACGTATGTCTCTTTTAGTTTCTTCTTTCAAAGCTTATTGTTTATTGCTATTGCCGTGTTTAATAACCTGGGTAAACCATTCAATAGTACCTTGCTCAATTTTGGCCGAGCAACGCTAGGTACCTGGCCTCTAATCTTTATTTTTGGTTCATTTATGGGGGCTGAAGGTGTCTTGTTTGGGCAAGCGGTTGGTTCGGTAGTTTTTGGTTGCTTGGGTTTTTATATGGCCTGTAAATACCTTAAGAGCCTTGAAGAAAAAGAAGCGAGAGTTTTTTCTACTAGGCAATCTGTAGGCTACGACGACATATTGTAATCATCGTTTATCACTCTTTTTTTGTGGCCCAAAGAAGAAATTCTTGATTGCCATCACCACCTTTTATTGGGCTTTCAATGTAACATTTGACAACCATGCCGATGTTTTTTATAAATTGCTGGATGTCTTCTTCAAGCTGCTTGACTCGTTGTTTGTTTTTTACCAAGCCCCCTTTTCCAATGAATTCCTTACCTACCTCAAATTGCGGTTTAACAAGTGTGATTAAATCACCGCATGGTTTTAGTAAAGCTGGTAACTGTGGCAGTATTTTTGTTTGAGAAATAAAAGAAACATCCATTACAACAAGGTCAAAGCCGCCACTAGGAAAATGATGGGTAAGATCATCTGCGGTGAGGTGTCTGGCATTAATACCTTCCAAGCACGTTACCCTAGAATCCTCGCGCAAGCGCTTGTCTAGTTGATCATGTCCTACTTCCACGCCGACAACATGCTCTGCACCGTGTTGAATAGCGCAATCGCTAAAGCCGCCGGTGGACTGGCCTACATCCAAGACTTTAAATCCAGAAATGTCGATTTTTGTGTATTTGAGGGCGCCTTCTAACTTTAACGCGCCTCGAGAGACGTAGCGATCAGCATGAACTGCAACAATCTTCAATTCGCATTCAGGTTCAAGCTTGAGGCTAGGTTTGGTGACGGCGACCCATTTTTCCTCTTGCTTGAAGGATACGCGGCCCTCACTGATAAAAGTTTGTGCTTGAGATCGAGATTTAGCCAAGCCTTGCTCAGTAAGTAATAGGTCAATACGAATCATTCGGTGCTCATTGAAGTAGTAAAGTTAATATGGAATATTAGCAAAAAGTGATCAATCAAAGTAGATTTATGAGATTAACGCGATACATTTTCGTTGCAAAACATTAAGTAAGGAATAGATATGTTGTTACAGACCTTGATTAGCGCACAGGCTTTGAATGAAATAATTAAGCAAGATAATGTCATCCTTTTAGATTGTCGGTTTTATTTAACGGATCATGAAAAAGGGAGAAAAGAGTACGAGAAAGAACACATCCCTAAGGCTATTTTTGTTGATGTTCATCATGAGTTGGCTGGTGTAGAAACGGAGTGCTCAGGCCGCCACCCCTTACCAGAAGCGGCGGTGTTTGCGGATCAACTTCAGCATTGGGGGATAAATCAGAAATCCCAAGTCGTGGTCTATGATGACATGAGTGGTGCCATTGCTGCTCGTGCTTGGTGGATGCTTTCTCAGCAAGGTATTAATGTACTTGTCTTGGACGGAGGCATTACTGCGTGGAGAGAACAAGGGTTGCCAATATCAACAGAGAGTGCGGATTTATTGCCCTCAGATCATCGGTTTGAAGTCTCTTTCCCCTGGGAAGTGACAGAGAATAAGATCGTGGAAAATTTTGAATTAAATCTTTTCCAACTTATTGATGCGCGTTCTTCTGATCGTTTTAATGGTGAAAATGAAACGATTGATCTTGTTGCAGGCCATATTCCAGGGGCAATTAATCGTCCTTTCTCTGAAAATTTAAATGCTAAAGGGCTTTTTAAAACAGAAGATGAGCTAAAAGCGGGGTGGGGTACTTTGTTATCGGATAATGAAGAATATGTACATTATTGTGGTTCAGGGATTACCTCTTGCCACAATGTATTAGCATTGAATTATGCTGGTATTGAAGCTAAGCGTATTTATGTCGGCTCTTGGAGTCAGTGGTCTAAGCGCATGTTACGAGCGGCAAATGTACAGGTCTAAATAGCTATTAAAAAGAGTGGAAAATAAAGAAAGCCGTCTCTTTTCATTCGTTTGAAGTGACGGCTTTTTTTAGTGTGTATGTCCCGTTCTGAAATGGGTCTACGTAGGGGTCATACCAGCAAGGAAAATTTGAACTTGCTGATTAGAGTCTCCCCATATGTGAGATTTAACCGCAAGTATAAATTTCTCGGCTTCCTTCAGCGAAACAATACCATCTAGTAATCGAACACCGATGCCTTCTTGAGTAAAGAAAAAATGCCAAATATGGTTATCGATGGATACTTCGCCTTCGCCGTTATCATAGGATACTTGTTTAAAAGGATAGTCAGCAGGAACAAAGCACGCTAATTCTTGGCCTGCTTCACCATAGTTAAGATCAGGAATATAGCCTTGACGATCAACCAGTTCGAACTTCATAGAGAACTCCTCGTGTTGTTTTATTTTAGAGTAGTTTTAAATGAAGCGTTTGACTATGTATTTTTGATCAAAAGTGCAGGCTAAAAAAGCGGGTTGTATGAGATATTGATAATGATCAAGTTAATGCTTAAGTTATTTCTAAGGTGCTTTCTAATGCCTCCAACGCTTGATTGATTTTCGTTGGCAAAAAATTTAATTGGAAAATGCTGTATTGAATGGGGAGCCTAGTTATATAGACCTTCTTATGTTATTAGTCGCTGGTCTGACGTTTAGAGGGTTGAGGGCGTAGGAATCGGTAAAAAGTAGTGTCGATGCATAAATCATATACTGGGCTAATTGGGTATAGAGATTAGCCCAGTATGTATGATTTTTATTTGGCAGATTGGTATATTTTTAAATAACGCTCGGCCATTTTTTTCGGCGTGTAGTTTTCAAGGCGAGCGGTCGCACCAGCGACCAGAGTCTCTTGCAATGCTTTGTTGCTGTATAGAGTTAAGATTGCACCTTTAAGCGCTTCGCTGTCATTGGCAGGCACCAATAAACCTGTTTCTTGATGAATAACGATGTCTGGAATGCCACCTACATCCGATGCAATGATAGGTATACCCGCGTCCATAACATCTAATAGGGTGGAGCCCAACCCTTCGTTTCTTGATGGGAACGCAAAAAGGTCAAAAAAAGGTAGGTAATCCCCAATATTGGGCTTAAACCCCATCCAAGTGACGTTTTTACTGTTTTTTGAATAGGCTTTTAGTTCGTCTTTATCTACACCGTCGCCAAAGAAAACGAACTGAAATTCTGGGTGAGTTTTCTCCAGCTTAACAGCCGCTTCGATTAAAACCTTTTGCCCTTTATGTCGGTCGACTAATGCGCCAACGTGACCAATAATGACTTTACCGGGAAAGAGAGCTCTAAATTTCTCACCTTCTTCTTTATGGCTTTCTAGGTGGGCTAGAGTGCTGGGTATCTGCTCTACATTTCCCCAACCTTTATCTCGGATGTGGTTGGCGATTAATGTCGATATTCCTACGCGGGTAAGCGCATTTTTATAAGACAGTTTATTGGACCATTTTCCCTTGATTGGAGTATCTACACGGCGGGTTAGAAGATACGGTGTTTTACGCAATAGCTTATGGATATAGGCCCAGTGAACCGCCTTTGCTTCATGAGCATGTACGATATCAACTTTTGGTGCTGAAAAGTGCCCATCAAGCTGGTGGTTAGCCGTGAGAAAAGTTACTTTCTGGATGTCTTTTAAGCGATCTCGCAAGGGGGAGTCGTCTCGACAAGCAACGACTTGTGCTACGTCAAAATGTTTAGCTAGAGCGGTGATTAACAGCTCAGTTTGCCTTTCGCCACCACGGAACCCTTTGGCAAGGTTGACGTGCATAACAGTAAGAGTATTAGTCAAAATATAGGCCTAGTTGATTACCAGATGTTGTTGAAATCGTCTTGCTTGGTCACGCTTGGATCACGTTGATATTCAAGTAATTTTGCATACTTCAAATAGCTATTAATGGCTGAGCTTAGTGCGAGCGTCATGCCATCAACGCCTCCTAAGAAGCCTCGTTGAAAAATATACTTGCGAATAAAAGCATTAAGGCCGTGTAAAAAGGGAGAGAATGCGTTGGCTTTTTTGCCTTTCGCATACATTATTTTGGCTGCCCGGCCGCTGAAATTACGCCCCGGTTTAGCGAATAACTCGCCAATGTTTTTAAACGAAAAATGGACGATGTCAGCATTGATCTCTTGGACTGATTTAGCTTGTACACTGGCATGCTGTTTTACATCGGCAAAGCGCGTTTTTTCGGTGTTATAAAGTCGTATACAGCGATCTGGGTACCACCCACATTGCTTAATCCAGCGGCTGCCGATCATGTTCTGGCGGCGGAATGAGAAACCTTCCACTGAGGACGAGGACAAATCCAATTGAGTGATGGCTCGGGACATTTCAGGCGTTAGGCGTTCGTCAGCATCTAGGCTGAGCACCCAATTGTGTTTGGTATGAGACAGAGCCACATTTTTTTGAATACCATCTCCTAAGTAGGCTTGATGGACAACCGTCGCGCCTAAACGCTGGGCAATTTCGACAGTTTTGTCTGTGCTTCCTGAATCTACCACCACAATATCGTCACAAACGCTTTGCATGGATTCGATACACGCAGCTATGTTGTTTTCTTCGTTAAGGGTGATGATGTTGCCTGAAATAGTCATGCTTGGCTCTTTAGTCTGAAAGCGTTAATAAATGAATAGCGTGTTCTGTAACCTGCTCAATATTGATTGTTTTGATGTCTTGGTTTTTCTGTGGTGTCACTTTAATAGATTTAGGGTGTGTTAGAAACCATTCAGGATTAGCTTCTTTAAATAGCCCAATGTACGGTCTTTGCATACATTGTGCGATATGAGACGGCCCGCAATCGTTAGCTATGGTTAAGTCGCAAAGCGACACCAGTTTACAAATATCTTTAATGGGCAGTGCGGTGTGCAAAAACAGGTCTTCAGAGGTTGCCAATAAGTGATTCATCAGTTGGATTTCTTCTGCTTCATCAGGACCAAGCAGAACGTGAAGATGACACTTTTTCCCCGATTTCTCAGCAATTGTCTTGCTTGTTTTAAGGTAATTTAATAGCCCCCACTTTTTGTGTTCTCCACCACCGCTACCTGGCATGGCCAATACATTAACGACTTGCTTGTTAATTGTAAGACTAGATGATTCAGCGAGCTCACAAAAAGGCAAAGCGAGCGCTTCTGATAACGCAGTTTCATCCTGAGTGAATATTTTAAGATAGTTGAGTGCTCGGTACTCTTCTTCATTCAGAATGCTGTATTGATGAGCAGGCAAGCCTGCAGCCTCACTATTAACCAAATCAAAGATCTGACCATTTTTAATGGTCTTATAAAGCAAAACTGGAAAGCGGTTACTTGGCCTTAAGTTTAAGAGGTTACTGCCATTAGAGAGTGCTTTGAGTTCATCTAGGTAATTTGTAGAATGTATCGTTCTTTCTATCCAGGGGAATTGTTGGAATACCCAGCTGACCTTATGTCTTGAGAAAAGAATAAGGGAGTCATCACCACAATGGCGTCGGCTAAATAGTCTTAACGCTGGTAGTGTGGTGATTTGAGCGCCGAAGTGAGGCCGGTTTCTGAGCAATACAATATTCGTCATGGCAGTACAGACCTTGCGATTATGTCAGGAGTGAGTTGATTCTGACAGTTTGTATGACCAAGAGGGCAAGTGCGTTTGAAGCAAGGAGAACACTCTAAATGCAGGTTGTGAATGGTTTTATTCTCCGTTAACGGCGGTGTAAATAACTCGCTTGTTGAACCATAAATACCGTGCACTTCTGTGCCCACCGAAGCCGCGACATGCATTAAGCCTGAATCATTACTGACGGCTTTCTCTGCTGCAGAAAGTAGGTCGATTGCGTCTACTAACTTGGTTTTTCCACATAGGTTAAAGGCAAACTCGCCAAGCCCTTTGGTAATATTGTCCCCATCTTCTGCGTCTTTAGGGCCGCCTAGAACCCATATCTGATAGCCTGCTTTAATCGCTTGCTTAGCAAGTTCATGAAAGTAGGCAATAGGCCACTGTTTGGATGGGCCAAATTCTGCGCCAGCCATTAAAGCAATGGCGGGACGATCCGCTAGTTGATAAGTATTAAACAAGGCTTTTTGATTATCAAGATCAACTCGTAATGCAGGATGAGGCAGGTTTTCAGGTGGGTAAGCGTCTGACGCAGGTAGGCCAAGAGAAGTAAAGCGCTTAACCGTTTGATTCAATATGCTTTTATCAAGCTTGCGTCTTTCATTCAATAAAAAGTAGCGCTGTTCACCGGTAAACCCAACTCGGTGTTTGGCTTTGGCAAAAAAGGGAACTAGCGCTGACTTCCAAGAACGAGGCATAACGATAGCGTGATCATAATGTTCACTCCGTAATGATTTGCCCAGCTGTCTGCGGGTGCTAATGCCCCATTCGCCATGGCCTGTTGGTAGCGTGATCGCATTACGTACTTGCGGCATTCTCGCTAAAATAGGCGATGACCAATTTGGGCCAATGACATCAATAATCGCCTCTTTATCACGCTCTTTTAGCGTAATAAAGAGGCTTTGAGCCATTACCATGTCGCCGACCCAAGAAGGGCCGACAATTAAGTATTTAGCCATTAGAATCAAGCCATGTCAGGTAGTTTTGTACGCCTTGTGCAAGACCGCGGAAGTTCCCTTTGTAGCCAGCGTCACGCAGTTTAGTAATGTCGGCTTGAGTAAAACTTTGATATGCGCCTTTAAGGTGTTCTGGGAAAGGAATGTATTCGATTTCACCTTTACCATAGTGCTCAATGACTGTTTCTGCAATGGTTCGGAACGGTTCTGCGTTGCCTGTACCCAGATTGAAAATGCCAGATTTATCGCCATTCTCCATAAACCAGAGTTTAGTATTCACTAGGTCTTCTACGTAAATGAAGTCGCGACTTTGGCCACCTGCTTCATAACCGTCGTAAGCACCAAACAATTTAGGGTTTTCGCCTTCCAGTACTTGATTGCGCAAATGAAACGCTACGCTTGCCATGCTGCCTTTATGCTGTTCACGAGGACCGTAAACATTAAAGTAACGAAAGCCGACAATTTGGCTTTTTGCCGTTGGTAAAACAGCACGAATGTATTGGTCGAACTGAAACTTAGAGTAAGCGTACATGTTCAACGGTTTTTCGTTTTCACGAGACTCTTCAAAAACAGGGCCAGATCCGTAAACTGATGCCGAAGATGCATAGGAAAACGCTGCTCCATATTTTAGGCAAAAATCCAACACTGCTTTCGAGTATTGGTAATTGACGTCCATAACATATTTGCCATTCCACTCAGTGGTGGCAGAGCAGGCACCTTCGTGGAAAACCGCTGTTGGTTTAATGTTTAGCGTGTCATTTTTAATGGCGTCTAAAAAGTCGTACATATCCATGTAATCTGCGATATCTAGATCGGATAGGTTCAGACACTTCTTGCCGTCAGTCAGGTCATCGACCAATAGAATGTTGCGGATACCCTTGTTATTTAGGGCTTTAATGATATTGCTGCCAATAAAACCAGCACCGCCAGTTACGATATACATAAATTATTCTTCCTCAGAGGGTAAAATCGGAATGAGATTGTTGTAATCTTATCACTTCGGCGAGGCCGAGAAAAATGTGATAGCTGCTGGTGCCGGGCAGTGGGAAATCTTTAGGCTGATTGTCAGCGTCAAGGTACTCATTCCAACGACCGTTTTCTATAAAATAATGATCTTGAAGGAAATTTAAGGCTTCGGTGAGTCGTAGCTCTTTTTCTTCCTTGCCAATTGGCATGACGGTAATGGCTTTTAGGTATTCTGTGATCGGCCAGATGCGCTTTTCTTTGTCTATGGGGTGGTAGTCGTTGCCATCTATTTGGTTATAGATGCCGCCGTTATTGGCCAAGCCATAGCGCGATGCCGTGCGCCAAAGGTGTTGTGCTAATTCAGTGTAGTCTGAATTCGGGAGGATTTTATTGGCTTGAAACAGTAACCATACCCATTCGAAATGATGCCCAGGTTCGACTTGATGGCCTGTTTCTGGGTGAGTCTGCCAATCAAGGGTGAAAAATTCTCGTAAAGTCTTTGTTTTTTTATCGTAAAAATGCGCAAGGGCTAGTGTGAGCAGAGCGCTGATTTGTTCTTTGTAAGTGTCGTCTTGAGTTGCTTCATAAGCGGCGATATAGCCTTCAAGCAAGTGCATATGAGGGTTTTGGCGACGCAATTGTGCCGGATCAACAGGGAAGGCCTCGTAAAAGCCACCTGAAGCGGCTTGCATGTGCGTCATCAAAAAGTGATGGGTTTTCTTCATCAGGTCTAGGGCGCGTTGGTCTTTTGTGATGGTGTAATAATGACTAAAAGAAAGCAATACGAAGGCTAATGCATAAGCATCGGATTGCGTGTCTTTTACGGACAGGTCGTCATTGAGTGAGAATATCCAACGTTCGTCTTGGAAATAATGCTCAACAATAAAATTGAATAAAGGCGATAACTTGGCACGCCATTCTTCATTGTTACTCATACTAACCGCATGACTAAAGGTATAAAGTTGACGGCATTGTGTTAGTAAGCGCACACGACCTACTTGGTTTCTATTCCAATCGTGATTCATGCTCTCATAGCTAAAGCCCAAATCTTGGTCAATACCATGCTTTGCCCAGTTGGCGAGCAGCTGATCAAAAAGGAAGCTTTTACAGGAGGTTAGGGGGGAATTCAGCATGAGTAAATTAGCCTTATTACTTGTGATGTCGGTGTGTCCAACTTATTGAGTGAGTATGATAAGATGAGCGCTCTCAAAAATCGATTATTATGTGACTATGAACTCTTCATATTTGAATTTTAAGGATAAACACATCCTCGTTGTGGGTGATGTGATGTTAGATCGCTACTGGCATGGTGGCACATCTCGTATTTCGCCCGAAGCCCCAGTGCAAGTAGTAAAGGTCTCTACTATTGAAGATCGACCTGGTGGTGCGGCTAACGTCGCTCTTGGACTCGCTAAACTTGGCGTGGCTGTTACCTTGGTTGGTGTTGTCGGAAAAGACGAAAACGCAGAAGTATTGACCCGCTGCTTAGAAGCAGAAGGTGTCCGCTGCCAGTTTGTTTATTCTGAGACATTGCCTACGATTACAAAATTGCGCGTGATGAGTCGTCATCAGCAGTTGATTCGTTTGGACTTTGAAGAGCGAGAAGACAGTCTATCTCAAAATGATGCTGTAGCTACCATGGTAAAAGACTGCCTGCCTAATATGGATGCCGTAATCTACTCGGATTACGCGAAAGGTTGCTTAGCCGATGTGCAAACGCTGATTCAGCTGTCGAATACTGTTAATGTCCCAAGTTTTATTGATCCGAAAGGCGACGACTTTTCTATCTATAAAGGGGCGACTTTAGTTAAGCCTAATTTACTTGAGTTTGAAAATATTGTGGGCAAATGCAGCTCAGTAAAAGAGTTGGAAGAAAAAGCAAAAACACTTCGTGAACAATTTGGCTGGGAGGCGTTACTCGTCACTCGTGGCGAAGATGGCTTAATATTGTTGAGCAATAACAAACCGCCATTCTCTCTAGCGACCGCTGCTAAAGAAGTGTTCGATGTGACTGGTGCTGGTGATACGGTTGTCGCCGTGTTAACCGCTGTCTATGTGACCAGTAAGCGCTTTATTGATGCGGTAGAATACGCAAACCAGGCCGCAGGTTATGTGGTAGGTAAGTTAGGAACAGCTTCTATCAATGCCGAACAGCTTGACGCCATCATGTACCAGCGCAACCGTACGACTAATTTTGGGGTGTTATCACCTGTCGATGTACTTGAACAAATCAAATTAGCTCAGGTGAGCGGCGAAAAAGTAGTTTTCACCAATGGTTGTTTTGATATTCTTCATCCTGGTCATGTCGCGTATATGAAGCAGGCCAAAGCCTTGGGCGATCGATTAATCGTTGCGGTTAATACCGATGCGTCAGTTAAGCGCCTAAAGGGTGAGAAGCGACCGATTAATAATTTAGAGCATCGTATGGCGGTGTTGGAAGGAATTGGGGCGATCGATTGGGTGACCTGGTTTGATGAAGATACACCAAAAGAAATAATCGAAGCACTCAGTCCGAACGTTTTGGTAAAAGGCGGGGATTACACCATTGAAAGTATTGTTGGCGCCGAACACGTGCTGTCCCATGGTGGTGAAGTAAAAGTATTGACCTTTGTTGATGGTTATTCAACAACTTCCATTATTGAAAAGGCAAATTTGTAAATGCAAGACGAAGCGACATTGAATGTAAAAAAACAACAAGAAACCATAACTGGAATGTCACTGTATTTCAGGTTATTAGGCTATGTGAAACCATCACTAGGGTATTTCTTGCTAAGTGTGTTTGGTTATCTTTTATATTCTTCTATGCAGCCAGCTTTGGCCGCTTTGCTTAAACATATTGTGGACGTTGTTTCTAATAATAAAGTCGTTGAAGGGCGATCTTTGATCCCGATGGCTATTTTAGGTGTCTTTTTCGTTCGCGGTGTCGGTACTTTTTTCGGCAGTTATTGCATGGCAAAAGTGGCTAATAATGTCGTTTTTGATCTTCGCACTAGCATGTTTAATAAAATGGTAACTTTGCCATCAAGTTACTTTAATAGTATGCCAAGTGGCCGTTTACTGGCCAAGTTAACGTATGACACAGAGCAAGTTGTGGATTCAGTTACTCAGGCGATTCAGGTTATTTTACGAGAAGGGTTAAGTGTTATTGGTCTACTAGGGTATATGCTCTTTATTAACTGGCGTCTTTCTCTATTATTTCTTTTTGTCATTCCCTTTATTGGGCTTGTTGTTCGCTACGCTTCAAAGCGCTTTCGTAAGCTAAGTTTGAAAATACAAAATGCCATGGGCAGCGTGACAGATGTTGCCTCTGAGGCGATTAAAGGGCACGAAGTCATTAAGATCTTTGGCGGCAATGAATATGAAACTCAACGTTTTCATAAGACGGCTCAAGAAAATCGTCACTCACAATTAAAAATGGAATTAACCAAGGCACTGAATGTGCCTATTATTCAGTTTATTATTGCCTTGTCTTTGGCATTGTTAATTTGGTTAGCATTAGATCCTGCTATTTCAGCAAGTATGTCTGCCGGTGATTTTGTTGCCTTCATCGGTGCTGCAGGTATGTTGAGCAAACCTATGAGACAGTTAACGTCTGTAAATAGTATCTTGCAAAAAGGGATTGCCGCAGCGCAAAGTATTTTTGCATTTTTGGATTTAGACAGCGAAAAAGACACTGGTAGCAAAACAGCAGATCGCTTGAAGGGTGATATTAGCTGGAAAGGGTTAACCTTCCGTTACCCAAAAATGGAAAAAAATGCACTAAACGACGTAACCTTGACTTTGCCGGCTGGCAAGAAGTTGGCATTGGTAGGGCGTTCCGGTAGTGGTAAATCGACCTTAGCTAATTTGATTCCGCGCTTCTACGATGTGGATGATGGCTGTCTGTTTATAGATAATGAAAATATTAATGACTACACCTTGCATGACCTCCGTAAAAATATTGCTCTAGTGAATCAACAGGTGGTTCTTTTTAATGGAACGATTCAGGACAATATTGCTTATGGTGGCTTGAGAGATGTGTCCAGAGAAGAGGTTGTAGAGGCGGCAAAAGCGGCCAATGCTTGGGGCTTTATTCAAGAACTAGAGCTAGGTTTAGACACATTGGTTGGCGAGAATGGAGTGTTGCTTTCTGGTGGACAACGTCAGCGACTTGCGATTGCTAGGGCCATCCTAAAAAACTCTCCTATTCTTATCTTAGATGAAGCAACGTCTGCGCTAGATACTGAGTCCGAACGGGCTATTCAGCAAGCGTTGGACAAACTGATGGAAAATCGAACTACCATTGCGATTGCTCATCGACTTTCTACTATTGAAAACGCTGATATCATTGCGGTTGTGGATCATGGAGAAATAGTTGAGCAAGGCTCTCATCGTGAATTATTGGCTCTTAATGGCGCTTATGCCAAGCTCCATAATCAACAATTTAGCGATGTTGCTGAATAACGATGTGGCTTTATCGTCTTTTGTTGTTGGTATTAACCCCGCTTATACTGGTTAAAATCCGGCGGTTTAGAAAAACCTATCCTGCGTATCGAGCTCGGGAAGCTTTTGGTTTTTGGCAGCCAGTTAAAGCAGATATTTGGATTCATTGTTCGTCAGTGGGAGAGGTGCTAGCAGTGCGTCCTTTGGTAGCTCAATGGGCAGAGAAATACCCTGAGCGATCAATGCTTATTACAACGATGACACCGACAGGTGCTGAGCAAGTTGAAAAGACATTTCCGTTTGCGTCTCACCGGTATTTGCCTATGGATTGGCGGTGTGCGGTTAAACGCGCATTAAAGCAGATTGACTGCGATCACTTATTGATTGTAGAAACAGAGCTTTGGCCTAATCTTCTGCTACAAGCGAGGCGTAAAGGCTTGCGTATTAATATTGTCAATGCCCGCTTGAGTGAGCGCTCTTTTAAGCAGTACCAGCGTTTTCCCCGTTTATCGAAGCGATTAATGGCATTGCCAACGAGTTTCTTGGCACATGCTCAGGCAGATGCCGACCGCTTCAGTGCATTGGGGGCGAACAATGTGTTGGTTACCGGCAGTATTAAGTTTGACCTAAGTGTGCCGGCCTCGGTTGCAGAGCAAAACTGGCATCGGCAAATGTCGAGTTCGTTTGTCTGGACTGCGGGTAGTACGCATAACGGCGAAGATGAACCTTTGCTAAAAATCCATCAAGCGTTAGTGGAAAAATACCCTGATGCCTTACTGATTTTGGTTCCTCGACATCCTGAGCGCTTTCAGAGCGTGTATGAACTGGCTTGCGAATATTTTGATCATGTCGCGTTGCGCAGCGAGATCGAACCTGCAAACTGGGCCGGGTTGAATGTTGTTATCGGAGACTCTATGGGTGAGCTGATGCAGTACTATCAAGCGGCTGATTTGGCTTTTGTCGGTGGTAGTCTTATTAAGCGGGGTGGTCATAATCCTATTGAACCTGCTTTGTTGGCTCGAGCTACACTGGTTGGGCCTTTTACCTTTAACTTTGCAGATATTACCGAGCAGCTTATCCAGCATCGTGGTGCTATTCGCTGTCAAAACGCAGAACAGCTACAAGAAGTGGTGATCTCATTAGCAGGAAAGCACAGTCAGTGCCATCGTCTTGGGCAAGCAGCCTTGCGGTTTGCTCAGCAAAATCAAGGTGCAGTGACGCGAGTTTTATCTGAAATAGACTTCCGCTAGACGACTGATTACAATAGCAACACAATTATCTCATGGGGTGTTTTGGTTGAATTTTAGCCATCACTGAGAAGCGGATACGCTAACCCATTGAACCTGATCCAGATCATGCTGGCGTAGGAATCGAGATAGCAAGCCCTTCTTGCCATTTCCCCTGTACGCCGCTCACTTTTAGGAGCGACACAATGAATAAATTTTTACTAAGCGCTGGCGCCATCACGGGGGCGTTATTGTCTTTCTCGAGCGCTTCTTTTGCCGAAACCTTGAATGTTTATACCTATGATTCTTTTGCTTCTGATTGGGGGCCAGGTCCAAAAATCAAAGCCAACTTTGAAAAAGAGTGTGGCTGTGAATTAAAGTTTGTCACCGTCGATTCTTCTGTTGGTCTTTTATCACGAATACAGCTTGAAGGTAAAAATTCAGCGGCAGACGTTGTGCTAGGCCTCGATCTTAACCTAATGAAAAAAGCAGAAAAGACGGGATTGTTAGCGGATTCTGGTGTTAATACGAGCCATGTTGTTACCCCTAATACTTGGACGAGTCCTATTTTTGTGCCATTTGACCAAGGTTATTTTGCTTTTATCTATAATGCAAACAAGCTAAAAACACCGCCGACCAGCCTGAAATCTATTGTTGAAAATCAAAATCTACGAGTCATTTATCAAGATCCGAGAACCAGTACGCCTGGGTTAGGTTTGTTGCTTTGGATGAAAGCAGTTTATGGCGATAAAGCGGCTGACGCATGGGCCACGCTAGCAAAGCACACGGTAACCGTGACAAAAAGCTGGTCTGACGCGTATGGTCTTTTCTTAAAAGGCGAGTCGGATGTGGTATTAAGTTATACAACTTCACCTGCTTACCATGTGATTGAAGAAGGCAAAACACAATATAAAGCGGCCTCCGCGAGTGAAGGATTTTATCCACAAGTAGAAGTGGCAGCGATGTTAAAAAATGCGCCACATCCTGCTTTGGCTAAGAAATTTATGCAGTTTATTCTAACGCCAGGTTTTCAGTCTACTATTGCGACGGGGAACTGGATGTTCCCTGTTGTTAAGCAGGCCAAGCCATTGCCAGCGGTTTTCAGTACTTTGCCTAAACCAGTGAAGGTGCTAACACTGTCAGCTGATGAGGTTGCTAAGCATCGTCAAGCTTGGATAAATGAATGGCTTGAAGCAACGACACGCTAATGGGGCAATGTCGTTCATCTGTTCGTCTTTTTATGCGGCTGTTACCTGCATTAATCGGTGTTTTACTCTTTGTATTTATTGGAGCCGCCAGTTTGGCGGCTCTATTGCATTATATGGATATCTCACAGTGGTCGGGATATTTACAAAATGCGTATTTGTGGCGAATTATTCGATTTTCATTATGGCAAGCGTTATTAAGTAGTGTACTTAGTTTGCTTATTGCGATTCCGGTTGCTTCTTGTTTAAGTCATCGAAAATTTAAAGGTAAAAATTTACTGCTACAGTTATTTGCTGTGTCTATGGTGGTGCCAACGATTGTTGCCATTTTAGGTATTGTTGTGGTCTATGGTCGATCTGGTTGGTTAGCGACAGGGTTAGGGATCAATGTTCCTCTTTATGGGTTACTAGGTATTTTGTTGGCGCATGTGTTTTTTAACATGCCGTTGGCAGTGCGGCTGTTGCTACAGGGGTACAATCTTGTGCCTTCTGGGCAATGGCGGCTCGCTTCTCAATTAGGATTTTCAAGAGGAGCATCGTTTTCGCTTATTGAATGGCCTTATATCAAAAAAGTTCTACCAGGTGCTTTTGTTCTGGTGTTTATGCTGTGTTTTTCAAGCTTTTCTGTTGTGTTGAGTTTGGGAGGTGGACCTAAATCGAGCACCTTGGAAGTAGCGATTTATCAGGCGTTACGCTTTGATTTTGATTTAGATAAAGCCAGCTTTTTATCACTACTTCAAGTGGCCATTTGTACGGTAGTTGCAATGGTTATTTATAAAGTGGTGCCTAAAAATCAACAAGATGCCAGCTTGTTGAAAGTGCAATCTTATTCCGTACGAGACAGTAGGGTGGCGCGCGGCTTTGATATGTTCATCATGATTATTGCTTTGTTATTAGTCTTGCCACCATTTTTGGCTATTTTTGACCCTATATTTTCAGATAAGTTTTTACCTACACTGCTATCAAGGGCGACGTGGCATGCTGTCTGGGTTTCTTTAAAAATTGCGATACCTACAGCACTGTTAAGTTTGTTGCTTGCTGGCTGTTTTGGTGGCCTTGCTCGTAAGGCGATGGACCAAGGTTGGTGGTCGTTCCTACCAAGTAAATTAGAGCATCTAGGAAATATGATTCTTATGGTGCCGGGATTGGTGTTGGCGACAGGGTTATTTCTATGGCTTCGCGAGTTTGGCTTTAGTTTGCAATCCAGTTATTGGGTCGTTGTCTGGGTCAATGCGGTAATGGCGTTGCCCTTCGTGCTGAGAGTATTGATGCCGGTAGTGTATCAGCAGGAAAAACGTTTTCGTAATGTGTATTTGAGTTTAGGTGTTTATGGCTGGTGTCGTTTTAAAATTGAGTGGCCTCTGATCCGTAAAAGTGTTGCTCAGGCTGTTGGTTATGCGCTGTTACTCTCATTAGGAGACATGGGCGTTATTGCGTTGTTTGGTAGTCAGGGATTAGTGTCCTTACCGTTATATCTTTTCCAATTGGTTGGATCGTACCGCTTAGAAGAAGGGGCGTGTATTGCCGTAATACTAATCTCTTTATGTCTTATTTTATTTTATCTATCAACGCGACTCATCGGAGGAAAATCAGGTGTTAGAGATTAATCTCCAGTACAATTGGGAAAACTTCCGAGCCGATTATCAGGTATCAATCGAGCCAGGAATGACGACGCTATTGGGCGCTAGTGGAGAAGGTAAAAGTACTTTACTTCAACTGGTTGGAGGTTACTTAAACGGACGTGGAACGCTTTCTTATTTGGGTGAAGATTTTTCCAGTCTTGCGCCTTATGAAAGGCCTGTTACTACTTTGTTTCAAAGTGATAACCTTTTTCCTCAGTTAACCGTTTGGCAGAATGTTGCTATAGGCCTTGAGCCTTCATTGAAGTTAACGGATCAGCAGCAAGAGAAGGTAAGTTGGGCACTAGAGCAAACTCAGCTAATGAGCAAGCGAGATCAAATACCACAAGCCTTGTCCGGTGGGCAGGCTCAGCGGGTGGCAATAGCAAGAGTATTAGTGCGCAATAAACCGATTTTATTATTGGATGAGCCATTTAGTGCGCTCGATCCAATGTTACGAGAAGAGATGTTAGCGCTGGTGCATAATGTTACCGAGCAGTTTCAGCTGACTACCGTGTTGGTGTCTCATATGCCAAGTGAAGCCTTGCTGGTGGGAGGGCGTGTTATGTTGATTGCAGGCGGCCGTGTTGTTGCTCACGAATCGGCCGATGTTCTTGCTTCTAAATCTCTTCCAGATGCTTTTTCGAATTATCTTGGGTTGTTTAACCCCTCGACAAAAGAGCATTAGTGGTTTACAAAGCACACTGATTTTTGCTTGATAAGTTAAAGGGAGGGGATGCATGGCTTTATTAGTTGATGAGCGTCAAATGCTAAAAAAAGGGATCATATTAACAGTTGCCTATGCTTTTATTATGTCGGTTACTGGACTTGCAGCTAAGCAGGTTCAGGAAACGATTGCCGTTCCTGTTCTGGTTTTTTGGCAGAGCTTATTTTGTGTCATAGTACTTTATCCTCAGCTTCATGGACGTTGGCAACGACGTCCCTTATCAATATGGAAAATTCACTTTTTACGAAGCTTGGGCGGCTTTACTGGTTTCTTATTTTATTATTTAGCGTTGAATCACGTGCCCTTGGTTGAAGCAACATTACTACGCTATTGCGCGCCGCTCTGTGTTCCGCTCGTGGTATTTATTATGCATCGAGTAGCGGTTCCAAAAACAAGATGGATCCCTCTTGTAATTGGTTTTATTGGCGTTGCTTGTATTATTCAGCCAACCCCAACACATCTAAACCCTTGGTATTTAGTGGGTTTTCTATCGGCTATTGGCTTGGCTTTTTCTATGGTGACGACTCGTATGCTGTCCCATCAAGTGAGCGGTCAAGAAACCATGATAGTGTATTTTCTAATATCGGCTTTCTTGTCTTTATTCCTTGTATTAGTGCAAGGAGATAGCTTGTTACTGCCTATGGCGAGTTGGCCATTTGTTGCGGTTGTTTGTGTGACTTTATACCTTGGCATGTTTTTATACACAAAAGCGTACTCCTACGCGCCTGCCAGTATTGTGTCTCCTGTTAGCTACGCCGGCGTGGTTTTTAGTGGTTTTTGGGGATGGGTCGTTTGGGGGCATGTGCCAGATGCGTTTGCCTATACGGGTATTTCATTGATCTTTTTGAGTATTATTATCAGTACCCGCATGGCAAGAAATCGCGATAAATGATGACTATCTAGCCGCTTTTAATGTCATCAGTTTCTTATTCAGCAATGTAGCGATAAAAATCCCTGAGAAAATTAATAGCATTCCAATATAGTGAAAGCTAGAAAGGTGTTCGCCTAAGAATAATACAGAAAGCGAAATACTAAACACGGGTAATAAGTGTATAAATTGTCCTGCTGTGGCCGCGCCTAGTTTTTGTATGCCTAAGTTCCAACAAAGAAAAGCGGCGAGAGAGGCAAACAGCCCCATATACAAAAGTGTCCCCCAGTTCGTTGCTGATAAGTCGCTGATTTGAGTGCTTCCAAAGAGGAAAAAAAGCGGTGCTTGAATGGCTGTACCAATTAAAGCGGTGGTTGTAAAAAAGCCGATAAGAGACATTTCCTTCGGGCGTTTTGCAATTAGGACAGAATACACAGCCCAACTAATCGCAGCGACAATGATCCATAAATCACCTTGCGACATTTTTAAATGAAGCAGTGTTTCTAAGCTACCGCGGCTGATAATTTCAATCGCGCCAATGGTTGATAGAAATATCCCTGTATTTTGCACCCAGCTGGTTTTGTTTCCGAGCAGCACTCTTGCTGTGATGAGGATGATGACGGGCACAATAGCATTAAGCAATACTGCGTTAGTCACGCTGGTAGAGGTTAAGCCTATGTATAAAAATAGATTGTAGTTGCAAATGCCTAACCAGCTAAAAAGTAATAGTAAAGGCCAGTTTTTCGCAATTATGCGCCGTTCTGCCCATATTTTTTTATACGCTAAAGGGAGGATTATTAGGCAAGCAATGCTCCAGCGTAAAAATGAAATGGTATAAGGATCTATTCCCTCGGATACAGTGAGTCGTCCAAGTACATAATTACCAGACCAGAAAAGTACTGGTAGCAATAGGTAGGCAAAAGAGGGCATATAACATCCTTATTTAGAGCGTTACTTTTTTATGATTTGTTTTATCAAGAGACTCTAACGCTATAGAAGATAAGATAAAAGCTAAGTCGAATGCTTTTTTTAGTTCACGTCTTTTGACATTAAATCGCGTCGAAGAATAATTGGCTAACGGGTAAGCTAAAAAGCTTTTCTTGAGATATATGCATTTAGCAGCAAGAATACTCGCTCAATGTAATCTAGTCGTTTATTTATTGTTCTGTATGCTATACAATTCGCGTCCCTGTAAATCTATACTCCTTGTCTCAAGGCTTCATAACAGGGGGGGCGTAGAGACTAGAATCCATAAGGAGAGCTTAAATGCGTCATTATGAAATCGTCTTTCTGGTTCACCCAGATCAAAGCGAACAAGTACCAGCAATGGTTGAGCGTTACACCAACCTAATCACTGAAGATGGTGGACAAGTTCACCGTCTAGAAGATTGGGGCCGTCGTCAACTAGCTTACCCAATCAACAAAATTCACAAAGCACACTATGTTCTTATGAACATTGAGTGTTCTGACAGTGTTTTAGCTGAATTGAACGATACTTTCCGTTATAACGATGCAATCATCCGTAACTTGGTGATTCGTTGTAAAGATGCGGTTACAGATGTATCTCCTATTAAAGCTTCTGAAGGTCGTGAAGATCGTCGTTCTGCTCCTCAACGTGAAGAGCGTAACAACGAAACAACTGAAGAAGTTGTTGCTGAAGAATCTGAAGATTAATCAATATTTTTATTAGGAGACACGTATGGCTCGTTTTTTTCGTCGTCGTAAATTCTGCCGTTTTACAGCAGAAGGCGTTAAACAGATCGATTATAAAGATCTAGAAACACTGAAAGGTTATGTTACTGAAACTGGTAAAATCGTACCTAGCCGTATTACTGGCACTAAGGCACGTTACCAGCGTCAACTAGCGACTGCGATCAAACGCGCTCGCTACATTGCTTTGCTTCCTTACACTGATAGCCACTTTAATTAATAGGTGGAACGAAGTACCAAAATGAGCGCTTTAGCGAAATGGGTTATGACACGTCCGCGCAATGCCGTTATTGGCGTTGCTGTTTTCAGTATCATCCCCTTACTGTTTTGGGTATCTGCCGCCATTATTGGTTTGGTAGTGCTTCGTAAAGGTGTAAAAGAAGGAATACCTGTATTAGCTTGGGGCTGTTTACCTGCAATAGTATTGTGGGCACTCCAAGGTGATGCGACAACATTAATGGTGTTGATTAACGTGACATTGTTAGCCTGTTTACTTAGGGTGACAACGTCGTGGAGTTGGGTGTTATTGGCTGGTAGTTTTATTGCCGTCATTAGCTCTTTTCTGCTGCCTTTACTTATGTCGGACATGTTGAACTTAGTGACTTCACTTATTCAGCGAGTCATGACATCAGAAGGGGTGAAGATGCCTGATAAAGGTGTCATCTTTCATCAAGCGGTAGTGGCTTTGTCCATTATTCAGGCGATGATAGCCGTAACTTCGTTATTCTTAGCGAGAAAATGGCAAGCAGGGCTCTATAATCCAGGTGGATTACGTGATGAGTTTCATCATTTAAGACTGCCTTTAGCGTTTAGCTTGGTGTTAGGTGCAATGGTGTTGCTAGGTGAAAGTCTAGGCGGGCCGTACCTTGTTTTATCTCAAGCAGCTATTCCAGCATTAGTGTTGCCAGGCATTGCATTAGTACATGGTATTCTAGCAAAAAAAAGAATTGGGATTGTTGGGCTAATTGCGTTTTATCTTGTAGGATTTTTTGTTCTAAATGTGTATTTCGTAAACATATTAATCATACTGAGTGTGGTTGATAGTTTTGTAAATATACGAGAACGGATCCAAGATAAATCATCCAGCATCAAGTGATAGTGATTGATTAATTAGAGGTGATCGAGATGGAAGTTATTCTACTCGACAAAGTAAACAAGCTAGGCGGTATTGGTGACGTTGCAGTCGTTAAACCAGGTTATGCTCGTAACTTTTTGATTCCGAACAGAAAAGCCGTAATGGCAACTAAAGCTAACTTGGCTAGCTTTGAAGAGCGTCGTGCTGAACTTGAAGCGCAAGCTGCTGAGCGTACAACCGCTGCTGAAGCTCGAGCTTTAACTTTGGCTGGCAAAACTTTCAAAATCGAAGCAAATGCTGGTGATGAAGGTAAGCTTTTTGGTTCTATCGGTACTCGCGATATTGCTGAATTGATTTCTGCTGAAGTTGCAGTAGCCAAAGCGGAGATTCGTCTTCCTGAAGGTGCTATTCGCCACACAGGCTCTTTCGAAGTTGATATTCAAGTGCATCCAGAAGTGGTTGTTACTGTTACTTTGGAAGTTGTTGCTCAGTAATTCGTTTCGACGAAAACTGATCAATAAAAAAGGGTGTCTTGCTTAATGCAAGATGCCCTTTTTTTATTAGCATGATAAGCTAATCTCCCTGTTATTTTACTATTCCGCTTTGGGTGTTTTTACGTGCAATTAAACGATTCTGAAATAGCTTCTATCAAACTACCTCCTTATTCAATCGAAGCCGAACGCTCTGTCGTTGGTGGTTTGATGCTAGACCCACAAGCATGGGAAAAAGTGTCTGAGCTGGTTATTGCCGACGACTTTTATCGACCAGAGCATAAACTTATCTTTACTGTGATTGCGCGCTTAGCGGATGAATCAGAACCTATTGACGTGGTTACCATTGGTGAGCGTCTAGATAAGCGCGGGGACTTAGAGTCGATCGGTGGCATGGCTTACCTGATCGAAGTGGCAGAAGCGACACCGAGTGCATCCAACATCGGCTCTTATGCTGATATTGTTCGAGAGCGCTCGATTCTACGCCGCCTTATTTCCACCACCAATGAAATCTCAGCCAGAGCTTTTCATCCTGAAGGGATGACGGCTGCCGAAGTATTAGATGAAGCCGAGCGCCGAATCTTTCAAATTGCCGAAGGCGGTGAGAAAAAAGGTGGCCCTCGTATTGTCTCTGATATTTTGAGTGCGACTGTGGATAAGATTGATGAGCTTTATCATCAAGAAGGGGCTATTACTGGTCTGAGCACAGGATTTACCGATTTAGATGGCATGACAGCGGGCATGCAAAAGTCTGATTTGATTATTGTCGCAGGTCGTCCATCTATGGGTAAAACGACATTTGCGATGAACTTGGTGGAAAATGCCACCATGATCACGGATAAACCAGTGGTTGTTTTCAGTCTTGAGATGCCTTCCGAGCAGCTCATGATGCGTATGTTGTCTTCTTTGGGCCGAATAGATCAAACGCGTATGCGTTCAGGTCAGCTGGTGCAAGAAGATTGGGATAAATTAATGTCAGCGGTCAAGATGCTGAAAGATCGAAAATTGTTCATTGATGATACGGCAGGTATTAGCCCAACCGAAATGCGCTCTCGTGTTCGTCGAATTGCTCGTGAGCATGGTGACGGTACTGTTGCTATGATCATGATCGATTACCTTCAACTGATGCAAATACCAGGTTATACAGAAGGTCGTACTAACGAAATTTCTGAAATATCTCGTTCCTTGAAAGCGCTTGCTAAAGAAATGGAGTGCCCAGTTGTGGCGCTTTCTCAGCTTAACCGTAGCTTGGAGAACCGACCTAATAAGCGTCCGGTTAACTCGGATTTGCGTGAGTCTGGTGCGATAGAGCAGGATGCGGATGTGATTTCATTCGTTTATCGTGATGAAGTTTATCATGAAGATTCGCCTCATAAGGGCATCGCTGAAATCATTATAGGTAAGCAGCGTAATGGTCCGATTGGAACTTGTCGTTTGGCTTTTGTCGGTAAATACACTCGATTTGAAGATCTTGCTCCCGATGCTTACCGTGATTTTGATGACGATTAAGTGTCATTAGCTAAGTATCCCGTTTATGTGAATTCTCCATAAAGTTGACAATAAAGCCACAAGAATAGTGGCCAATAATATGATAAAGAGACCAGGAACTATTTATGAAAAAAATGCCTGTTACGAACAAAGAATATGATTTCCCTGCGGATTATCAGATTGTCTCAAGTACGGATACAAAAGGGCGTATTACCTTTGTTAATGATCACTTTTGTGATGTGGCTGGCTATGAGCGCGAGTCATTAATAGGTAAAGCACATAATGTCATTCGCCATCCAGATGTTCCGCCAGCGGTGTTTGCTGATATGTGGAGTCACTTGAAAAAAGGCAATAGCTGGATGGGGCTAGTGAAAAACCGTTGCGCAAACGGTGATCATTATTGGGTAAGTGCCCATGTTAGTCCTTTGCTAGATAACGGAAAAATCGTTGG
The DNA here is from genome assembly GCF_038155025.1 of Marinomonas sp. TI.3.20. Lineage (NCBI taxonomy): Bacteria > Pseudomonadati > Pseudomonadota > Gammaproteobacteria > Oceanospirillales > Oceanospirillaceae > Marinomonas > Marinomonas sp. TI.3.20. The sequence continues at coordinate 156,346 of NZ_JBAKAS010000003.1, read as the reverse complement.
TTATGAATCAGTGCGTCGCAAAGCAACGCGCGAAGAAATTAATCACGCACAAATGTTTTATGATCGACTGAATGCAGGGAAAAATGCGATATCTACAGACACTAAGGTAGCGTCATTTTTTGCTAATAGTGTGTGGCCTTTGATGCTTGTCGTGGTGCTGATGGCAGCGATTGCTTTATTGTCAGCAAGCTTGTCATTGCAGGTTATAGGAGGAGTAGCTGGCGTTCTTGGTGTGTGGTTCTTACTAATCCAAAAACAATCATTAGGCGTCATATTGCAGCACCTACCAGTCGAAGCTCAGAACCCAATCGGTCAGTATTTATATTGTAAAACCATTGGTAATAAAGCCGCTGTGCGTTTCGCTCATATCCATCAAGATGCTGCGGGCAACACATTTCGTTATCGCTTACTTGAAGGGTCTGAGCAGTTACGTAAGCGTGCTTCTAGCGTTAAAGTTAGTGTGGCGACGAACTTGGATAACTTTACGAAACAGCGGGATACATTTAGAAGTGTAGTGGCCGCAAGCTCACAGCTTTTACAAAGCGTGAACGATGTTGCAGAGCACGTCGGTCGCGCGGCAGAAGCAACTGAATCGGTCGCTATTGCAGCTCGTGAAAGTCAAACTTTAGCGCTGGATACTGGCGATACTATGAGACAGGTTTATGCTGAAATATCAGCGGCGAAGGCGGTTGTTGACATTTTGACAGAGCGTAGCGATAACATTAATAACGTAGTGAATTCGATCAGTGATATCGCTGATCAGACTAACTTACTTGCTTTGAACGCGGCGATCGAGTCAGCGCGAGCGGGTGAAGCGGGTCGTGGTTTTGCCGTTGTTGCAGACGAAGTTCGAGCGCTTGCGATCCGAACTCAAACGGCTACCCAAAGTATTAATGAAATGACTGAAGAACTGAAGAAAAACACCTCTGATGTGACTCGAGCGATTGATAAAGGCAGTGTGGTTGCACAAGAAGGCGTAAGCCGAGTGGAGCAAGTGGCTGAGAAGATGCGGACAATAGAGTCGGCTATTAAGCACATTGTTGAAATGACCGCGCAAATTAATGTTTCGTCAGAAGAGCAGTCAAGTGTCGCGCGAGATCTGAATGATCAGATGCAAGAAGTGGATGCCCTAAGTTTGGCCAGTATTGAACGTGCGGAAAACACCGTGACGAATATTGCACACATTGAAGAAGAGGCTTACGAGCAAGGAAATTTAGCTGAGCGTATGAAGTCTTAAATAAGAAGCGGAAAGTGCTTTGGATAAAAGCCTAGAAGACTGGCTTAGCGTTTATCGTTAAGTGAGCTTCTGGGCTTTTTTAATGGCATTAGTAGCTGAGAAACTTGTCAGTATTTGTTATGGTTTGCGTAATCTATTGTTAAGGGTGAAAGAAGATGCGAATAGCAGTTATCGGTGCGTCTGGGCGCATGGGAAAGAATTTAATTATTGCAGCCAATGAAGCAGAAGGCGTTTCTCTTGGTGCGGCGATTGTGAAAGCAGGCAGTTCACTTGTTGGTGCGGATGCCGGTGAAATTGCAGGAATTGGTAAGCTAGGGGTGGCTGCAGTGTCATCGTTAGATGCTTGTGTTGCGGATTTTGATGTGCTGATCGATTTTACAACGCCTGCGCTTACGTTAAAGAACGCCGCATTTTGCGCGCAGCATAATAAAGCCATAGTAGTCGGAACTACGGGCCTAAATGATGAAGAGAAGGCAGCATTAACGTCCTTTTCCAAACAAGCTCCCGTTGTTTTTGCGCCTAATATGAGCATCGGCGTGAATTTGACGCTGAAATTGTTAGCCACGGCCGCTGAAATCCTGGGTGATGACTACGATGTTGAAATTGTAGAAGCACATCATAGACACAAGGTGGATTCACCGTCAGGCACGGCGCTACGTATGGGTGAGGTAGTGGCCGAGGCCTTGGGGCGCGATCTGAAAGAGTGTGCAGTGTATGGTCGAGAAGGTCAGACTGGTGCACGGACACAAAAAGAAATCGGTTTTGAAACGATTCGTGCTGGTGATGTTGTTGGTGAGCATAGTGTTTGGTTTGCAACAGAAGGTGAGCGTATTGAGATTGTTCATAAAGCCAGTAGTCGTATGACCTTTGCTAAAGGTGCAGTACGTGCAGCTAAATGGCTGTCAGGTAAATCGGCGGCTATGTATGACATGCAAGATGTATTGAATTTAAAATAACGTACTGTTATTCGATACAAAAAAATGGCCGCGATTTGCGGCCATTTTTATTTGTCATTGTTATGAATGTTTCGCTGCTAATATAATAATGCGATAGTCATTACTTAGGAGATAATACATCGGCTAATTTAGATGCCTCTAATCTGCCTTTTAATTCACCTGACTTATTAATAACAGGTAAATCAAAGCGAGAGTTAAGAGAAAGTGGAATAACTTTCTGCAGCAAATCAGTTGGACGCACGGATTCAATATGATGCAAAGCGCCTTTCACGAGGGCTTCATCTTCTAGGCTCTCAAGTTTCTCTCTAGTCAGCACGCCTTGGTAGCCATCGTTATCAAATACAAAAGCATATTCTTTATTTTTAGGAAAATTAGCCTTGGCTTCTGCCGCTGTGTTAGCGACGAGCTTCTCTGTATTTGGCGTCATGATGGTTTGCACGCTTAGCGCCCTTGCTCGGTTAACATCTTTAGCAAAGGCTTGTACGTAGTCATCAGCTGGGTGGAGCATGATATCGACAGGTGTGCCAATTTGCACAAGTTTGCCATCTTTTAATACCGCAATTCTATCGCCTAAGCGTAATGCTTCATCTAGGTCATGGGTAATAAATATAATCGTCTTTTGTAGGTTTTCCTGTAGCTCTATTAGCTGTTCTTGCATGTCGCTTCGGATTAAAGGATCAAGTGCTGAAAAGGCTTCATCCATTAATAGGATTTCGGCGTCAGTACAAAGGGCGCGGGCAAGGCCTACGCGCTGTTGTTGTCCACCTGAGAGCTGTGATGGGTATTGATCTTCATAGCCTGACAAGCCGACAGCGTCTAGCCAAGAAACCGCTTTTGGTTTCCACTCAGCTCTTTTTTCACCTTTAATTAGCAAGCCATAGCCCACATTATCAAGCACGCAGCGGTGTGGCATAAGGCCAAAATGCTGGAAAACCATCGCCATTTTATGTCGGCGGAAGGTGATTAAGTCTTTTGGCGACAATTCCATGATATTTTCGCCACTCACTTTAATCTTACCGGCAGTAGGATCAATAAGGCGGTTAAAGTGGCGAATTAGCGTGGATTTTCCCGATCCGGAAAGTCCCATGATGACAAAAATTTCACCGCGTTTTACGGTTAAGTTAATATCTTGAAGACCAACCGTGTGACCGGTTTCAGCCAGTATATCTTCTTTACTTGCGCCCGCTTTTACTTTAGGTAGCACGTTATTAGGCGTTGGACCGAATATTTGATAAAGGCCTTCAATTTCTATTAATGTTTCTCGGTTATTATCCATTCTCAGTTCCTTCCATATGTCTTTGCGCGCGTTTTGCATAGGTCTGAGAAACACGATCGAAAATAATGGCAAGTGCTACAATCGCAAGGCCATTTAGTAGCCCGAGAGTGAAGTACTGGTTAGTGATAGATTTCAATACAGGTTGTCCTAAGCCTTTAACACCGATCATGGAAGCAACCACAACCATTGCTAGTGCCATCATGATAGTTTGGTTTATTCCTGCCATGATAGTTGGCATTGCTAAAGGGATTTGAACGCCAAAAAGTCGTTGAGTTGCTGTAGCGCCATAAGCCGTTGCCGCTTCTAACGTATCTTTGTTTACTAGGCGTATGCCTAAATTTGTTAAGCGAATCACAGGAGGGATCGCATAAATGATGACTGCGATAACGCCAGGAATTTTACCAATACCCAGCAGCATAACCACAGGAATTAGATACACAAACGCCGGCATGGTTTGCATGATGTCGAGGAGAGGGGTGATGATTGACCTCGCTCTATCCGATCGCGCCATCAAAATACCAATAGGTATGCCAATGCAAATAGAAAGAATCGTACAGACAGTAATGATGCTTAGGGTTCGCATCGTATTTTCCCACATACCAAAATAGCCGATGGCGAGAAACGAGGCGAGAACGCCGGCACATAATTTCCATGATCTTGTTGCAGCAAAAACTAACCCAACAATAACCGCTAATACAATCCACCAAGGTGTTTGTATTAAAAGGTGTTCGAACCACACGAGGAAATGTAAAAGTGGGTTAAAAAAGTCTTCGATTGACTGACCGTAGGCGCGGGAAAAGGATCGGTAGGCGCCATCGAGAGTTTGTCGTATTGCCAGAAGGTCTCGTCGGCTCATGTCTGGAAATTCTGTTAACCAGGAGCTGTCTATCATAATGAATTCTCAAAGAGTAAAACAAAAGAATGGGCTACACACTTGTATAGCCCATTCAATCTCAACCAGTTATAGCTTGTCGAGCGCTTTTTCAAGTTTTGCTTGAACGTCCTTATTTACCCATTTAGACCAAATGTCTTTATGGTTCAACATGAAGTTTTCAGCTGCGTATTGACCGTCTGCTTGGTTGTCTTCCATCCATGCTAACAATTTGTTCATTTGTGCATTTGTGAAAGAGCGCTTAGCAATATAGGCATAAGCCTTAGGATCTTTTTTAGCAAACTCCGTCGTTGTTACACTGTAAACAGGAGAGGGTGGAAACATGGTTACTTTTGGATCTAGGCAGTCATCTTTGGTAATACAATTAATGTATTCTTTAGGGTGAACACCTGAGCCAAAGTCTACTTTCACCATTTTGTATTTACCTAATATAGCAGTTGGTGCCCAGTAATAGCCAAACCAAGGTTCTTTGCGTTCATAGGCGCGACTCAAAGAGCCAGATAAACCGGCAGAAGAGCCTGGGTTAATCAATTCGAAGCCAGCGTCTTTTAGCTTAAGAGCTTTAAATAGATTACCTGAAGATATTTGGCAGCCCCATCCTGGCGGGCAACCATAAAATGCCGATACAGAGCTGTCTTCTGGGTTAGGGAATTCTTTCGCGTGCTTGATAATGCCTTGAATAGTTGCCAGTGACGGGTCTTTATCTACCATGTATTTAGGAACCCAAAAACCTTCTTCACCGCCATCAGATAAAGAGGCGCCGGCAATGCTAAGACGTTTCTCTTTAACTCCGCGATCAATCAGTTCTTGAACGGCGTTAGTCCACATTTCAGGCGCTATATCTGGTTGACCTTTTTCAATCATGGATGTACTGGTTGGCATGGTGTCACCGGGAATTAAGTCCGCGTTACAATCAAAGCCATTATTCAAAATAAATTTATCAACATTCGCCATTAACGACGCTGAGTTCCAGTTCATTTCTGCAATTTGAACCTTGCCGCATTTGTCTGCTGCTGCAAATGAGGAGGTAGCGGCAAGCGTTAAAATTCCCGCAATAATACTTTTGGTATACATGATTAGGTTCCTGTTGTGATTTTTAATTATTAGTCATCAAACTAAAATTAGTTTACACGTCTAATGGATTTTATCAAATATTTGTCATATTTATGGAGAAAAAGGATTCTTTATGCGGAAAAAATGGGATAAATAAGAACTGTTTTCAGTTAGGTTGTGCTTTTTTTGAGCAAAAAAAAGCTCACCATCTTGCGTTGGTGAGCTTTCTATTAGCTAAATAGAGCTATAAATTTGGGGAGTTTATGTCCAATAATGGGGCTGCATCAAGGCCTTCTGCATCCATCATAATCGCAATTCTTTGTAATGAAGAGAGCACTTGAGTTTGTTCCCATCCTTGTAAAGATTCAAATTCACCGATGAATTTTTCATGTAGCAAAGGAGGGGTGGTTTTCAAAATTGATCGACCAGCCTCTGTGAGCCTTGCATTAACAATGCGTTTATCTTTTTGTACACGAACACGCTCTACTACTTTCCTATCCTCTAGGCGGTTTAGGATGGTGGTAACTGTCGCTTGGCTCAGTGAAACGCTGTCTGAAATTTTGCGGACAGTGACATCCCCCAGTTCTTCTATTGAACGAAGAACCATAATTTGAGGGATCGTAAGACCGCACGCCTTTACAACTCGTTTCGATTGTAAGTCTGTGGCGCGGATGATTCGTCTTAAGTGAACCAGCACATCGTGTAAGTGTTGAGGGTCTGACATCTTGCTTGTATTTCCATTAAAATTTTTGCAGATTATATGCTTTCAAAGGCATCTATTAAACTCTTTATAATTAATAACTTTAGCCAAGTAATGCTTTTATAAGATAAATAATTTATAGCTCTAATGATAGTGGTTATTTTATAAATAGGAAAGTTAATCGCTTCTTAGTGCTTAATGGAAAAAATGAAAATCTAAATGCCGTTATCTCATGTTTTTTAACTCTGAGAATGCGGCAATAGCGGCTATACGCGTTGTTTTATAATCAATGATAGGCAGCGAATAACCGCACTCTAATCTTTGAGAATGAGATGGATTATGAATGGATTTTGCATCCAAATCTTTTAGCTCGGGAACAAATCGACGGATAAAATCACCATTTGAATCATAGGTTTCTGATTGACGAGTTGGGTTAAATACTCTGAAATAAGGGGCCGCATCACATCCAGTTGATGCGCTCCATTGCCAGCCGCCATTGTTGGATGAAAATTCGCCATCAATAAGGTGTTCCATAAAATACTTTTCGCCTTTTCTCCAATCAGCAAATATTAATTTACTTAAAAAGCTTGCTGCAATCATACGCAGACGATTGTGCATCCAGCCAGTTTGATTCAGCTGTCTCATGGCTGCATCTACAATTGGAAAACCTGTATTTCCTTGGGTCCATGCGAGAAATAATGATTCATCTTGGTTCCACCGAATAAAATCAGTTTCTGGCTTGAAAGGTTTGCCCATGGCAAGAAATGGGAAGTTCCCCATTAACTGGCGATAAAAATCACGCCAAGCGAGCTCTTTTAACCAAATGCTGTCTTTCCAATTACCGCCTTTATTGTCACAAGCGTACTGAATAGCAAATAAACACTCCCTTGGCCCCAGCGCCCCTAAAGCAAGATAAGGTGATAGCGAACTTGTGCCAGGAGTAGCTGGGTAGTTACGTTGCTCTTGATAGCGCTCTTCTTTTGTATAACAAAAATGCCATAATTTTTGTTGGGCTTCCTCTTGATCTGGCGCCCAAATGTCTTCTCTGTATGTTGTTGCCCAGCGAATATCTGGTTCGACATATTCAATAGCTGTATTTTGGACTTTAGGTTTTGGCAGTGGCTGCCAGTCTTGAGCAGACAGCAGTGTCAACCAGCGTTTAAAGAACGGTGTAAAGATTTTGAATGGTGTTCCTTGTTGGCTTAAAACGGGATTTGGTACCATTAAATCGGTATTTTGTGGGTGCGTTTTAATACCTTGGGTGCCTAGTTGTATACTAACTTTCTGATCTCTTTGTTGCTCATGAATCGGAATGTCCTGATTAAACCAAACGTGTTTGATTTCATGAGTTAAGCAATAAGATTCAAGAGCGCCTGGTATGTCATGAAAGCTTGCCACCGTGATTAAGTCAGCGGGAATCCCAAAGCTGGCTAGTTTTCTAAAAAGCGTACGAATTAAACCTGCACGTAAACTGGTTTTAGCGCTGGATTCATTGTGTATTTTCCACTGTTCCGGTGTGGCAGTTACCACAACACGAATGTTGCCTTCTAACGCCGCATAATACAGCGCTGGATTATCTAACCAGCGCAGGTCATTACGTAGCCATACTAATTGTTTGATGTCCATTTTAGCGTCCTCAGATAGCATTTCGAATCCCTAGCGCGCTCGGATAAGGGGCAAAGTATCGTTGCTCTTTGACGTACTGACTGCCGTAGTGACTCAAGTAGTGATTAAGCAAAGTAATAGGTGTTGCTAGATTCACTTCACCGCGACGGTATTGCTCGATCACACCGAGAATGTCCTTGCGAATTGAAACATCCACAGAACGCTTTAAATAACCGACCAAATGCATCAATGCATTGCAGTGATTTTTACGTTTTGCAGGCTTTGATAACGTGGTCATAAAAGCGTGAAAATAAGCGTCTTTTAGCTCCACAAGTGACCTAGGATCATTCCCTGAAAGCATTTTTCCTAGCATCTTGTAGGCTGGTTGCGAGTGAGCCATGACAAGGTATTTATAGCGGCTGTGAAACTCAATCAAGGATTTCATGCTTGGTGCGATTTCTACGCAATGGCGAAATTCGTGATGGGCAAAAACACGCATCAAAAAGTTTTCTTTTAGTAACGGGTCATTCAGTCGACCATCTTCTTCTACTGGCAATAGTGGATAGCGCTCTCTCAAAGCTTTCGTAAATAAGCCAGAGGTGCGTTGCATGTGAGGGTGGCCATTCTCTTGATACACTTTAATACGTTCTAGGCCGCAGCTTGGTGAATTTTTCATCAGTATATAGCCATCTAAATGAGCAAGCTTATCAATGTAAGGAAGGCTTGCTTCCATAAAAGTGTGGGTAATGTCTCCGCCTTTTTGGTTTGAGTAAGTCATGCGAGGGTCTTGTGGATTGCCTTCTAAACGTAGTGTCGGTCTTGGCGTTCCAAACCCAGCAGCCACTTCAGGACAAAACTTCTGATAGTCAAAATAATCACTTAAAGTGGCGTCACAATAATCTGATCGGCTGTGACCACCATTGAAACGCACATTGTCACCAAGTAAGCAGGCACTTATTCCTACCGGAATTTTGTGCTGTAACTTGTCTGCAGAGAAAGAGTCTTCTGAAATGTGTTTTGTTGTTGTCATGTTGTTCTCCAAACCGAATTATTAGTGGCGCTTACGTTTAGATGGTGCGTGGTGCTTTTAATCGCAAATTTCGTTTATATTCTTGTACATCTTAATTTCTTGTATCACTTCTTGTTGTACAATATAGACTTCTGTATAATAAATGCAACATTATTGTACAAAAAAATAAATGTACAATATTTTCGTCTTAATTGAAGAATCTCAAATAGCTGAATTATTTTTATTGAGATGAAGTAGTGACAGCCCCTTAACCGAAGAAGGAAGTAAGAGAGTGAGCCAAGATGAAAGAGAATGGGGTATGGAAGAGAAGCAAGCGTATTTTCCGATCCGTATACTATCTACCAAAACTGGCGTGAACTCCGTTACCTTAAGGGCATGGGAGCGGCGTTATGGCTTACTTAAGCCTAAGCGCACAGAGAAAGGTCATCGTCTTTATAGTGAGGAGGATGTGACTCGAGTTGACGCTATTGTTCGTTGGATTAACCAAGGGGTAGCGGTCAGTAAAGTAAGAGCGTTACTTGATCAAAATGAGAATATTGAAAATGTAATACCAGCGGACGAATGGCTTGAGTGGCAAGCCGCGCTAGTTCATATGTCTCTGCATTTTGAAGAAGATAAAATAGAACATCTTTATCAGCAGATTTTTTCTCAATATCCTCCTTTAGTTGCTATTCAAAACTGGATACTACCAAGCTTAAAGCAGTTAGGTGTAAGTGTTCATGGACGTTTTTGTGAGGCGGTTCTTACTCGTAGCTTAACGAATAGATTGTCATCGCTTAAAAATCAACACACGGCTGCTCCGATACTACTGATAACAGGGCTGTCAGGTCAGCAGACACTATGGTGTTACATGACATCCGCTATTTTGAGTGATCATGGCTATTCTTGCCGAGTGCTGCCTAATATGTCGTCAGATCAAGATTGGCAGGATTTAATAAAGGGAATTAATCCAGCGGGTGTTGTGGCTTTTTGTGAGAGTGAGTTAGCCTCAAGATCGGCTGAGTTAATGGCGTCTTTGGCAGAGTGGGGGAAACCTATTTCACTTATTGGTGCCAGTTTTTGGTTGGCGGTGAACAGTAGAAAAATGACAAGTTTCAAGCAGGTGAGTGTTCATTCAGAGGCTTTAGAGGGAGTGGCTGCTATCCTTGATAAAGCGGTCTTGATTAAATAAAAAAACTATCATACTGATATTTATAATATATTTTTTATATTAAAGGGTTTCCAGTAATCTTAGTGAATAAATTACTAGGAGACTTACATGACTAAGACTTTAACCTTTGCGGCTATGCACTTCAGTATTGCTTTTACGGTTGCTTACTTAATAACAGGCAGTTTTGTGGTGGGTGGAATACTTGCCATTGTCGAGCCAGCCGTTAATACCGTTGCGTTTTATTTCCATGAGAAAATCTGGACTAAATATGCAAAATCACCTGCTAAGCGATCGTTCAATAACGCTTGGCAAGCAACAAGTGAAAGTTATGCATTAAGAGCAATGTAGCTTTTCTTAAAAATGTACAAGGTCAATGATGAGTTTTCAAAAAAAATCCCAACTAACCTATGCTAGTTGGGATTTTTACGTTTATTAAGTGTAATTATAGATTCAAGTAAAATACAACCGCGATAGCGATCGGTGCAATGAAGCGAATCGCAAAACGCCAAAAGGCATAAAAAACCTCTGAAATACTAAGCTCTTCTTTAGAAAATTGACTCTTCACTAACCAACCAGCAAAGATCGCTGTCAAAATACCGCCAAGAGGCATCATGATATTCGCTGTTACATAGTCTAAGAAGTCGAATGTGTTTTTACCGAAGATAGTGAAACCACTCATAAAGCTGAAAGAACCAAGACACGCAATGCCCAATGCCCAAACAACGACGCCTAGAGCAATAGATGCTTTCCAGCGTGCCATTTTAAAGCGCTCAACTAGGTAAGCAACAGTCGGTTCCATTAGAGAAATTGCAGAAGTCCAAGCAGCAACACCCACTAGAATAAAGAATAGGAAGCCAAAGAATTGGCCGCCTGGCATTTGCCCAAAGGCAACAGGCAAGGAAATAAACATCAGACCTGGGCCTGCTGCTGGATCCATTCCGTTAGCAAAAATAATAGGGAAAATACATAGGCCAGCGACTAATGCTACTAAGGTGTCTAATGCACCAATGGCTAGTACTGTTCTGCCGATTGAACCCTGCTTTGGCATATAAGAGCCATAAGCCATGATAGTGCCCATACCAAGTGATAGGGTAAAGAAGGAGTGCCCAAGAGCAACCAATACAGAATCCCAAGTTAACTTGCTAAAGTCAAAATCAAACATGAAGTGCCAACCAGCGGAGAAACCATCGGTTGTTATTGCGTAGCAAAATAGTACGAATAATAGGATGAATAATGCAGGCATCATAATGCGGGTGGCTAATTCAAGGCCTTTGTTTACGCCTCGGGCAACCACGATAATTGTCATAATGGTGAACAATGTATGCCAGCCAAGTAAGGTCATTGGGTCTGCTAGCAGGGCATTGAAAGCGGCGCCGGCTTGATCGGAATTAACGCCAGCTAATTCACCAGTTGCCATCGCTTTTATATAGTGAAGTACCCAGCCAGCTACAACTGAGTAAAAGGAAAAGATAAGTGCGCCAGAAAGCATCCCCATCATGCCAATTAATCCCCAAGCGCGAGACTTTCCAGATTCTTCAGCAACATCTTCCAACGCATGAACGGGGTTTTTGCGAGCTCGACGACCAATGAAGACTTCTGTCATCATGATTGGAATACCTACTAGCAAAATACAGATAAGGTAAACGAGCACAAAAGCTCCCCCGCCATTTTCACCTGTAATGTAAGGAAATTTCCAAATATTGCCTAAACCAACAGCAGACCCTGTTGCGGCCATAATAAAAATCCAGCGACTCGCCCACGAGCCTTGGATGGATGTTTTTTCTTGCATAAAAAATCTCTAAATAGTTGAAAATAAAATAAATAAACAGCGAATAAAGTTTCTTCTTGTTAAGACCTTTCAATAATTCCCACTTTATTTAAGAGGTCTATTTTGAGGGGATACTTTATTTAGGGGCGAGATTTTCCGAATTTTGAACGCATCATGCAACAAAAAATGACATTTTTTTACCCAAAAATGAAGAATCTTGATATTTCGTGCTAAGCGAGTGATAGCAAGGTATAGAGATGTATTACGTTAAAATTCATTCCACAACAAAACATTAGTGCTGTAAATAAGTTCTGGACATAAAGTTTTAAATCGCTAGAATGCTTAGACATCAAATCAATCGACTGCTTTCAATTCTAATTTTACAGACATATTCGCTTTATTTAGGGCGATTTTTTGTATCTTAAGCTGCGTCCACATTGATTTATTGTTTTGTTGTCTAATGGGTAAAGGTATGACAGTAGAAAAGTTAGAGCTAAAAAAACCGAGTGCACTAGATGGAATGTTCGTTAATCAATTGGTTGCCGATTGTTCCCCACTAGATACTAATTCGGTTTATTGCAACTTACTTCAATGTGATCATTTTAGTGACACAAGTATTGCGGCACGTGCAGATAACGTGCTGGTGGGATTTATTTCCGGCTACTTAGTCCCCTTGAAAACAGACACATTATTTGTGTGGCAGGTTGCTGTGGGCGAATCTGCTCGCGGAAAAGGGCTTGCGAAGAAGATGTTGACCTCTATTTTAGAGCGCTCGATCTGCGCTGAGGTCCACTACATTGAAACCACAATCACGAAATCAAATGCAGGTTCATGGGCGCTTTTTAGAAGCTTAGCAAAACAGCTAAATGCTCCATTAGAAGAATCGGTTAAGTTTGATGAAAACACGCATTTCCAAGGTAAGCATGACACAGAATATTTGGTTCGTATCGGTCCTTTTTAAATAAGGCGTCCTGATCCCTGTTTTGTATTGATTACCGTAATTTAACGTTAAGAGAAGCCATAGTATGAAAATTTTTGAAGAACTTGAGTCAGAAGTACAATCCTACGCACGAGCATTTCCACGTATTTTTCATCGTGCACAAGGCGCGCATTTATTTGATGAAGATGGCAATAAATATATCGATTTTCTGGCGGGTGCTGGCACTCTAAACTATGGCCATAATAATCCAATATTCAAAGAAAAATTGATTGAATACATCATGGAAGACGGTATTACCCATGGTCTAGATTTACACACCAAGGCCAAAGCGGCATTCATGGAAAGCTTTAATGAAAACATTCTGAAGCCACGTAAACTCCAGTACATGATGCAATTTACTGGACCAACAGGTACCAATGCAGTAGAAGCTGCTCTGAAGTTAGCGCGTAATGTTACTGGCCGTGAAAACATCGTTAGTTTCACTAATGGTTTCCATGGTTGTAGTTTGGGGGCGCTGTCAGTAACAGGTAACTCTCATCACCGTGGTGCAGCAGGGACGAGTCTTGGCGCTGGTGTTTCTACCGTACCTTTTGATGGCTATCTAGGTGATGGTATCGAAACCACAGAATATTTAGATAAGGTGCTAACCGATTCCAGTAGTGGTGTTGATCTTCCAGCTGCTGTCATTGTTGAAACGGTACAAGGCGAGGGTGGCATCAATGCAGCTAGCTTTGGTTGGTTACAAAACTTAGAAGCCGTTTGTAAAAAACACGATGTGTTGATGATTGTTGATGATATTCAAGCGGGCTGTGGCCGAACTGGTACTTTCTTTAGTTTTGAAGACGCTGGCATTACCCCAGACATTGTTACCATGTCTAAATCCTTGAGTGGTTATGGTTTGCCATTTGCCGTGGTTCTTATGAAGCCTGAGCTTGATGAATGGAAACCTGGTGAGCACAACGGTACTTTCCGTGGTAATAACTTAGCGTTTGTTACCGCGAAAGCGGCCATTGATACCTTCTGGAAAGACGATGCGTTCGAAAAAGACATTAAGCGCAAAGGCGATTACATTCATACCCGCACTCAGGCCATCGTTGATCAATATGGTGAAGGCAACTTCATTCTACAAGGACGCGGAATGATGCGTGGTATTAACTGTGTGAGTGGTGAATTAGCCAGTAAAATTACTAAAAAATGCTTCCAGAATGGTCTGATGATAGAAACATCAGGCGCAGATGATCAGGTTGTGAAGTTTTTATGTCCGCTGATTATTAGTGATGACGTTCTTAAAGAGGGTATCGATATTCTTGAAAATGCCATTCGTGAAATCTGTGCTAAAGAAGACGATATGCCAGAAGCGAAAAGCTATTTTGATGAAAACTATGACATCGCCGTCTAGTTTCTTTTCTTAAGACATCGGCGACATAACGCCGGAGTCCTCCCTCTTGAGTGAAACAGATAGTAAGCTCGAAACCTCAAGTTTCTTTCGGTAGTTATTTATCTACCTGCATTTAATTGATCTAACGATCATAAGGAGAACAGAATGTTTGCACGTGATTTAGCAGAATGCGAAAAGACCGATCGCCGTGTTGTATCCCCAGATGGTAATTGGGAGAGTACTCGACTTTTATTGAAAGAAGACAACATGGGCTTTTCTTTTCATATTACGACGATTTATGAAGGTAAAGATTTTGATATGCATTACCAGAATCATCTTGAGTCTGTGTACTGTATTTCAGGTGAAGGTGAAGTAGAGAGTCGTGAAACGGGTCAAAAACACCAGATTAAACCGGGTGTGGTTTATGTGCTAGATAAACACGATGCGCATACCTTGCGAGCGTTTAAAGAACTTAAATTGGCGTGCGTTTTTAATCCGCCGATTACTGGTGATGAAGTACACAACTCTGAAGGCGCCTACGAGCTTCTTGATTAAGGTTTCGTTAAGTAAAAACTAGTGTCATAAATAAGAGGATAATAAAAGGAGGAGCGAAATGACTAAGCAGGTAGGTCTCTTTAATAAAGAGTTACTTGGTAGAGAAAAAGATGATTACCCATCTAGAATATACCAAGAGCCTAAGCAATGTCGTCGCCAAGATCCAGTTATTCATTCTCATGATCATGAAAAAGCGCCTTTAGATAAGGCGCTTTTAGATCACTACGAGAAAAACGGTTTTTTATTCCTAGATCATCTTTTTGATGAAGATGAAATTGCACAGATGCAGATACAAATGCAAACACTGCGTGATGATAAGCGAATAAAGGATCGAGAAGAAAGTATCACCGAAGCACGCAGTGGTGATATTCGCTCTGTTTTTGATGTGCATAAGCTCAATAATTCCTTTAACAAAATAGCCCAAGATCCACGCCTGATTCGCGTTGCTGAGTATCTACTTGGTGATCAAGTGTATCTACATCAAACTCGTTTGAATTATAAGCCAGGGTTTCGTGGTCAAGAGTTTTATTGGCACTCAGATTTTGAGACTTGGCATGTTGAAGACGGAATGCCAAGAATGCGGGCGCTGAGTATGTCTATTACACTGACTCCGAATGATCATAATAATGGTCCGCTATTAGTGATTCCAGGTTCTCATCATACTTTTGTGTCCTGCGTGGGGGAAACCCCAGAAGAAAATTATCGATCCTCGCTTAAAAAACAAAACGTAGGTGTCCCTGACGATCAATCTCTACAAAATATGGTAGAGGCAGCAGGTATAACACCTGCAATCGGCCAACCAGGTAGAGTAATCTTATTCGATTGCAACCTAATGCACGGCTCGAATGGTAATATTTCACCATCACCTAGGTCGAATCTTTTCTTAGTTTATAACGCCATATCGAATCGTATTTCTCGACCATTTGGTCAACAACGAGAGCGACCAGAATACATTGCTGCGCGCGGAACAATTAAGCCTCTAAAAAGTATCTTTTGTACTTAATTTTTGACATACCTTGTGACACTATTAGCGTCAGATTTTGAACATGGCTGGAGTCACTTTTCAGCCCTTTAATTTATTAGGTTAAATAATGGGACTACATACAGTTGAAAAAATCGGTGGTACGTCCATGAGTGACTACCAATCGGTTCGAGACAATATAATTTTTAAACCCGTTCAAACGGACGACTTATATAAGCGCATTTTTGTTGTATCGGCCTATGGCGGTATGACAGATAAGCTACTTGAGCATAAGAAAACCGGTGAACCTGGCGTTTATGCATTATTTGCTCAAGACAGAAAGCAGGACTCATGGTCTGCTGCATTGCAAGACGTTTACGATTCGATGCTAGCAATCAATGCCTCTTTATTCGAAGGTGAGTTGTTGCACAAAGCCAATGACTTTATACATCATCGATTACAAGACGCTCGCGAATGCTTAGATGATCTGCATCGCTTATGTCAGCATGGCCATTTTTCGATTAGTAAGCATTTATCGACAGTACGTGAAATGTTAGCCAGTATTGGTGAAGCACACAGTGCTTGGAATACCGCTACCTTGCTACAGCGTGATGGTGTAAATGCGGTGTTTGTTGATCTAACGGGCTGGAATAATACTCAGCATGTAATGTTAGATGAGCGTATATCAGAGACTTTTAAAAGTATCGATTTAGATACTCAGCTACCCATTGCAACCGGTTACGCTCATAGTGAAACAGGCTTAATGTCGACCTTCGATCGTGGTTACAGCGAAATGATCTTTAGCCGTATCGCGGTATTAACAGAAGCGCGTGAAGCGGTTATTCATAAAGAATTTCATTTAAGTAGTGCGGACCCTCGTTTGGTTGGTGAAAATAAAGCCGTTCCCATTGGACGCACTAACTACGATGTGGCTGATCAGCTGGCAAATTTAGGCATGGAAGCTATCCATCCAAAAGCGGCAAAAGGCCTTCGCCAAAACAATATCGCATTGCGTGTAAAAAACACTTTTGAACCAGAGCACACAGGCACATTGATTACTGGCGATTATGTTAGTGATGAGCCATGTGTTGAAATTATTGCGGGTTCTCGTGGTGTGTTTGCTGTCGAGTTATTTGATCAAGATATGTCTGGCGAAATTGATCTGTTTGACGTGTCTATTCTGAAAGTACTACGCCAGTTTAATATTCATATTATCGCCAAGGATATTAACGCCAATACGATCACTCACTACTTAGCCATTAACTTGAAGATTCTAAAGCGGTTGATGAGAGTGCTTCATGAGCAATTTCCTGATGCGGAAATCACTCAACGTAAAGTGGCCATTGTTTCAGCGATTGGCAGTGATATGAAAACGACCGGTATGTTGGCAAAAGCAGTAAAAGCCATTGCTGATCAAGGCGTTAACGTCATCGCTATGCACCAATCAATGCGTCAAGTAGATATGCAATTTGTTGTTGATGAAGAAGATTACGAAAGAGCCATTTGTAGTCTTCATAAAGAGCTTGTTGAAGTCTACGAACATGGTCGTGCTATTTGCCTTGCTTCTTAATTTGATTACTCAATAGTCGCAAGCGCTACTATATGGTTATTCATGGTTATTCGTACAAAAACCGATCATTAAATGATCGGTTTTTTTATGCGGTGTATTATTGTTTTATCTAAACTAACGCTAAGTGGATCAAGTAGATTTTATTAGCAAAGCTTAGATGTTTTTGACGATAAGATCCGCTTGATCAAAATCTTTTTCCGTCATTGGTTTGCTTACATAATAGCCTTGTCCAAATTCGCATTGAAAAGATTCCAATATTGCCCATTGCTCTTTGGTTTCTATTCCTTCGGCTAATACTTTAATACCCAGTTTATGAGCCATCGCAACAATCGCTTCCACAATTTGTCTATTGGTTTGATCTTTTTCTAGATCTACCACAAAACTACGATCAATTTTAAGCAGAGTGATAGGGAGATTCTTCAGCTGTCCTAATGAAGAGTAGCCGGTGCCAAAATCATCAATGGCAATGCATATCCCCATGTCTTTGAATGCTTGAAGTGTGGTTTTGGCTAAAGCAACATCTTTTAATAAGGCCGTTTCCGTTATTTCTACGCCAAGCCATTGTGCAGGGACTTGGTGTTTATCAAGTAGCGTTTTTACGACAGAAACAAAATTCGGATCAGCGAGTTGCAAAGAAGACAGGTTCACATGCAGTAAAATGTACGGAAGCCCTTTTTCTCTTCGTCTTGCTAAATAAGAAATTCCATTCTCTAGTACCCATTGGCCAATTTTAATAATGTGTCCAGTACTTTCGGCAAGCGCCATGAAATGATCTGGAAGGGTTAATCCATTTTTAGGATGGTTCCAACGAATGAGTGCTTCAGCACCAAAAACTTGTTTTGTTTTTAAATCAAACTGTGACTGATAATAGAGTTCGAATTCATTGTTTTGTAATGCTTTCGATAGATCTGCTTCTGCTTCTGCTAGGTTTTGTGCTTTAGTTCTCATTTCGTGATTGTAGAAGCTATATCGATTTTTACCGTTCTGCTTTGCTTGGTAAAGCGCAATATCTGCATTTTGCATGATAGTAATAAGGCTATCACCGTGTTCAGGTATCATCGCAATACCTAAAGACGTGCTGAGGATAAACTCTCGGGAAGCAATTTCTAGAGGAGCGTGAATATGAGTTAAAATTCGTTCAGCGTGCTTTTTTGCCTCTTGTTTGTTTTTGATATTACATAATAAGATACCAAATTCATCACCGCCTAAGCGCACTACTTTGTCGGTTTCACGACACAGATTATGTAGTCTTTGCGCAACAATCTCGAGAACCTTATCGCCTACATCATGGCCAATTGTGTCATTAATTCGCTTAAAGTTATCTAAGTCAAAGTAAATGAAAGCCGCATTTTCTTGCCGCTTTTGGCTGTCGCTCAAAAGTGATGGAAGATAGTCATTAAGATAGCGGCGATTAGGTAAATTCGTTAGTGGGTCTTTGTAAGCGAGACTTTGTAGTTCGGTTGTTTTCTCTTTGACCAATTTTCTAAGGCGGAAAGGTTGTATCAAAATTCCATAGAGGGCTAAAGCAATAAAAAAGCCGGAAAGAACACTTAAAAAATAACCTGAAACCGAATTGTCTTTTAGACGATCGTTTAGATCACGGCTGATCTTAAGATCCCATACACCGACAGGTAAGTGGATTTTCGTTGTTGCGACGATGTTAGTAAGAGGCTTTTTTGAGTGCGAAAAAACAATCGTTTTTTTGCTGTCGGGGTGTACACGTGAGAGAGAATATCGATACCCATCTTTCTCAAGGTCTTTAAGACGAGTGGATTCCAAAAGGTCATCAAGGTTAATCACCGCAGAAATAAAGCCCCAAAATAACTCTCTTTGAGTCCCTTTAAATAAATAGGCTGGTGAGCGGCTTATTATCGCTATACCGCCTTGTACAAGAGAAATTGGGCCGATAGCGATAATTTTGTGTTCTTCTATAGCAATAAGCGCGGCTTCACGATATTTGGGGTCTGCAAAAATGTCTAATCCGATCGCGGACTCATTTCCTTTCAAAGGATATATTTGCTCAATAATGCCATTTGGTGCGAGTTGGAGACTGGATATACCCCCAATAGAATTTATAAGATTTTTAGCATAACTGTGAAAATCGTTAAATGTGCCATTATGTTGCTCTACTTCAATGGCTAATATTTGCGTAGAGGTAAACGCCGTAGTTAAGCGTCGTTCCAATGCCGATGCTTGCGTTCGAGAAATGCCGTTCAAAAGCAACTTTTGCTCTTTTACAATCGCCTTATTAGAAGATTGGGTCCAATAAATGCCAGCGAGTGCAATAGCCAAGAATACAATGCAGGATATAAAGGCAGCGATGGGCTGTTTGAACTCGGCTCTTATCAAAAAAACATCCTTATATACACTATGAGCCAGGCCCACAAAATTTTATGTTAGGTCATTATAAAGTACCTATTCTTTAATAATAGACGGCTGAGCTCAAAGTTGTCTATTAATAAGAAAAACTATTAGTAATGAAATACTTGAGAATGGAAGAGCCTTTTCGTAGAGGGTAATAGCGAGGGAGTATTCGATAGGCTAGGGATGAGGGAGAATGAGTAACCACACTATCTAATATAAACGCTGTAACCTGACACGTTAGACCCTTTTATTTCGGGTTTTAGCGTCTCAGGTTACAGCGGTTAAAAGGCTTATTAAGCGATGGCCATCATCACGCCAGCGGCGGCGATAACACCACCAGTGATGCGCGTGACTATAGGTGCTTCGATACGAGATATTACTTTACCGAGCCCCATGCCAACGACATGCAATAATGCTGTAGCACAGGCAAAACCAATGGCGTATTCCGCACCATGAGCGCTCAATGGCATTTCCATACCGTGTGCAGCACCGTGGAAGAAAGCGAATACGCCAGCAATCGCGGCACAAGTACCAACAGAGAAGCGAACAGATCCCACAAGCAATACGCCCATTAGGATGACAGAAAGTGCAATACCTTGCTCAACGAAAGGGACTTGCAAGCCGGCCATGCCAAATGCGCCACCAATAATCATGGTGCCAACAAAAGCAGTAGGTACTGCCCACAATGCTTTGCCTCCGATACTTACTGCCCAAAGGCCAATAGCAATCATGGCTAACAGGTGATCAAGGCCGCTCATAGGGTGCATAAACCCAGTTGAAAAGCTGGTAATGTGATCATGACCAGGATGAGCAAGCGCTAAGGTTGGTAGTGCAGCAATAAGAGTGGCTAATCCCACTTTTAGCGTATTAAAACGCATAGATAAATCTCCTAAATAAAGTAATGAATTAAACCACCGCTCTTGCGGCTGGAATAGGTTTGGATTCTAACATACCTTCGGTAATGATAAATTGAATGATTTCGTCTAAGCCTTGGGCTTTTTTCAGGTTGGAGAAGACGAAAGGGCGCTCACCACGCATCATTTTAGCGTCTCGAGCCATTACCTCTAAAGAGGCGCCGACCAAGGGGGCTAAGTCGGTTTTATTAATGATTAATAGGTCCGATTTCGTGATACCTGGGCCGCCTTTGCGTGGAATTTTATCCCCAGCGGACACATCAATTACATAAATTGTATAGTCTGATAATTCCGGGCTAAAGGTCGCGCTTAAATTGTCGCCACCACTTTCGACAAACACCACATCCAGTTCGCCGTGACGCTCTAGTAATTGATCTATTGCGGCTAAGTTCATCGACGCATCTTCACGAATTGCTGTGTGTGGGCAGCCGCCTGTTTCTACCCCCACAATACGATCAGCATCGAGAGCTTCGTGCTCAGTGAGGAATTTGGCGTCTTCTTGAGTATAAATATCGTTCGTCACAACGGCGATATTATAATGATCGCGAAGAGCAGAACACAAAGATCGCAGTAATGCGGTTTTACCGGAGCCGACAGGGCCACCGACGCCGATACGTAATGTTTGTTTTGGTTTACTCATAACATGTCCTCTTAAAATTGAAGGCTATTCCTAATAAAAATCAAGAACGAAATAGCCGTGAATATTGTGTTTCGTGCTGAGCGCTGGCAATTGCAATAGCAGGCAGTCCCGCGCCAATACGCTCTTCATCAATGGTTAACGAAGCACTAATGGCCTCGGTGATAATAGGCTGTAATTCGCCGAGCAATTCTTGTGCCTGTGTTTGACCAAGAGGCACCAACTTAGTGGCCGCGGCGATTTGGTTTTCTAACCAAGACCAGCTAAAGCCAAGAGCCGCTACATCAAAACGGATCGACCAATGGGTCGCCGTGATAGCAAACAAGGTGACAAAACTAATGTCGTCTAAGCGCTTAAAAGGCGACTCTATGCCTAAGCTGCGCATGAGGCGTGCTAAGGCTTCGCCCATTGCTGTATCGTTTAGCCTTAATTCTTTGGTTTCTCGACAGGCGAGTGACAAGTCGTTTAGCTCTAATAAGCGCGCTGTGTTTTGCTGAGCGGCCGCCATCATACACAAACGCAATACAGGCAAATCGACACGGGCCACGGACTGTTGCATCTGCAGGTTGATCCAGTCAGACACGTCGCGTTTATTGGTTACCCAGCCTTGGTCAATGGCGTATTCCATACCTTGAGAAAAGGCATAGCCACCGACTGGTAAACTGACGCTGCTTAATTGTAATAAACGTAAGAAGCTACTATCCGTGGTGGTGATGACCATGGCTATACGCTCCAGACTCAGGGACAAACACCGCATTTTCATGCGTCACAACGAGACCCAACAAATGCAGCATTTCTTCTAATACGTGATCAGGTTTAATGCGTAACCAGCGATCGCCTATTTGGATTTTTGTGTGACGATTACCTAAGTGATAGCAAGCTTTAGAAAATGCTTCCCAATTATCGCAACTTGCGTGAGCAATTTCTTCAATTGCACCTTTAATTTGCACTATTTTGTTGCACTCGCTGCGTAAAAACTCCCCAACTTGGAGCGGTTTTCCACGATCAAGGAAAACGCGCACCTCTTCATTGTTTTCGCCAACCAGTTTAAGGCGACCACGATCGCGCTGCTCATGAGTTAAAGTGACTGTGGTGTAAACGGTTTCGTGGCAATGTGTGCCTAAGCGTTGATATATATCTAGCATCTTATTTTCCTTAAGGACTTATCCTTAAACACTAAGCCTTATAGAGCTTGGTGTTTTATTGGTTTAAACAGTGCGCTTTTAAAATTAGGTATCTTTAAAATAAGGTATAAAGCTGAGCTAATGGCAATGTTTCTGCAGGTTCACAGGTGAGCAGCTCGCCGTCTGCACGCACTTCATAGGTTTGTGGGTCTACGGTAATGTCTGGCAGCCAGCTGTTATGAATCATGTCGAGCTTCGAAAGGTTACGAGTGTTACAACACGCGACCAGCTTACGATCCAAGCCAAATTTCTCGGCAAGGCCATTATTAAGCGCGGCTTTTGATACGAAGGTCACCGAAGTTGCAGCGGCGGCTTTACCAAAAGCACCAAACATAGGGCGATAATGCACTGGCTGAGGCGTTGGGATAGATGCGTTTGGGTCACCCATAGGCGCACTGGCAATCATTCCACCTTTAATAATCATCGACGGTTTAACGCCAAAAAATGCCGGTTTCCAAAGTACCAAGTCGGCTAGTTTTCCCGGCTCAATTGAGCCCACTTCATGGCTAATACCGTGAGTAATCGCTGGGTTGATGGTGTATTTAGCAATATAACGACGGGCCCGAAAGTTGTCAGCGCCGAGCTCACGATCTTCTGGCAATAAACCAAATTGCTGTTTCATTTTATGGGCAGTTTGCCAAGTACGAGTGATAACTTCACCGACTCGTCCCATGGCTTGAGAGTCCGATGAAATCATGCTGAACGCGCCACGGTCATGAAAAATGTCTTCTGCGGCGATGGTTTCTTTGCGAATACGCGAATCTGCGAATGCCACATCTTCTGGAATGTTGCTGTCCAAATGATGGCACACCATCAACATGTCCAAATGCTCATCGACGGTGTTGTGAGTATACGGACGAGTAGGGTTTGTCGAAGACGGCAACACATTGAGCTTTCCGGCCGCACGAATAATATCGGGAGCGTGACCGCCACCCGCGCCTTCTGTGTGATAGGTGTGAATCACTCGATCTTTGAACGCCGCCAATGTGCTGTCGACAAAACCGGATTCATTTAATGTGTCCGTATGGATCGCGACTTGCACATCGTACTTGTCTGCGACACTTAAACAGCAATCGATCGATGCCGGTGTGGTTCCCCAATCTTCATGCAGCTTCAACCCACAGGCGCCAGCTTCCAACTGCTCTTCAAGGGCTTCTGGTTGGCTGGCGTTGCCTTTGCCTAAAAAGCCTAAGTTCATTGGCATGCTGTCGGTTGCTTGCAGCATCTTACCTAAGTACCAAGGTCCAGGCGTACAGGTCGTGGCTTTGGTGCCCGTCGCAGGCCCAGTACCGCCGCCAATCATGGTGGTGACACCAGAGGTGAGTGCTTCTTCAATTTGTTGCGGACAAATAAAGTGAATGTGCGCATCGATGCCACCAGCGGTAAGGATAGAGCCTTCTCCCGCGATGACTTCGGTACCCGGTCCAATCACAATGTCGACCTTGTCTTGGATGTCTGGATTGCCGGCTTTACCGACTTTAAAAATACGCCCTTCTTTGACGCCAACGTCGCATTTTACGATGCCCCAATGGTCGAGTACCAAGGCATTGGTAATCACTAAATCGACCGCTACTTCATTGGTAACTTGGCTTTGCCCCATGCCATCACGGATCACTTTACCGCCGCCAAATTTCACTTCGTCACCGTAGGTAGTGAAGTCTTTCTCCACTTGGATCCAAATGTCTGTATCGCCTAGGCGTACTCGGTCTCCAGTGGTTGGTCCAAACATTTGTGCGTAGCTTTGTCTGTCCATTTTAGTCTTGTCTTTTTTAGTCTTGTCTTTTTTAGTCATGCTGAATGCTCCGTATCGCCAAGTGGCCCCATCACTTCACCACGAAAGCCATAAATGGTTTTCGTGCCAGCGTATTCGACGAGTTCAATTTCGCGACCTTGGCCTGGCTCAAAGCGAACCGCTGTGCCAGATGCGATATGTAAACGAAAGCCCTTAGTGGGTTCTCGATCAAAAGACAATGCAGGGTTTACTTCATAAAAATGATAATGGGAGCCGATTTGAACAGGTCGATCCCCTGTGTTTTCAACACGAATTTTTAAGGTTTTACGGCCTACATTGAGCTCAATATCGCCTACGGCTACCTGAATTTCACCTGGAATCATGGTGTGTCTCCATGTTAGTTAATAGGGTTATGAACCGTGACCAACTTAGTGCCGTCAGGGAAGGTGGCTTCCACTTGTACTTCGTGGATCAAATCCACCACGCCGTCCATCACTTGTTCTGCACTAAGCAAGGTTTTACCGAAGCTCATTAGTTCAGCCACCGTTTTGCCATCGCGCGCGCCTTCGATAATTTCCATGGTGATGTACGCCATGGCTTCTGGATAATTCAGTTTTAAACCGCGATTTAAGCGACGTTCGGCCAATAATGCCGCGGTAAAGACGAGTAATTTGTCTTTTTCTCTTGGTAGTAATTCCATTCTTCAACCCTTTTGTCGTTATTCTATGGCGCTTTTAATGTCTTAATCGTGAGAATTAAGTCGCCCAAATTCTAGGTTCGCACGCTATTTTGTTAATCAGCGCAGGGCGAATCGCTTGCCAGCACTGAGTAAACAGTTGTTTCATTTGCTCGGAATCATCGTGAATGCTGCGCACAATGAGGTATTCGTCTACCAGCGTCGCGCCGCTAAGTGAATTGTGTTCTGTACAATGGGCACGCAGCGTGTCCATTAGCTCATCATGATTGTCCGATCGGTCAAAAGGTCCTGCAATCATCAGGCCATTTATTGGATTGTTTGCTAAACCGGCTTTTGCTTGAAAAATAGCGCGGCTTTGGTCGTCAATCACCAGTCGCTCACGGACTTTTAGACGGCCATCCTGACGAATTTCAAAACCTTGTTCTGCGTGACCGTTGGCGAAACTTTCATTGCTTGCAGGTAAGCCAAAGCAAGTGACTTCCCAACCGATAAATTTGGCATTACCCGTCAGATTGATTTGATTCTCAAGGCGCGTGTGGGCGTTGGGATAGAGAATGGCTTCTTGTGGCAGCCATTCCATCACGCTGTCTTGCGGGACATTCAGTTGGGTAATCTGATGCTGCAGAGCTTTGTCATCGCGTGCGCGATAGACTCGACCAGCGCCGGGTGTGGTGATTAATACATGAGTGTTTTCGGCTAGATTCGCGGTGATGGTTAAGCGATCTCCAGAGACGAGTCCACCAGGTGGATGAAGAAGATAGACATGAGCGATATCAGGGCCTTCTGGATAAAAGGGCTTTTGTACGTAAAGGGGCCCTTTATGTTCGCAAGTTTTGAGCACAGTGCCGCGAGCGGTTTTTTGAAAGCCTAAGGTTAGGAATGCATGCCAGTGAGAAGGTGCGCCAGAAAAGGACGGCGCGTTTTCTTGTTGTGTCACTGGCTGCGTTACCAAGGCAAGATTATGATTATTATCCATTTCTTCCTTTTTAAAAAATCAGCTTGCTCAGCGTGCTAGGGCTATACCGCTAGATACTGCTTGATCAAGGTATCGTTGAGTTTGTCCATTCGGTCTGAAGCTACAATACGACCTTTTTCCATTAAACGGAATTCTTTACCGACGCGTCTCGCAAAACCAAGTTTCTGCTCAATTAAGATCACCGTCATGCCTTCTTCCGCGTTTAACTTCAAAATCACATCGCCGATTTGCTTGACGATGTTGGGTTGTATGCCTTCATTTGGCTCGTCTAAAATAAGCACTTTTGGGTCTAATACTAGAGCGCGTCCAATGGCTAATTGCTGTTGCTGTCCGCCGGAAAGATCGCCGCCACGACGATGCAGCATGTCTTTTAACACCGGAAATAAATCAAAGATTTTCTCCGGTATCTCGTTGCTTTTATGCTTACTTTTCTTGTTCAGCACTGGCAAGCCAATGCGTAAGTTTTCTTCTACCGTTAACATTGGGAAAATATCTCGGCCTTGCGGTACATAGCCAATGCCTGCGTAGGCGCGTTTTTCAGCGCTTTGTTTATTGAGTATTTCGCCATTCATAGTGATCTCGCCGCTTTGAATCGGCAGTAATCCCATAATGGCTTTCAGTAAGGTTGTTTTACCGACGCCATTACGGCCCATAATGCAGGTTATTGAGCCGGGTTCTATGTCTAAATCTAAACCCCAAAGAATTTGTGTGCCACCATAGAGTTGATCAACATTTTTTATGGAAATCATGAGGTTGCTCCTTCTTCTTGTTCTCCTAAATAGACTTCAATAACATCTTTGTTACTTTGAATCTGGTCCATAGTACCTTCAGCAAGAACAGAGCCTTGGTGCAACACTGTGACGGTTCGTGCAATGCTACGAACAAATTCCATATCGTGCTCGACGACGATCACCGTTCGATCTCCCGCCAGAGAGGTGAGTAGCTCAGCGGTGCGCTCGGTTTCATCTGGGGTCATTCCAGCGACTGGCTCATCAATCAACAAAAGTCTAGGATCTGATACAAGTAACATGCCAATTTCGAGCCATTGTTTTTGGCCATGAGAAAGGGCACCTGCCAGCATAAAGCGGTGCTTAGCCAGACCAATAATCTTTAGCACGTCGTCGATACGATCTATCTGTGTCGGTGTCAGTCGTGAGAAGAGGGTGTGCAGGACACGTTTGTCGGTTTTAAGAGACAGTTCTAAGTTATCAAACACGGTTTGTTCTTCAAATACGGTTGGCTTTTGGAATTTTCGACCAATGCCTAGTTGTGCTATTTCAGCTTCGTCTTTATTGAGTAAGTTTTGGTTCTGGCCAAAAAAGACACTGCCAGAGTCGCATTGAGTTTTACCGGTAATAACGTCCATTAAGGTGGTTTTCCCCGCTCCATTGGCACCGATCAGGCAACGTAACTCGCCATCATTAATATAGAGATTCAAATTATTCAGGGCTTTAAAACCATCAAAACTTAAATTCAAATCTTCCACATACAAAATGATGTCTTTATCGACGTTGACCTTAGCGTTTTCAGGCGCAAGAAAAGGCCATACCTGATCAGGGCGAAACGTGTGGCGTAAGCTTTCTACGGTATGTTGAATCGCATTCATGCTTCAGACTCCTTAACGGATTGAGTACGGCGTTTTTCCAGTAGTTGGGTGTATAAGCCGACGATGCCTTTGGGTAAATACAGAGTGACTAATACAAACAGACCGCCCAGAGCGAATAACCAAGCTTCCGGTAAAATCGCGGTAAATCGCGTTTTTGCATAATTCACTAACAGCGCCCCAATGACCGCGCCGATCAAGGTGCCCCGTCCACCAACCGCCACCCAGATCACCATTTCGATCGAGTTAATAGGGGAGAACTCGCCAGGGTTGATAATGCCGACCTGTGGTACATACAAGGCTCCTGCAATGCCCGCGATCACCGCTGAGAAAACAAATAACCAAATCTTATAGCGATCGGTTCGATAGCCAATAAAACGTGCGCGTGACTCTGAATCACGAACGGCCAATATCACCTTGCCAAAGCGTGACGAGAGAATGTTATGACTGATGACAAACACCACCGCCAACATGAGCGCCGTAATAGCGAACAAACTCACCCGTGTGGTATCGGACTGTAAGCTGAAGCCGACAATGTCTTTAAAATCTGTTAGGCCATTATTGCCACCAAAGCCCATCTCATTACGAAAGAATGCAAGCAAGAGCGCGTAAGTGAGTGCTTGCGTCATGATGGACAAATACACTCCAGTCACTCGCGAGCGAAACGCTAACCAACCAAATACAAAAGCCAATAATCCCGGAATCAATACAGCCATGATCATCGCAAACCAGAATTGATCCATACCGTGCCAAAACCACGGCAGCTCTTTCCAGCCTAAAAACACCATGAAATCAGGCAGATCTGGGTTGCCATAAGCGCCGCGATCGCCAATTTGACGCATCAAATACATGCCCATGGCGTAACCGCCTAAAGCGAAAAAGGCACCGTGTCCTAAACTCAAAATTCCGCAATAGCCCCAAATAATATCCACCG
Organism: Marinomonas sp. TI.3.20; assembly: GCF_038155025.1. NCBI lineage: Bacteria > Pseudomonadati > Pseudomonadota > Gammaproteobacteria > Oceanospirillales > Oceanospirillaceae > Marinomonas > Marinomonas sp. TI.3.20. The sequence goes on along the minus strand of NZ_JBAKAS010000003.1, from coordinate 128,234 downwards.
CTAACGCCAGCATGGCATAGCACAAATACTTGCCCAATAAGGTAATAGAGTAAGTGCTCACATGCAGTGCTGAATCGGCGGGCAAATAGAGATTCGATAAACACGCCATTGCCGTCACTGCTAACAGGATAATGACAAATGGCATAGTGTGTTTGCCCGATGTGCGTCCTTCTGAAAAATACTGACTAATCACGCTCATTCTGCGGCCCTGCCTTTTTGAGGAAAGAGTCCTTTAGGACGTTTTTGGATAAACAAAATAATGAATACCAGCACTAAAATGGTGGATAAAACCGCGCCTGTCATCGGCTCAAGAAACTTGGTTGCAATGCCCAAACTGAACGCCGCTACTAAAGTACCGAGCAAGTTACCCACACCACCAAAGACCACCACCATAAAAGAATTAATGATGTAGTCTTGGCCAAGATTGGGTCCAACATTAGTGAGTTGACTCAGTGCCACACCAGCAATTCCCGCTATACCGGACCCCAAGCCAAACGTCATAGCGTCTATCCAATTCGTTTTTACACCCATGGCTTTGGCCATATTGCGGTTTTGGGACACCGCTCGGACGTTTAATCCCAGAGAGGTCTTTTTAAGCACCATAACCAAGGCAAAAAATACTAGCAGCGAAAATGCCAGAATATACAAACGGTTTAAAGTGAGTGAGAACACTGGGTTAATTTCCCAAGAACCACTCATCCAACTTGGTGTAGACACTTGACGGTTTAATGGTGAAAAAATGGTTCGCACCAGTTGTTGTAAAATCAGGCTAATACCAAAGGTGGCTAGCAAGGATTCTAGTGGACGACCATGTAAGTGACGAATCACTAACCGCTCAATCAGTACACCGACGACACCAGAGACAAGAAAAGCCGCTGGAATAGCAACCCAAATAGAATAGTCGATGTAATTCGGCATCATTAGTTGAACCACATAAGTGGTATAGGCACCGAGCATAATCATCTCGCCATGGGCCATATTGATGACACCCATCACACCAAAGGTAATGGCCAGACCAATAGATGCCAGTAACAGCACAGAGCCGAGGCTCAAACCAAAAAATAATTGGTTCAAAAAACCGAAGCGCTCAACCCGCTGAGTGATCTTTTTCAGCGCGTGTTCTGCCGCGGCTTTAATCGCGGGGTTGTCTTGATTCGTCAGCTGTGTGAGTACATTGCGAACCGTATTTTCTAAACTGCCAGATAAGCGCTCAATAGCAGCAATACGTGTGGAATTCGGTAAGCTGGCTTGTCGCGCGGTATTAATCGCCAAGGCTAAGCCCATTTCTGTTTTTACTGTCTGATTAGTCTCACTTGAATAGAGCCGTTCTAAGGTGGTTACTGTCTCTTCATCAAGGCTAGACAGCAACTCTTGCACCGCATTTTTACGTACCTCAGCAGAGGAAGATGTTAACTGAATACGGGCAATGGCATTACGTAAATAACTGCGTAGGTGGTTATTGACCTTGATTTTAGACACGTCTCGTTTGCTAAGATCTGCGACCAATTGCTGACTAAAAATCCCTTGGTAAGTCTTTTGATTCGTATCCTCAATAAGTTGAACAAGTTGCTTATTGGTTTTGATGAAGTACAAATCCCCATTCATCATAGTGCGAAATAGCGGCAACATAGACTCGTCGCTATTGGCTTCGATTTTCTTTAAAACAGGTAAGAGTTTGCTGTATTTTGCTTTGGTCAGTTCCAGTATTAAAGGCGCAAGTTCGGCGGGTGGCTGATTAGCGGACGGACTTGTCGAGGTAGAAGATTCTGCGCTGTAAGCCTGTGAAGATAAGAGGCCAAAAAGACAGCAGCAAAGTGCTATAAAATGTCTCAAGGTCATACTCCGTGGAGTGAATAGTGGCAAGATGTCTTGCTGGTGGATTCGTTCGTTGCTCTTGGACAGTTGAAACAAGAGGAGACGAGCAGAAAAAGGGACTCTCTGCTCTGTGTGACAGAGAGTCCATACAAACCTGAGAGGTTCGCTATTAAGCATTTCTAACGATATTGACGCTTAGTTTTCGCCTGAACATTTTTTCGTTACAGTGTTGTAATGACCGCAATTGATTGGCGAAGTCCAGTCTGCAATCACGTTCTTAGAGCTTGGTAAATAGTCAGACCAAGAATCCCCAGGAACCGTACTGTCGGTTTCCCAAACCGTTTCAAACTGGCCGTCGTCTTGGATTTCGCCGATCAAAACAGGCTTGCTTAGATAATGGTTTTTATTCATTACCGCCATGCCACCGGTCAAGTTTGGAAACTTCTGCCCGATCATGGCTTTTTCAACCGCATCGACATCTGTTGTACCGGCTTTTTTGACGGCATCAACCCACATATTGAAACCAATATAAGTGGCTTCCATCGGATCGTTCGTAACCGCTTTAGGGTCTTTTTTGAAGGTTTTCCATGCTTTGATGAATTTCTCATTTTCTGGCGTATCGACGCTTTCAAAATAGTTCCAAGCCGCCAAATGACCAACCAAAGGTTTAGTATCTAACCCCGATAATTCTTGCTCGCCAACTGAGAAAGCCACCACAGGGATTTCTTCAGAAGAAATACCTTGGTTTGCTAACTCCTTGTAAAAAGGCACGTTAGCATCGCCATTAATGGTAGATACCACGGCGGTTTTTATACCTTGGCTACCGAATTTCTTGATTTGCGAGACAATAGACTGCCAATCGGACTGACCAAATGGCGTGTAATTCACCATGATGTCTTTTGCTGGAACGCCTTTTGATTTTAAATACGCTTCCAAAATTTTATTAGTAGTACGAGGATAAACATAATCCGTACCCGCAAGAACGAAACGTTTTACGCCTAGGTCGTTCATCAAGTAATTGACCGCAGGAATGGCCTGCTGGTTTGGCGCTGCTCCGGTGTAAAAAATATTTTTAGAGGACTCTTCCCCTTCAAATTGCACTGGGTAAAACATCAAACCATTCAACTCTTGGAGAACAGGAAGCACCGACTTACGAGACACAGACGTCCAGCTACCGAAAATGACATCTACCTTGTCTTTGCTGATCAACTCACGAGCTTTTTCCGCAAACAACGGCCAATTAGAAGCAGGATCAACTACCACAGGCTCAATCTGCTTGCCCAGCAAACCGCCTTTCGCGTTTTGCTCCTTGATCAGCATCAGCACAGTGTCTTTCAGCGCGCTTTCAGAAATCGCCATGGTGCCGGAAAGAGAATGTAACACACCCACTTTAATTGTATCCGCCGCCCATGAAGGCACAGCAACCAACGTGGCACCGGTTAATGCAATAGCAGAAACTAACGTCTTAATCTTCATTGTTGAGTCTTCCTATTCGTTATCGTATTTAACAAGAATCCAGATCACAGAATGAGAGGTGAGTTAAACACCGCCTGATTCCGTTGAGTAAGCGAAACCAGTATCTATAGAAACCGTAAAGAAAAGTATTCGCTGAATGACCCAGAGGGGTACGTCATTTGACGTATAGGCGGGTGATATTGTCGATGACTATTTAGCTTCATTTTTGTCTTTGAAGAGATTAGGAGGCGTTTTCATTTCAACGTGGTTAAAATGCCACCCACCTTTTGAGCCCAGTTATGGCAAGGCTTTTGTTTCTGGTATTGTCATTTGAAGTCAGGTGGAAAATGCCCTATGGTTCTTCTGACTTAAGTTCATCCATAGAGTATTTTGGTACACACTTTTTATGACAAACAATATGACAAAAGCTTTTTCTCCATCTTGCGATAGAAACCAGCAACCTATTCTTGATCAGCTTTCAGTCTATTTTAAGCACAGTCACCAAGTGCTTGAGATAGGTTCTGGTACAGGTCAACATGCGGTGTTTTTTGCTAAACATTTGCCCCATTTGCTTTGGAATACCAGTGATATGCTCGATTATCATGGCAGTATTCAGGCTTGGATGGAGGACGCTAATTTGAGCAATCTGGTTGCTCCTATTACTTTTCATTTTGGTAAAAATGACTGGCCAGAGTTAGATATAGATGCGGTCTTCACGGCTAATACGACGCACATTATGCAGCGTGATGAGGCAAAGTTGATGATGGAAACCATCGTTTCTCAGCTAAAATCAGGTGGTGTGTTTTGCCAATATGGGCCTATGAATGTAAATGGAAAATACACCAGCGAAGGCAATCGAGATTTCGATCATCATTTGCAACAAAGTGGTTGTGGCGGTATTCGTGATGTAGAAGAGTTAGTTGAGTGGGCCGCTGGTATGACATTAATAGAACAAATACCAATGCCTGCCAATAACTTTTTGTTAGTCTGGAAAGTACTTTAAATTCCCCTGTTATTTTACAATAAACACAAAAGCCCCCGTTTCATTATCATGCACAGGATCAGCGATGAAGTATAAATATTGGTTAAGTATTTTTGTTGTCATTCTTAGTGGTTGTACGACGAACACTCAAGAAGTAAAAGCGCTACAAGACAAGGTTGAGCAATTACAAACTAAATTGGCTGAATCAGAAAGTAGCCAGCGCCAAGAAGTGAATGCGAAAGGATTGTCTTATGGTGGTGTGGTGCGTAGTGCTGCGACGATAGATTCTCCTCGGTTATTATCTTTAAAAGCAGGCGATAAGTTAGAGATTTTAGAGCGTGTAAAGGAGTTTAGAAATGGTTACCACTGGTTCAAAATTCGTACTCAAACGGGTGTAGTGGGTTATCAATGGGGTGGGCTTTTGTGTTCTTTTAGCCCAAATAATGTAGGTACTTTTCGTAGTTGTGTGAATTTTTAAATAGGGCGGTGTAAAACGCTTTTTATTGCGTTATTTGATATAAAGGACTAATCATGTTTTCTAAAACCGCGGTCTCTTTTGCGCTAATTTGTATGATGTCTTCTTCGGTTCAGGCTGAAGATTTACTTCAGCGTAAAACCTCAGAGTTAACAAGGATTGAAGCAACTCTGATTGCGGAAATTCATCAACGAACTTGTCAGACTATTTTGCCTTCAGATATCTCTTATATGGCGTTCACGAAAGGAAAGAGAGACGCTGATAAGAAGAAGCTCGCGGCGAATATTTATAAACTGATTGCGATGAAAATGGCTTTATTAGAGAGAATGAAGGCGCGTGAAACCACAAAAACGCATGATGCTTTTGCGAGTGTTGATCTAAGTGATATCAATGTTGCTGATGACGATGATTTAACGTATGAAAATCCATACATCGCTCCTGTGACTATATCTCTAGGTGGCGTTTCGCGATTAATGTTAACGAATAGTGGTTCTACTGGGTCAGAGGTGCCAAGCCTGCCTTTCAATATAACTTACTGTGAGAAAGGAGACCTGTTTATTAATGGCCACCAGGTTGATCCTATGAGTAAGCGCGTCAACTTTAAAATCTTCTTCGATCACTCTACTTTTAATGTTTCTGCGCACATGACTGCCACTAAAAGCGGTTGGGAATAGTCGCTATTTAATCGGACAAAAAAGACCTTGTAGACATTATTCTACAAGGTCTTTTTATTGTCTAATTTTCGTTGTATAGCGCGATTACTTAATTGTGGTTTTAAAGATTTTTCCTTCTACGTTACTAAACTGCAAGGTAATAGGTTGAGCAGCGTTTAGACTGCTGTCTTTAGGTAGTGTGAATGACCATGTTGCTTTTGAACCTAGCTGGCAGCGAACTGCGTATGGCATGGCTTTACAGGTAGACCAAGGAGCAAATTGGTTGTTAATCGTGACGGCGGTAGGGTCTTTTAATGACGTCGCAGGGTAAGTTGCTATGGCTTGGTTGTTTTGCATCACAGTGACTTGAGTAATGTAAGCCCCTTGAGTGTCTGGACCCGCATTGATGTAGCTGTTTACGTCTATCTTATTGCCATCTATTTTAGCTTGAGAAAGCGCGACGTAATGATTTGCGTTGTCGATTCGTTTGCCTAATGGGGTAACGAGTGCGCCAAAGTTGTAGCCATAAAAAGCGACGGTAAAGAGGATGGATAAGCCGCCCATGATGACCGAAAATTTTACTAATTGAGGCATGGATAATGGTAACGGACCACTGGTTAACCAGCGTGCCCAATTCATGTTGTTTTTCTCAAATTTGCTTTGAAATAACTGATCGACGGAGTATTTTCCGCCGCCAGTAATTAAAGTGACTGATGCGGTTGCAAACCCAAAGGCGGCCATTGTCCATTCGTCTAAGCAGGTGGTTCCCATCCAACCGAAAATGACCATTAAGGTACAGGCCAATCCAATGCTGATAAGCGACATAAGGCGTGTTGCAAAACCAATGATTAAGCCGACACCGACAACAAGTTCAACTAAGGTGAAAAAGATAATAGAAATGTACAATAGCGTGCCATGAGCCAATAACCAGTACATAACACCGGACAGGTCAAAGGCCATTCCAGGTGCTGCGTGTACTAATTTATTTGCTAGATAAGCATGGGATGTTGGATCGAGTTTCAACGGTGCGTAGATAAGTCGACGGCTAGCGCCACCCCAATAAATCCAACCAGTGATTAGGCGTACTGCTAGGGCCATTAATCCTGCCATTTGCCAAAATGCAGGGGATAGTAATAGGTTCCCATCGGTTTTTTTCTGATCTACATATTCCATACCGAAGCCTTCAAAGTGAGTTGATTTAGACGTATTAGACATAACCTTAGAACTATTTATATTGATCGTTATCAAGAATAATGAGGTTCATAAATGAGAATAATAATTTATGCTATATCTTTGCATTTCTCTGATTTTTGTTGAATAAGTCAATTAATGTTGCGTTTATATTGAATGTCATTTTTGATCTATAAATCACCTAATTAAACTCTTTGAATTAGCGGTTGTTGATACTGAACACTTGATCTATATTGCATAGATCAAGTGTTGTTTTTATGTGTTTTTTTCTTCTCTTTATTCGGCACGTTCTGTGCTGTTACTTGTTCTGATCTAAGGACGAATATGACTTTTGATTCAACGGGTTCGGTGGCTAAATTTGGCACTTTATTAGGAATGGCACCAGGCAATGTCCCTGTCTATTCTTCAGATTATGATTCTGCCGACGAAACGGAATTGCCCAATCGAAATGCGTATCGTCATTATGTTGATGGCGTATACATGGGGCATAAGTGGCAATGCGTAGAATTCGTACGGCGTTGGTGGTATCTGAATCGCGGTTACATTTTTGATGATGTGGCGATGGCGTATGATATTTTTCGTTTAACGTCTGTGCGTGTTTTAGCCGATGGAAGTCGTTTGCCGTTGAAGTCGTTTCGTAATGGTTCTTTACGTCATCCTGAAGTAGGGGCGTTATTGATTTGGAGCGAGGGTGGAGAGTTTGAAGTCACTGGGCATGTGGCGATCGTTACTGAAGTATACTCAGACAAACTGCGCTTGGTAGAGCAGAATGTGGGTCATCAGGTATGGCCTAAAGGTCAGAATTATTCTCGAGAATTGCCTGCGCGAATTAGTGATGATGGTGGCTATTGGCTTCGTTGCTCTTATGGTGATGCGTCTATTTTAGGTTGGGTTATTCAAACCGATGACGATACGTATGCCGAACGAATTGAACCAGACGACCCTGCGCTCTTTGATTTGACATTACGGCATGTTCTGAATAAAGGGCAAGCGTCTAGAGCTTGGTTAAACGTAGCGAACCCAGATGAAGAGGCATTTGTCGATATGATGGGCGGGCATAAGTTAGCCAGTCGTCCAGAAGACGATTATCGCTATATGGTGATGTCGGAAACAGCAGAGCGGGAGCTGAAACGGGCAACGAATGAGCTGCATGCGTTGTTTATGCACGCAACGAATCATGTGTTGCAAAACGATGAGTTGTTGGCAAATTTTAATATTCCACAGGCCTTGTGGCCGAAGATTCATCAATCTTGGGATAATCGTCGGAATCAAATGATCACTGGGCGCTTTGATTTTAGTATGTCGGCACGCGGTATTAAAGTGTACGAATACAATTGTGATTCGGCGTCTTGTTATATGGAAGCTGGTTTGGTTCAAGATAAATGGGCCAAGCATTATGGCTGTCATGATGGTAAAAGCTCAGCGACGGCATTAGTAGAAAATTTGATTGATGCGTGGCAACACAGCGACGTGGACAGTGTGCTTCATATTATGCAAGACACTGATTTAGAAGAGAATTATCATGCGTTGTTTATGAAAAAAGCGATAGAGCGAGCTGGCATCGTTTGTAAGGTAATTAAAGGAGTGGCGGGTTTAACCTGGGACACTGATGGTGATGTGGTTGACCCTGAGGGAAACAAGATTCGTTGGGTATGGAAAACGTGGGCGTGGGAAACCGCATTGGATCAGATTCGTTCTGAATGCGACGATGATGAGCAACGTTTACGTGAGTACAAAACGGATGTTCCTCGCAGTGTCGCTCCGCGTTTGGTGGATGTGTTATTGCGCGAAGGGGTGATGGTGTATGAACCACTTTGGACTTTAATCCCCAGTAATAAAGCCATTTTACCCGTGCTGTGGAGTTTGTTTCCTAACCATCCTTACTTGTTGAATTCTTCGTTCGAACTCACCGAAGAGCTACAAGAAACAGGTTATGTAAGTAAACCAATCGCTGGTCGATGTGGATTTAACATCAGCCTATATGATGGCAGTGAAATCTTAATGGAAGAAACTGAAGGGCGGTTTTCGCACCAAGATCAAATATATCAAGCGCTTTGGAAGCTACCAGACATTGAAGGGTATAAATCACAGATCTGTACTTTTTCCGTAGGTGGACATTTTGCCGGCAGTTGTATTCGTGTGGATCCGTCGCTAGTGATCACCAAAGACAGCGACTTAATGCCGCTGCGAGTCGTGGAATATAATAATTTATTAGGGGGCGAGCCCAACGACAATTCTTAGTTCGCTGTAGTTTTTTGATTATCACTTTGATGCAAAAATGTTGTGATCGATCGATAAACTGAATTGCATTCTTCAGGAACGAGATTTTCCATATTGAGAAAAGTATGGATCATGTCACTAAAATGAATGTGTTCAGCATGCCCTCCGTTGTCTAACACCTTTTGGACATATTGCATTCCTTCGTCTCTAAGTGGACAGAATTCGGCAGTAAATACTAAGGTGTTAGGTAAGTTACAGGTAAAGTTACAGTGTAAGGGGGAGGCTTTTTTACGATTATCCACTTTATGAAAATAGTGATCAAAATACCAAGCGATCTTATCTTTTTGTAGTAAATAGCCTTCCGCATTCTGCTCTATTGATGGGCAAGACATAGTGTAATCTAGACTAGGGTAGATCAGAATTTGCTTGTTAATAGACACTAGGTCATCAAATTGTGCTTTGGCCGCCACGGTTGCTACCATTGCGCCGCCGCCAGAATCGCCGATTAGAGATAATGTTGAGATGTATTGAATACCAGCATTGTCTAAGGTGTCATAAATATTTTTAGTGACGGCATAGGCGTCGTTTATGCCTGCTGGGTAACGGCATTCTGGAGCCAGTCTATATTCTATTGATACAACAATGTGCTGGGTGGCATTGGCGAGCTTTCGACAAATAGGGTCATAAACGGTGACTGACCCTGACATATGACCACCACCATGACAAAAAATAAGAATGGGTAGGGGGTGCTCCGGAACAGGGTTATAGATTCGTATTGGTACGTCATACTCATCATTTTTTACTATATCATCTGTGATGCGAGCGACATTTTGAATATCAGTGATAAAAACTTTAGTTAAGTTGGCTAATCCCTCTCTGGCGTTGATAGGCGTTGGCTTAAAGCCATTTTCAAGCAGAGTAGGTATGGTGATATTGTTTAAATTATTGAGCCAAGATTGTAATTTTGGACTTACTCTACGCATAATGAATCACTCCAAATGAAAACCCAAGAATACCTGGGGTTATCCTTTGCTTTAATTAGTTTGCTTGTTGTTAGTTTCTTTTAGGAAGAAGCTAGATAAGAAAATAGTACTCGACATACCCACGGCGATAAATGCAGCGACTAATGGATTGTTCATTGAATCTGCAATACTGGTTGCTATCGTCATATAGATCATTTCAAGCACATAGGCTGCAGACCAAAAAATACCAGCAGCGATGGCTACTCGAGCAGGGAAAGTGTCCGATTGTTCTTGCATCATGGTAAGCAAAGAACTCATTGGTGAGAACATGCACACGCCACACATTAATCCAGCCGCCATCGCTAAACTAGGAATACTGGTTGTTACCGCTATTGCAGCAAAAGCAGTAATACCTAGGCCAAACCAACGTAAAGCTTTAACACGCTGAGGGATAAATTTTGGGACGACAAATACGCCAACCGTGGTTCCAATCATTCCACCCGCAATCATGATAGAGCTGAGGTATTTAGATTCAATAGCAAAACCTGGAATATTAGGAAATAGAGTAAATACTGATATGTAGCAGAAAAGGAGGCCAGAATAGCCGATTGCGATTGTCCAATTAAACTTTTCTTTAAGGCCTTCTTTCATCGTATAGCCACGAGCAGATGTACCATCGTCTTTTTTTGTTATGTCGAAATTGGTGCCAACAAATAACCATACAAGCATTGCTATCGCACTTAAACCAGCCATTGTTAGCATAGTGGTTTGCCAACTACCCGCGAGAGTCATAAGTGCGCCAACACCTAAAACGGCGATTAAATTCCCAGTATTAAATGCATCTGCGTTTAACGCATTTGCAACCATACGGCTTTTGGGCTCTTTAAAAGTGTTCATTACGATTGGTGCGGTAACAACTAAGACCAATGCGCCACCAAAACCAAGTATTAAGCGAGAAAGTAAGTACAGATTGTAGCTGGAGGCAAACGCCCCCATACCGCCAAGAATGACTAAAATAGAGGCCATCGTAAATACGTTTTTAGGTCCTAGCTTTACAAGAAACCAAGCGGCGAAAATATTGCCCACAATTTTAGCAATAGCAATCATGTTGGTCGCCATTGCAATCATTGTTAGGCCTCCAGTATCAAACGTTTTCATGATTTCTGGGCTCATTATACTTGAGCCTGCCCATGCAAATGCAAACAGCACGTAAGTAAGGAATAAGATTCCCTCGATTAAATACTTTTTCATGTGAATGACCTTGTTGGATTGCAATAGAGATTTATGGTCTCTAAGAAGCTAATGAGTAAAAATACTAGCTAGATTGGTTGATTTTTGTACTTATTAGAGCGTTATTTAATTACGCCTTAATGTTGTCAAAGTCAATTATATTTACTTGGTATGAATTTCTATTAGCGTTTTTTATTTCAAAATAATCAATAGGGAGTGAGTCCCGATGCTCTATATGTAAATGAAAGTGGCCGTTATTGACAGTTGCTATCAATGTGATTTGTATCAAGGCTATTAATGAGTTTGATCCTTATTAGTTGTGGATTTTTCACTGCTCAAATTTCTTCAGTGTGTTAAGGTTTCGGCTACCTAAAGCGTGCTGGCGAACTAAGTCGCGTGCTGACATTATTGAAAGTATTTAGAAGGAAAAGGTTGTGTCCGACGCTCAATCTGTACAGGTTAATAAATTAGAAAAATTAAGAACTGCTTGGTTGCCAGCGGTTGAGTTTTTATTTGGCGAGGCAGCACCAGAAGCGGAGTTTGTTGGTTTTGAAATGAACGCAGACTCAGCAAAGCCCATGGCCTTGTTTGAGAATGATAAAGCACCATACCAATACAAGATCCAGATGCCTGTGCGCAGCTTTACCAATGACGTAATGTTGTTGGCGGATGTGATCCAAGAAATGGTACGAGGCTTATTTCCAGCGAGCGAGAAAGATCATCAAAGTACATCATTGTGCGAAGGTACTGTGGTTTATGGCGCTATCATGGCGATCAAGCAAGTGTTTGGTGAAGAGTCTGTTGATTCATACCTAAATGCGTTGCGTAAAAATGTGCCTACTTATTATGATGCTTTTTCCTATGTGGCAGTGTTGTTAACAGAAGACCCACAGGCGATTAAGAAATTGCGAGCCATTCAGCCACTTTTGTATAAGGTGACAAAAGAAGATTTTGATACGGCAAATATCGATATTAATCGCAAGGTAAAGGATATTCTGCTGCTGACTTTTCGCTCTTAACGCTACCTACGCTGATTTTTCTTAAAAACGTGTAATAAATTGATCTTATGCTGTTGGAAGCTAGCATTGAGTATTATTTTATTGCACGTTTTTTGTCTGCTATTTTTTATTTTAAACTGTTTGGTTACATTTTAGAGTATGTTGAACCGATATAAAGCTCTGATGTTACGTCAAGAATTTTCTGATCTTTATCCTGCATTCTACGTTGTTATCCCCCAATCTTAAAAACCATTCAAAGCGACTTCTATAAATATGCAACTCTTTGTTTATAAAGGATTATTTTCTTTATTTTCTTCAAGCCTTTGCTTTCTCCTTTTCCTATTGAAGATCTTTTTTTAGCTTCCGCATAGTGTTTTTTGAACAAAAAACAAACCTTTTTCAAGGAGATTAAACAAGAGTGAAATAAATCAATAAAATTAAATAGCTTGCTAATAATTAGTGCGCGAACTAATATCTGGTTTCAATCAACTAACCAGAGCACCCAAGATGAAAACCCCCTTCATGTTATTAACTAGTCTATTTGCTATTGTCCTAGCATTTTCTTCTCCTCAAGCATTAGCAGAAATGCAAAAAGCGAAAACCGTTGTATTGGTACATGGTGCGTTTGCTGATGGATCTTCATGGAATAAAGTGATTCCATTATTACGAGCAGAAGGTTTGCAGGTTATTTCTGTACAGAATCCTTTGACTTCATTAGATGATGATGTTGCTTTTACTAAACGCGCTATTGCACAAGCAGAAGGGCCTGTTGTTTTAGTAGGGCACTCTTGGGGAGGCGTTGTTATTACAGAAGCGGGCGTGGATGAGAAAGTACAATCGCTGGTTTATGTTTCTGCATTTGCGCCTTCTACCGCGCAAAACTTGCACGATATTTTACATGAAGCACATGCAGTTCAAAAAATACCTACGGTACCTGGCTTTTCTCATCCTCAAGTAGATAAAGAAGGATTTTTAGAGTTATCAGAAGAAACGGTAATCAATTACTTTGCATCTGATTTACCTGTGGAAGAAGCTCGCCTGATTGCCATTGGTCAAGGTAAGTTACATAAAAGAACGCTAGATCAGCGTATTACAAAAGCTGCGTGGGAAACCAAACCAAGTTGGTTTATCGTATCAAGTAACGATCAGATGATTGCACCTGATGTGCTACGAGGACAGGCTAAAAAGATACAGGCGACTACGGTTGAACTACCAACAAGCCATGTTTCTATGCTCGTAAAACCGCGAGAAGTGGCAGATGTTATCTTAAGCGCTGCTCACATTAAATAGCGTACAAGCAATAATAAAAGCATAAAAAAAGGTAAAAACGACAGGTTCGTTTTTACCTTTTTTTGCTTTCAACAGACAGGTTATCTTGATCCATCGATAAAGCTTTTAATGCTTTTCATTTCATTAATCAGCAGAGTGGCTCTCTCTTCATTTAAGCCTGTTGCGCAGCCTAGTGCATGAGGAATCTCTAATGCTTTTTGATGCTGTTGACGTCCTTTGTCGGTTAAAAAAATATGAACACGCCTTTCATCTTCCGCGCTTCTTTGTCTCTTAACTAACTCAAGTTTTTCTAGCCTTTGTACCAATGGGGTTGTCGTCGCAGATTCTAGCTCAAGAGCACTGGCCAGTTCTTGAATCAAAATGCCATCCTTTTGCCATAACACCATAAGTGCTAAATATTGAGGGTAGGTGACGCCTATTTCTTTCAATAAGACTTTGTATTGCTTCGTAATGGCCCTTGAGGCTGAGTACAGAGCAAAACAAAGCTGATCTTCAAGCTTGAGGAGACCTTCTTTATCTGTGACGTACGAATCCATAAAAAAACCTTAAGTAATAACCACTCTGCGAAGGGAAGGTAGCAGAGTGGTAAAACTGATCTATTTTGGTTTTAGTTCAGTCAGTTCTTCACTGAACCAAATTTTGCGTTTGAAACGAGGGTTTTTAGACGACATATCTATTTTATAGGGATTTGCTTCTGGCGCTTGAGGTAAGTCAAGAATACTGCACAACTCTTGTGCGAGCCATTTTTCCACTTTTAGCACGACCATTTTTTTGCGCAAACGACCTTGCTCGTCACGGTTCAAAATAGTGGGTAGCGTATTTAGCGTTAGAATTTCACCTAACGCAGGATGCGCCATACGTTCGCGGCCTTCATCGCTGGCATAAAAATGCGAAACAGCGAATACCATACGTTGTGGATTAATTTGTTGTAAAAACTGACAAGATTTAACCACGGTAGAACCGGTGCGAACCATGTCATCAAACAAGATAATGCTGGCGCCATCTAGTCCATCAAAGGTGTGCTCACTTTCTTTGTGCAGTGTTATTTCTACTTTGCGTTCATCAGTGCGCTCTTTGTCGAGCATGATGAATTTTGCTTTACTCAAACCAAGCGTGTTGTACATTTCTTTAACAAAGTCTCGGGCGCCTTTATCAGGAGCACAAAGTACTAAGCCTTCGCCATCTTTGCCGTAGTGCAAAATGTCTGAGTTCAGCAAGTAGTGAGCGTAAATTTCATAAGGGATTAGATTATGGAAATCGCCTTCAAAAACTTCGTTGAATATCTTTTGTACTGAATCAGAGTGATTATGGATCGTCATGACGGTGTCGACGCCAGACAGTTTGAGCATTTGCGCGTAAAGCTTAGCAGTGAAGGGTTGGCCATCGAACTTCTTAATGTCTTTTACATCACGATCAAAACTGGTTTCGCCTAAGCTTTTGTGAGGACCACGATCTTGTGCGCTGTAGAAAAGATCAGGTTCTACTAGGATGACACGGGCGGCGCCGTTTTCTTTCGCTGCTCTGGCGATAATGAAATTCGACATCGCAAGCTCTTGGCGAGTTTTCACATGGCTGCCAGTACTGACAATAATGACAGACTTGCCTTTTAGTTTACGGCCTATATTTTCAAAATCTGTCTCGTCAGAAATGAATCGCGGGCAAAACTCAGAGTTCATGAATTGCTTCATGCTGATCAAGTCAGCAATGTCATCGTATTGGCCCATAGCATAGGCGATATCAATAGCAAATGGATTATCGGAAGAGTTACTAACGACTACAACGTTAGCTGGCTGACCGGTCGACAAAGTCATGAAAGATCCTTAACTAGAGGGGGTATGGGGATGAAGCCAATTTTAATACTTGTCGGCTTATTGCGATAGGGTCGATGGAGATAAATCGTATATTAGTGACGAGATAATTAATAACTGATTCTTATTCTCAAAAAAGACTCGAATCGTCTCCAATTTTTCACTCCCGCTCGCGTTCAGAAGTCATTCTGTCTTCGTCTTTTGGTGTTTTTTCCTAAACTGTTTGGGTGTCATTTGAAAGGCAATTTTGAATTTTTTAGCAAAGTAAGCAGAGCAGTTGAAACCGACTTCATAAGCAACGTTGGCGATTGACTGGTTGGTTTCTGTAAGCAGCGGTAGAGATTGGCGCAATCTGTGCTCTAGTAAGTAGTGGTTTGGGGTAGATTTTAAAGCGTCTCGAAAGGTCCGATAGCACTCACTTTCGCTGATGTTTGCCGCGTAACTGATGTCTGCAATAGATAGACGCTCCTTATAATGGCGGTGAATAAATTGAAGCAAAGACTGTACTCGCTTTTCTTTTGCTTGTGTCGTGAGAGGGCGGTGTGCAGTCGATTCTGATGGTTGCAGCATAAGTCCTTGCGCTGAGGACAACTGTGCTGAGCCACTGTCATGTGATTGCATGAGGGCTTGGCTGGAAAATAAATGCCAAAATTTCAGCAGCGCTATGGTCATATAAAACTCACGATCCGTGCGTTGAGACTCCCAGACATCAAAAGCAGAAGCTAATTCGTCAATCGCCTGCTGATGCCATGTTTGACCGGTATTCGAGTCGCTGTTAGGCGAGCTTTCGGCGTCCTGACAGTATGTGTGGAATTTATAAAGCAGGAGCGATTTATTGTTAATGATCGGCAACATGTGTTTTTTATAAACAAGTCCGAGATTAGAACCACCAAGCCATTGTGGATTAAAGACCACATTAAGTATGCGACAGTCTTCCTCCCCATGATTGGTTAATTTATGCAAGGTATTGGCGTTCACCAAAATCATTTCGCCAGCGTGAAGAATTTCACACGACTCAATACTTTCTACCTTGGTCGCGCCTTCTGCTACCAAGACAATTTCAATCTCATCGTGCCAATGCCAAGCAACTTCCCCGCCAAAAAATTCTGAAAAGCGTTCATCGTAAGAAGCGCACGGAAAATCATAGCTGCCATGAATCGTCCGTTCACGGCCATTGTCTTCAGTTTCAATTTTATAAATTTGCATAAAGGATCTTGGTAGAATCGTTGTATTTTTAGCGAGTATATACCTATAAACAAAAGAGATCAGGCGGTATTGTTTTAAAAAATAGAATTGAGTCGAGTTTATATGTTGTTGCTGTGTGTGATTTATTTGGCGTTTATTAGCCTGGGGTTGCCGGATGCGGTATTGGGCGCTTCATGGCCTGTGATGGGGGAAGTGTTGAATGCGTCGCCTGAATTTGCCGGGGTTGTGGCGCTGATTATCAGTGCCGGTACTGTGATGTCGAGCCTGTTGGCAACACGAATGATCCATTATATGGGAATAGGAAAACTTGTTGCGCTCAGCGTATTACTGACGGCGATCGCTTTAATAGGTTTTAGTCTTGCGGAACACTCGTGGGTTTTGGCGCTGTTGGCGATACCGCTGGGAGTCGGCGGTGGCGCGGTGGACGCTGCGCTAAATAATTTTGTTGCGGTGCATTTTAAGGCGAAGCATATGAACTACTTGCATTCGTTTTGGGGCGTAGGGGCGATGACTGGTCCACT
Organism: Marinomonas sp. TI.3.20; assembly: GCF_038155025.1. Lineage (NCBI taxonomy): Bacteria > Pseudomonadati > Pseudomonadota > Gammaproteobacteria > Oceanospirillales > Oceanospirillaceae > Marinomonas > Marinomonas sp. TI.3.20. The sequence goes on along the minus strand of NZ_JBAKAS010000003.1, from coordinate 111,428 downwards.
TATTATGGCGCACTATTTAACCTTTCAAAATGGCTGGCGAGATGGCTATGAAATCATTGCCATTACGCAATTTTCCTTGGTTATTGTGCTGTTTAGCGCCTTACCCTTGTGGAAAAAAATGCTCTTCAAAACCGCGAGTGAAGCCGATGTCAGTCCGCCTTTTGTGGGCAATATGGCGGTGCTAAAAAAGAATGGCGTGTGGCTCCAGTTGATGATGTTTTTTTGTTATTGCGCGATAGAATCCGGCACTGGGCTGTGGGCTGCCAGCTTCTTAACCACGCAGCGCAGTATTACTGCGGGCGATGCGGCATTTTGGGTGGCTATGTACTACATGGGTATTACCTTAGGGCGCTTTTTGTGTGGTGCGATAACGGAAAAAATGCCAGAAGAAACCTTGGTTCGCTTGGGGGTAATTGGGATCTTATTGGGCTGCATCATGCTGGTGTTGACCTTATCAGCAATGTGGGCGAAGTTCGGTTTAATTTTAATTGGTCTAGGCTGTGCGCCTATTTACCCTAATACCATACATATGACCCCTAAGCGCTTTGGTTCAGCGGCATCGCAAGCCATAATTAGTTTATCAATGGCGGTGGCTTACATGGGAATTATGGCGGTTCCTCCTTTGTTAGGCGTGGTCGCCAATTTGGTTGGCTTTGTTTCTTTCCCCATTATTTTACTGCTTCTAGGCGCAATTATCTTGTTTACTACCGAGCGATTGAGAGCGTATCGAATCGTGCCTGTCGTACTGAATAAGGGGCTGTGATGAATAGAGTGGATGAAAACACGCAACGACAACAAAAAATACTACTGCTGTTGGCTCTGGATGACTCACTTACGACGAGCATGCTAGGGCAGCGTTTTATGCTTCCTAACAAGGTGATACAAAAAGATCTAATCGCTCTAGAGCAATTGGGTTTATTGACGCAAACTCAAGAGAACCTAACCTTAGTAACAAGCGAATAACTCGTCTATTTGCTGTTACTTAAAGTTAAAAAAGTTAATGGGTTGCACTAAACGCGAAGTTAATTGGGTGCACTAAACGCGGCGCTCAAGCACTTAGCCACCACAAGGTTTATAGCAGCTTGGGGTTCTTGGGCAAACTGAACCGCGGGGGCAAATAAGCCTAGCGTCGTTCTCGATGCCGCGTTCTACCCAATTGATGTTGAGTATTTTTGCTACGCTCATGAGGTCTTTTTTCATCGCGCTAGGGATAGCCGATGTGCCGCCACCACTGAAGCAAGCGTGTTTTAGTTCTTGAGCAATCGCAATGGCGTCTTTGCCTTGAGCTTCAATTGCAGGGTTTAAATCAATACCAGAACATAACACATGGCTGCTGCCAGTTAGGTCTTCCACCTTAATGGATTCGCAGGCATAAATGCGAGGTTCGTCGCCGACATTTAGGATAGAAATTTGCGCCGATGTGCCCGTAGTTGGCGCAGTAATCATGCGAAATACCGCCCAATTCTGGCAAGGGTCTTCTACCAAACTCATGTTTCCCCATGGTAAGGGAATGCCATTACCACGGTATACGGCTTTGAGTTTTCCTGGAGCGAAGGCGTCAAAATAATGCCAGTGTGGATAAGGCGATACCGCTGTCATTCGACGCATGGCAACAGACTCTGAGACGCCAGCCAGTTTTGCTGTATTGATTTCGTAACCATTTCGGTCAAGCAACTGCCGGAAAGGTACTTTTGGGCACAGCAGTGCACCCGCAAAAAAACTGCATTCAAAATCCCGCCAAGCGTAGAGAATATCTTGCGCGTCCATACCCGAAGTTTGCGCTCGTGAATGAGGTGCTTGTAGCGGGGATATTTCATTGCGCCCTGTAACCAATACGTTTCTCATGCCATCTTTGTCATGTAGCACTGCATGGCCAATGTGCACCGCAAGATTGTACTTTAGCCGCTGGGGTTGTGATTTCATGATCTGATTAATGTAGATCTGATTAGGTGGCTCAAAGAACGAGGTCACCACATGTTGTTCGTTGATCCCCATGCTTTCTAGTACTGACAATGGTGTTTTGCGGAACCACTTGATTTGTAAGCCCATCTGCTTAGTAATCGCCACTATCTCATCAAGGCTGAGAGGCAGGCGTTTTTGGCCAACTTCTTCAGCAGCGCGTTCTAAATCAGGAAAATGATTTTGGTGGTGTTCTTGGTGAGCGCGGATCAAAAGGTGAGCGAATTGACGACCACTAGTACCGGTTTGGGAAAGCATTTCAGGAATGGCAATTTGCAGAATTTCTTTTGAAAATAAGAAATTCGGCTCAAGGGCCATACCATTAAGGCCGCCACCAGAGCCTTTTTGCGGAACAATCGCGTCTTCTTCAGGAATGTCGTCTAGAAACCATTCAATGTTTTTCTGGAAAACACTGGCAATAATCTCCAGGACGTCTTCACTGGGAACGCGTTTCCCCCTCTCTATCATAGACAAATAAGAGACAGACGGCGCGTATTCCGCGTTCACTTTTACGCATCTGGCAGACAGGTCTTCCATCGTCAAACGGTTGCGTTTTCTGAGGTTGCGGATCTTGGTACCCAAAAAATGGGCTTTACGGATAAGGCTATTTTTATTTTTCATTTTTGTAAAATTTACACTGTGTAATTCTTATTGTGAAATTCTAATTTAGTTTGTCGTAGACTAAAAATCAAGCAATTGGAACTCGTTAGCAATATCCCGATAAGACAGGTAGATGAGAAAAGGAAAGTAAGATGAAGCAATCACAAAATAAAAATAATGAAATGCAACATGGGCTAAGCCTATTGGTAAATGATGATTTCCGTCGCTTTCTTGATAACGATGTCCTGCCGCTTCGTGGCTTAGATGCTGAGACATTTTGGCATGAATTGACTTTGTTGATCGACGATCTAGCGCCCGTAAATCGCCAATTGTTAACAACGCGAGCTCGCCTGCAGCAACAAATTGATCAATGGCATAAAGAGCAACAAGGTCAGCCAATGGATGTGGCTGAGTATGAATCTTTTCTTAGGGAGATTGGTTATCTCGTACAAGCCGGTGATGATTTTACTGTGAGTACTGACAATGTTGATGAAGAAATAGCTCAGTTGGCGGGTCCTCAATTGGTGGTGCCACTGAAAAATGCCCGTTTCGCACTGAACGCAGTAAACGCTCGCTGGGGGAGTGTGTACGACGCCTTTTACGGTACTGATGTGATTGCCCATAGTGAGCAAGATTTGGCTGGTGGTCATAATACCCAACGAGGTCAACAGGTTATCGCCAAGGCTAAAGATTTTTTAGATAACACTTTCCCTCTTGATGAAGGCTCTCATCATGATGTAACAAGTTATGTTGTGTACTACCACCATATCTTGGCGTTCTTTGCTGATGGTCATCAAACCGGCTTAAAAACGCCATGTCAGTTTGTTGCGCTGAATGGTCAAAAAGCCGAGCCAGAGTCGATTTTGCTAAAAAATAACGGCCTGCATGTGGAGATCAAATTCGATCGTAATGGCAAAAATGGCATACACGATAAAGCTAATATCGATGACATCATCATCGAGTCTGCACTGACCACCATTATGGATTGTGAAGATTCTGTGGCCGCAGTAGACGCCGAAGATAAATTAGAAATTTATCAAAACTGGTTAGGTTTGATGCAAGGCACATTGGAGACTCGCTTTGAGAAAGATGGTGAAACTCATACGCGTCGAATGAATCCAGATCGTATTTTCACCGATTTAGAAAACGAAACATATTGTGTATCTGCTCGCTCCTTAATGCTGATCCGCAATGTTGGTCACTTGATGGAATCGGATTTGATCCAAGACTCAAATGGCGATTTTGTACCTGAAGGCATCATAGATGCGGTGGTTACCGCCTTGATCGGTGCATTGGATTTAGAGCGAGAAAAGGGCCTTAGTAATAGCCGTACAGGCAGTATTTATATCGTAAAACCGAAGATGCATGGACCAGAAGAAGTGGCGTTTAGCTGTGAGCTATTCTCTCGTGTTGAGCAGCTATTGGGCTTGGCGAAGAACACACTAAAGATCGGCATTATGGATGAAGAGCGTCGCACCACACTGAATTTAAAAGAATGCATTCGCATGGCGCAAGAACGGGTGGTGTTCATTAATACCGGGTTCTTGGACCGTACCGGCGATGAGATCCACACCAGCATGCAGGCGGGGGCATTTTTACCCAAAGATCAGATTAAAGCCCAAGCGTGGATTGGTGCTTATGAAGATCGTAATGTCGACATGGGGTTGCAATGTGGTTTGCAAGGTCGAGCGCAGATAGGCAAAGGCATGTGGGCAATGCCAGATGAGATGTCCGCGATGATGAAAACCAAAATTGCGCACCCGAAAGCCGGAGCCAATACCGCTTGGGTACCTTCACCAACGGCGGCGACTTTACATGCTTTGCATTATCACCAAGTGGATGTGTTTGCAGAGCAAGAGAAGATCAAGCAGCGCGCGCCCGTTACGTTTACTGATTTACTGCGGATTCCGGTTATTCAACCTGGCCAAGCTTTATCGGCCGACATCATCGAGCGTGAAATTGAGAACAATGTTCAAGGTCTATTGGGGTATGTGGTGCGCTGGGTAGAAGCGGGTATTGGCTGCTCAAAAGTGCCTGATATTAACAACACGGCCCTAATGGAAGACCGTGCCACCTTGCGTATCTCTAGCCAACATTTGGCGAACTGGTTGCTGCACGGCATTTGCAATAAAAACCAGTTGATGGCGGTGATGGAGCGAATGGCAAAAGTGGTCGATGAGCAAAACAAAAATACGCCAGATTATCAGCCAATGGCCCCAGCCGGAATGACGGCCAACGAGCATTCAAGTTTCGCCTTTAATGCGGCGAAGGATTTGATCTTTAAAGGGACCGAACAGCCAAATGGCTACACAGAGCCTCTCTTGCATACCTACCGAGTACGAGCGAAAGCCGCTGCTAAAGAGTAAAGGTAAGGCAAGCAAGACCATAGAGAGCAAAAGACAACGTATCTGAATTTGATGATTTAACAAATATTGGCTGTTGCCAAAGAAATTAAAAACCTAACCTAAAATAAGAGGGCTTAACCATGCAAACTTACAAAAACAAAACTCAGCAGGCAGCACAGACTATTCAGCAACAAGGTACATGGGGGGCGATTAACCCTGAAAACGTGGCCAGAATGCAATTGCAGAATCGTTTTACCAGTGGTTTAGACATCGCCAAATACACGGCTAAAATCATGCGTGAAGACATGGCAAGCTACGATAACGATGCAGGGAATTACACCCAGTCTTTAGGTTGCTGGCACGGTTTTATCGGCCAACAGAAAATGATCTCTATTAAGAAGCATTTTGGTACCACACGCAGCCGTTACCTGTACCTATCAGGTTGGATGGTGGCGGCAATGCGTTCTGAATTTGGCCCTTTACCAGATCAGTCTATGCATGAGAAAACCTCTGTACCAGCCTTGATCGAAGAGCTTTATACCTTCCTGAAACAAGCGGATGCACGTGAGCTACAGCATCTATTTAAAGACCTGGACGACGCCCGAGAAGCTGGCGATCAAGTGCGAGAGCAAGCGGCGCAAACGCAAATTGATAACTTTGAAACTCATGTTGTCCCGATCATTGCGGACATCGATGCAGGGTTTGGTAATGAAGAAGCGACGTATTTGTTAGCGAAAAAAATGATCGAAGCGGGCGCTTGTTGTATTCAGATCGAGAACCAAGTATCTGACGCCAAACAATGTGGCCACCAAGACGGTAAGGTAACAGTGCCACATGAAGATTTCTTAGCGAAAATTAACGCGGTACGTTATGCGTTTATGGAGCTGGGAGTGGACGATGGTGTCATCGTGGCGCGTACTGATTCTTTAGGCGCTGGTTTGACGCAAAAAATCCCAGTATCTCGTGAGCCAGGCGATTTAGCGGATCAATACAACGCCTACCTAGATGGCGATGAAGTGACCTCGCTTGCAGACATGCAGTCTGGTGATATGGCCATTAAACAAGGCGATCGTTTAATCAAACCAACCCGTTTGCCAAATGGTTTAGTGCGCTTTAAAGCGGATACGGGCGCAGATCGAGTGGTATTGGATTGTATTACTTCATTGCAAAATGGTGCAGATTTGTTGTGGATCGAAACAGAGAAGCCGCACATTGGCCAAATCGCAGAACTGGTCAATCGTATCCGTGATGTGGTGCCTAATGCGAAACTGGTTTACAACAACAGTCCTTCGTTTAACTGGACGTTAAACTTCCGTCAGCAAGTATTTGATGCCTGGTTGGAAGAAGGTAAAAACACCGCGGATTACCAGCGTGATCAGTTGATGTCTTCTCAATACGATACGACAGAGCTCGCGATAGAAGCGGATGAACGTATTCGTTGTTTCCAGAAAGACGCGGCGCAGCAAGCGGGTATTTTCCACCATTTAATTACCTTGCCGACTTACCATACTGCGGCATTGTCTACCGACAATTTAGCGAAAGACTACTTTGGCGATCAAGGCATGTTGGGATATGTGAAAGAAGTGCAGCGTAAAGAGATCCGCCAAGGCTTGGCCTGCGTAAAACATCAGGACATGTCTGGCTCTAATATGGGTGATGACCATAAAGAGTACTTCTCTGGGGCGCAAGCACTGAAAGCGTCAGGTAAAGATAATACGATGAATCAGTTCGCCGTATCTTCTTAAGGTTAGTTTATTCCCTTAGCTATTTTCCTTAAGTGTGTCTTTGTAAGGCCAGCAATATTGTGATTGCTGGCCTTTTTTTATGCGCAAAATAAAGTGTTAAGTAAGGCAGGCTTTGTTTGCCTTTTCTTTTTAAGCTACTTAGCATTAACCTAATAAGGTCAATAGGAGTAAGCCAGTGACACGAATAACGAACAAACTAAAACAGATTGCTATTATGGTTACCATCTTGAGTCTGTCAGGGTGCTCATTATTTTCAAATAATGGTTATGAAGGTGGAGATCACCGTGGTGGTGGGCCAACGGGGCCATTAACTGGATCTCTAAGTGCTAAAAAAAGTAATGGACCGATAGACAGCTCAGGTAAGAATGATAGTAAATACAGTGGTGGAGATCATCGCGGCGGTGGGCCAATTAGGCCATAGAGTAATAATTAATCTCTATAGTGATGTTCTTGTTTAGGATGAGAAAAAAGACAAAATTCAGCAAGTTATTAAGCAAAATGAAGATAATACTAAACTCTTTTTGGCTTTATGGTAGATTGATGAAATATAAACGGGTTCGACAGTATTCGAATAACAATATTATTAAAAATAGGCTCGTGATAAAACATAAGCCGTGCCTTTAGGGAGCCAACTATGCGCTTTAAGAACACCACTATTCTAGCTAGCTCAATTCTACTTGGAGCTATCACCACCCATGCTGTTGCTGCGGAATTTAAAGTCCCTGTTTCATACGAAATCATGTATGTTGACCTGAAAGATGGGGGAGATTTTGGTTCAGATTTTAAAGTTGATCTAAAGCCAGGGCATCATCAAATTGTCGTACGTTACCACCAGAGTGTTCGTAATAGTGGTAATTTAGATTTGTTTAAATCTGAACCAATTATTATTGATTTAGATATGAAAAAAGATGTGAATCTTGAGCTCAAAGCACCGTATATTCGCACTGATGAAAAAGCGTCTAATTACGCTGATAAACCGACGTTTACCATTGTTAATACGAAAGACGGCAGTAAGGTAGATTACAAAGAGAGAATCTTGCCTTTTAAATCTGGCTTTCAACCTACTCGTGATTATCTAGAAGAGATTAAAACTTTCACTGGTGTCGGTGTTGCCGCTGCGGCTAATTCTGCGGCAACGTATGCGCCTGCTCCTGCGCCAAAATCCGTTACTGAAGCCAATGAATTTCAGATGTTACAATTCTGGTTTAATAAATCAGATGAAGCAACTCGCAAAGACTTCCGTATTTGGATGGTAGATAACACGCATCAGCCGAAAGCTAAAAATACACAATTTGAGATGCTGACCTTCTGGTTCAATAAAGCGACACCAGTAGAACGTAAAGCCTTCCAAGTTTGGTTAGTTCAATAATATTGTTTATTGATTAAAAACAGAAAGACAAATTTAGAAACAAAAAAACCTGCAATTTGCAGGTTTTTTTTGTCTATTATTTTTTACTTAAGCGGTTTGAACTTCTGATTTATTGGCCAGTTTTTGATTGAACTTATCATTTACCCAAAGCGCTAATAGGATAATACCACCACCGATCGCAAGTCGAAGTATGTCGGCATCACGATTCCAAAAGAGAACGTTCACTAGTATGCCAGCAGGAATCAATAAATTATTCGCAATAGCAAGTGTTCCTATGTTGACTAACGTCGCTCCTCTATTCCAAGCAAAGTACCCTAAACCTGAAGCAATAATACCAAGGTAGGTCAAAATACCCCATTGCAATGGGGTTGTCGGTAATTTATCTATGTTGCCTAAGGCTAGGAAGCAAGGAATAACAACAATAAGAGCACCGATGAAAAACCAACCAAATATTGTTCGCTGTGGTATATCAGGGCGCTCTTTTGCCATGATACGTTTATAGCCCACTTGACCAGCAGCAAAACAAAGGTTCGCACCTTGTACAATGAGTAAGCCCTTAATAAAGCCTTCGTTAATACCTTGATAGCGAATGGCAATAGCACCTAGTACGGCTAATAAAGCACTAAAAAGAAAACCAATATTGAAGCGTTTGTCTAACAATCCATTCAGTAATGTAACGTATATTGGTGTCATAACCGTGAATAAAAGCACTTCCGGTACCGATAAATAGAGGAAGGATTGGTAGTAAAATCCGTACATTATGCCGAGTTGCAAGGCTCCACAAATCATCAGTTTAAAGGCAATTCTTGGCTCAATCTGACGAATTTTCAAGAACGGTAAAAAAACCATTGTGGCGAGCGCTACGCGCATTAGCACCGAAAACCAGGGGTCAACTTGTCCAGCGAGATAAACGCCAATTAAGCTGAATGAGAATGCCCATAGAAGGGTGACGGCAATAAGTATTGGCATAAGATTTGATTCCAAACAAAAGTTGCGCTAAGTCTAACCAGTTCGATCATTTGGGTAAATCTGTTTACCAAAATAAAATCTATGGTTTACTAATCAAGTAATTCACTAACTGAATGTTCGTAAAGTAAATTGACCGAAAATCAAATGCAGAGTGCATTCAAAATTGTGTGCTTTTATTGACATAGATTGGGGTTGTGTCGTGCTTGTTGGCTTGCGCTAGGCAAACCTTGATCTAGATTAACATTTTACTGCATCAGACTTGGTACCTTGCTCGTCATTGATATTTCATTTGACTAAAAAAAGGAATCTGATGATGAAAGCACTTATCCCTGTTGCTCTTGTTTCTGCACTTTGTTCTTCCGTTGCTCTTGCTCATAATGCAGGCGATTTTTTCGTGCGGGGCGGTGCCGCTATTGTTATGCCGAATGAAAGCAGTGATAAGGTGAATGGTGACGAGTTAAAAATTAGTAATGATACCCAATTAGCAGCTACCTTGACTTACATGGCGACTGACAATATGGGGGTTGAATTGCTGTTAGCGACGCCATTTACTCATGATGTCTCTACAAAAGGCTATGGCAAGGTCGCAGAAGTTTCTCAGTTACCACCTTCTTTGATGGCGCAATATTATTTTGGTAAAGCCGACAGTAAAATTCGCCCTTATGTTGGAGCGGGTGTTAACTACACTTTCTTCTTTGACGAGAAAGGCAAGGGTGCCTTAGCAGGCACAAATGTTAGCGTTGATGATTCTTTAGGTTGGGCTGCACAAGCGGGTGTAGATGCAAAAATTGCTAAGAACTGGTTTGCGAATGCGTCTGTTTGGTATATGGACATTGATACTGATGTTCGAACTGCAGTGGGCACAATTCATACAGAAATTGATCCAGTGTCAGTTATGGTAGGTGTTGGTTATACTTTTTAACACCCTAGTATAGGTTCTTTTTTTAAAGCCTTGATGTTGCCGCAGCATCAAGGCTTTTTTATTTCTAGAATCTTATGTAGAACTCATAAGCTCTTAAACTTTGATGATATTATTAGTGTTTTTTATAGTTAAACAGCTACTTTTTGATGACAGTCTAAAAAACCTTCCATGACGATATCAAAGAATCATTAATTCTAGGGTAATTATGAATAAGACAAGAGCTTCGTTGAGCGCAGCAGGGCTGGCTATTTTAATGGCTGGACAGCTTCTGCCATTGATCGACTTTTCAATAGTAAATGTTGCATTAGGCTCAATTGCTTCAGCATTGAATGCTAGCCATATAGAATTAGAGCTGATGGTTGCAGTTTATGGTGTCAGTTTTGCTGTCTGTTTAGCGATGGGAGGGCGATTAGGTGATAATTATGGTCGCCGTCGGTTGTTTAATACCTTAAAAGATAATTAAGTGCAAAACCCCACGGACAAACATACCAATTAAGCCGCCATATATTGCAACGCGCATCACCTTGTTGATACGTTTTCCTGCCGCAGCGAAAATAGCAATACCTGCAACATCTAATGGGTTTGTGGCAAATCCAGCCATCCGGTTTAGCTCAGTTACGCTAATAGCGCCCTGTTTTACAAGATCGATTGTGATGCCAACATAAGCGGTGCCGCCAGCAATGAATTTGGTTATTAGTGGCAGAACACTGGCTTCGGGTAAATGAATCAAACTTAAGGCAGGAGCTAATATTGGTGCTAAATAATCGATGACATGCAACGCTTTGAGTACGTTAACAAAAAAGATCGCAATAATTAACATAGGAACCATGCCGAGAGCGAGACGCATGCCTTCTTGCCCGCCATCGGACAGAATTTGTAAAATACTCTTTTTTCCCTCATAACTTGCTGTTGGAGCATCATCTTCATTTGTTATTTCGGAAGTGGACCAATTTTTTGTGAACAGATAATAAGTAACAGATGAAGCGGCTAATCCACCAATAAAAGAAGTACCGATTAATACACCGATATTTAACCCTACAGCCGCTAATGGAAAGGCAGCATTAGCTTGAGACATGGCGAGTACCATGGCTAGTGTGGCTGCCAAATGTCGTTCGTTAGTACCGTTTTTATCCATTAAGGAGAGGGTTGCAATGGGAGCGGCAAAACTGACAAAGGTAATTTTAAGGGCTGCAAAAACACCGAGTCCTGGAATGCCAAATAAACGTGACATTGGCGCCAGTTTATCGCATACCCAGCTTAAAATGCCTTTAGCATCAAGCAGCTTCATGATTGCTAACATGATGACCATCATAGGCATTAAAATATACAGAGCCATATTAAGCCCAGCTTTACCCGATACTAAAATGAGGGAAATAAACTGATCCACCAAATACTCCAGTGATTGGTACAAAACGGTAGGTAAGCGGCAATGTATAGAAAAATTATTGTAATTAGAAGGTTTGCTTTGGTTAATTTGTTATTAAAACCGCTTTTGAATACTTGTATGATACGCGATAGAAACTGTAAAGAGGGCGTTTCATGACGGATTCTTGGCTAATAAAATATGAAAACCAATGTCGCTTGTTTATTGAGCAAGAAAGCATTGCGGATGTGGCTCACGATATTCATCATATTGAACGGGTTGTAAAAGTAGCGAAGCAATTGGCGAGAGATGAGTCTGCTGAGTTGGCAATAGTGGTACCAGCCGCATGGCTACATGACTGTTTTTCATTGCCAAAAAGCCACCCAGATAGAGCCAAAGCATCGTCTATGGCAGGCGATAAGGCGGTCAAATTCTTAACTGAAATTGGCTATCCTGAGCAATATTATGCGCCGATCCATCATGCTATTTGTGCCCATAGTTTTAGTGCGAATATAGATCCTAAAACGCTTGAAGCGAAAATAGTGCAGGATGCGGATCGTCTTGATGCATTAGGTGCGATAGGTATTGCGCGTTGTATGCAAGTTAGCGGGGCGTTAGGGCGTAGTTTATATGCTTTAGAGGACCCTTTTTGTACTCAACGCCAGCCAAATGACGTCGAGTTTACAATAGATCATTTCTTTAAAAAGTTATTTCATATTAGTGCGACACTGAATACTGCAGCGGCTCGCAAAGAAGGGGAGCTTCGTGAAAGTAAGATGCGAGATTTTTTACATCAGCTAGCAAAGGAAATATGATGTAACCATCGCATTCAGGCTTTTGGCTTAGTGTTCAAAGTGGCAATATTTTTTACCATTTTTTCGCCTAGTTTCAAAAATCGCTCTAGTTCCTTATCGCTAATGCCAGATAGTATCTGGTTAATAGCGATATTGTCTGCGGCTTTCAATTCGAGATAATACTGAAGACCTTCCTCAGTTAAACGCAAATATTGACTGCGCTTGTCTAATGGATTGGCTTCTTTATAAATAACCTTGTGCAGCATTAGCTCTTTAATCAAACGCGCCATTTGTCCCTTGTCTTTATGTGTCATTTCAGAAAGCGCATGAGCCGTGCATTTTTCATTTTCATGAATGCCTTTAAGAATCATGAAGCACAGAGGAGACAAAGGAATCTCCTTTAGGCTCATGGTTTCTTTCATAGAGGTTTTTAAACCATAAATGATATTGATAAGGGTAAGCTGTAAGTCTGATTCGTTGTTAGGCATAATCTCATTCTTTTCATATCGATTAAGTGAGCTTTATTAATAAAAGTAGACTTAATCAATGTGTTTGGTTTTTTCAATTTAATACTAATCTTACAAAGACTGTTTGTACCAAAGAAAGTTCATAAGGTTTTGAAATTGCTTTTATTGATTTAGTTAGAATGAGTTTTCAAAAGAACTGAAATTTTGAAGAGGGGAGGCAACAAAAAAGATATAGATTATCTTAAAACGGCAGCCGACTTTATTTGAGCGATGACATTTTGTCCCTTTTTAAGGTTAAGTTTATCCGCGGATAACGCCGTGATATTTGCCAGAATTGGTGTATCTCCTGCTAACATTCTCACCATCATCATGCTGGGATCTTGGTCGTCTTTTACTAGATCATCGATCACTACCGCTAAGCGATTTAAAATACTCGAATTATCTTCGTTTGAAAGCGAAATACTGACATCTCTAGATTTGACTCTTAATCGCATCGTATCGCCTATTTTCTCTTCACTACTCTTTATCATCATATGGTGATGGGAAAAACTCACTTTAGAGAGTCCCCATTCTTTGTGTTTCTCAGTAATGGTTCCTGAAATGAGCACACTAGCGTCTTGGCTTTGTAGAAGATGTGTGGGTAATTTTCCAAGAATTTTTTGCGTTCTGCCTTGATCTATCACTTTTCCGTTATCTAGGATGACAAGGTAATCAGCGAGGCGAATAATTTCGTCAATAGAGTGGCTGATGTATAAAATAGGGATTTGAACGCGCCGACAGAGCGCTTCTAAATAAGGAAGTATGTCTTGTTTTAGACTTTCATCAAGCGCTGAAAGCGGTTCATCCATGAGTAATACTTTGGGTTGAATTAATAATGCGCGCGCAATGGCAATGCGTTGTCGTTCGCCACCGGATAATTGATTAGGGTATTTTGCTAGTAATGGTTTTATCCCCATTAAAGTGACTATTTCTTCATAGTCAATAATGGTTTGTTTTGTATTGGCTCTTTTTATCGCAAATTCTAGGTTTTCTTTTGCGCTTAAGTGAGAGAATAAACTGGCTTCTTGAAAAACATAACCAATCGGCCTTTTATGAGGAGGCAGCCAAGTCATTGTATTTTGCCAAACATCCCCATTGAGGCTGACTTCACCAAACTCACTTTTTTCTAGTCCAGCAATGCAGCGTAATAGTGTTGTTTTCCCCGATCCTGAACGGCCAAAAATGGCGGTTACGCCGTGGTTTGGTAGACGTAAGTCGGTATTTAAAGAAAAATGAGCTGTGTTGTTTTTGGTTAAGCGTATTTTTAAATCAGTCATTTTAGAAAGCACTTTCGATGACGGTATTTTTTCCGCGTTTTTGCAAAGCATAAAGCAGCGCTAAGACACAGAAAGCAAAGGCGACCATAATTAAAGAAAGAAAATGAGCCTGGCCATATTCCAGCGCTTCAACATGATCGTATATTTGTACCGATAACACGCGCGTTTCACCTTGAATATTCCCCCCTATCATTAATACCACACCGAACTCTCCTACAGTGTGAGCAAACCCTAGTATTGCCGCGCTTAGATAGCCAGGTTTAGCCAGTGGTAAAGCCACATAAACAAACCTATTCCATGGCGAAGCACGTAGTGTGGCCGCCACTTCTAGAGGACGATTGCCCATGGCGGCAAACGAATTTTGAATGGGCTGCACGACAAAAGGCAAAGAGTAAATCATTGAGGCGACAACAAGTCCTTTAAAGCTAAAAGGTAAAGGGGACATGCCTAATTCATTAAGCAGTGAGCCTAACGTTCCGTCAGGGCCTAAAAAAATGAGTAAGTAAAACCCTAGCACTGTTGGTGGTAATACTAAGGGCATGGCAACAATGGCATTAATAGGCGCTTTTAACCAAGACTGGGTTCTTGCTAACCACCAAGCAATGGGTGTGCTGATAATGAGTAACAAGCAGGTTACTAAAGCAGACAGCTTGAGTGTTAACCAAATTGCCGTTATGTCTCCAGGGCTCAGTGACATATAGGAAAAGCCTTATTTAATGGATGTTTGGTAGCCAAAGCTGGCAATTTTTTTCTGAATATCAGGGCGCATTAAAAATGCTAGAAAAGCAGTAGCCATTTTCTTTTGCTTTGATTTTTTTATGACCACAGCAGACTGCTTAATATCAGCATGAAAAGAGCTGGGTACTGTCCAAAAGCTGCCTTTTATGTCACCAGACAGTACTTGAGATAATGCCACAAAGCCTACATCGGCATTTTTAGTGTAAACGAATTGATAGGTCTGCCCAATATTTTCACCTTGTACTAATTTATCTTTTAGTGGTGACCAAAGGTTTAATTTTTTAAGTGTTTCTTCTGCCGCCTTGCCGTAAGGCGCTAATTTTGGATTGGCGATGGCTATTTTACGCGCATTTTTTAACACGTTCGCTATAGGCTCTACGGACTTCAGTTTGGCAGACCAGAGCGCAAGCGTACCTTTTGCGTAAACAGTTTGGCTTTCTTTTAATGCTAGGCCCATTTGAATGAGTTTGTTGGGCTTTGCTTGATCCGCAGAAAGAAAGACATCAAATGGAGCTCCGTGTTGAATCTGAGCATAAAACTTGCCGGATGAGCCAAAAGACAGCTGAATTTTTTGCCCTGTTTCTTTTTCAAACAAAGGGGCGAGCTTTTGCATTGGCGACGTGAAGTTGGAGGCGACAGCAATACGTAGAGGCTCTGCAAAAATGATCCCAGAGCAAAACATGAAAAAACTGATAGTGGCTATTTTTATGAATGAATAAAGGGGTATTCTTTCTCGTTTTCTTAAATCAAAAAACATCATAATTCACTCTCAGAATTAAAATAAATATAGGTTGATGTTAAATTGGATATTTCTTTCAAACATATCTTAATCTGTTCTGGAAAGAGTAAACCGAAGATGATAATGAGATGTCTTATTCTTGGCTAAAGAAGAGCATTATCCCTATTGGTAGTGCAGTTGTCGTGTTACTTTACTGGGATATGACTTGAGAATAAGGCGTTTTTACGCATAAACCAAACTGCGGCACGTTTCGTTATCATCGCTCAATAAGTAAGCGTATTCGTGAGCAATGTGTTTGTCATAGGCGAGCCCGTCGACACGAATGAAAAATGGACAATGATGCTATGAATACCGTTACATTGTGTTCTCTAAGTACAATTATCGCGTGCTGATATTCAGAAGCCACAAGGATAAGTGTTTACTCATTTTCTCAATATGATCATTTGTGTTGTGGCTTTACGTCACCCTAAGCAATCGCGCTATTGGATTCGATATTTTCCGCTATAAGCAAATAAAAATCGCCTTCTTCAAGACCAATTGTGGCACGTTTTAATGTTTTTCCCTGACAAGGTCCAGCGATGCACTGACCATCTGATGGGGTGAAAAGAGCACCATGATGGCGGCATTTTAAATAATCGCCATCGTCATCAAAAAAGCGTTCTGAATCACTGCTTAAAGAGCGTTTTTGGTGAGGGCAGCGATTTTCATAAGCAAGCAAAGTACCTTGCTGTTTCACAATGACAAAATCAGCGTGTTTAGCTTGGAAATGTAACGAGTTGCCTTCGGTTAAATATTTCGCGTTTGGAATAAGATGTTTATAAAACACAGGATCACCACACTTTTTAGACAAAGAATTAACTGGATTTAATGACGCTAATTTTTCCAGTGAGCCAGTTTGAATTTTGTAGATCTTTCAAATGAACACTTCTTCACAGGTAAATATTGAGCCATTTAATAGTCTTTTATCACCATTTTTTATTTTCATGTATTCAGTGTTTCTTTCACCCTAGTAATAGGGAAGACTGAAAATGTCAGATTACCATAGGACTTGTCAATATAAAGCCGCCCAATCGCTTGTTTTTTGTCGATCTGAGAGAGAAAAAATATTAGTTTTTGAATGATCGTTGCTAGGTACTGATAAGCTCCTTATACTTGCTTAATGGCTAATAAAACACCTTCTAAATCTCCGCGTAAGTCTATGACTTCAAAAACGAAAAAAACATCAAAAAGCAAACCTAAACGTTCCTTTTTTGGTAAATTTTGGCGCTTTATTTTCAAGTGGGGATTGATCCTCGCTTTGCTAGGAAGCTTACCTTTTGCAGGCTGGGTTTGGTGGCTTGATCAAAAAGTAACTTCTCGCTTTGAAGGGCAGAAATGGCAAGTGCCCTCAGAAGTATACAGTGCGCCTATTTATCTTAAAAATGGCGCACCTTGGAAAAAAGAAGACCTTGAAACCCTGCTTAAAGAAACCGGCTATCGATTCGGTCGTAATAGCCAGAAAGTAGGTTGGGCCGCTCGTAGCCAAACTAAGGTAAGCGCTAACTTACGCTCTTATGTTGATTATTCAGGTTATCACCCTAGTGAACGACGTATTTTTTCCTTTGAAGATGGCAAGCTTGCGATTCACTCTTTGAGTGGTGACTCGGTTGAAGAGGCCAGCATTGAGCCGCAACGTATTGGTTTTCTTTATGGCGGTAATACTGAGCGTCGTGAAATCCTTTCCTATGACGATATTCCTAAACCTCTTATTGAGATTTTAACCACAGTCGAAGACAGAGATTTCTATTCTCACTGGGGCATTTCGCCTACCGGTATTGCGCGCGCGGCGTGGGTTAATTTCACCCACGGATCTCGTCGCCAAGGAGGTTCGACGTTAACGCAGCAGCTTGTTAAGAACATGTTTTTGAGTTCGGAACGGACCTATACTCGCAAGTTAACCGAAGTCGTGATGAGTTTACTGTTGGAATACCATTATTCAAAATCGGCCATTATTACCGCTTATATGAACGAGGTGTATCTAGCTCAAGTTGGTAATGAAGGACTTCATGGTTTTGCGGCAGCGAGTCAGCATTTCTTTGGTCGCCCTTTGAAAGAGTTGAATATTGATGAGTTAGCGCTGTTAGTAGGTATGGTTAAAGGACCGTCCATTTATAATCCAGAGCGCCATCCTAAGCGCGCATTGTCACGTCGTAATACGGTGTTAGCTATTTTGAAGGATCAAGGGCGTCTTACTCAAGGCGATTATAATGTCTTGAGAAAACAGCCCATTCGCCTTGCTGATAAACATAAAGAACGTTCTGTTTATGGTGATTATCTTGACCTAGTTTCCATGCAGCTTTCTCGTGATTTTGATCAAAAGACACTGGCCACTAAAAATTTACGTATTTACACCGGTGTTGATATCAGAGCGCAACAGGCCGCCAGCGAAGCGATGCGCCGTCAAGTATTAGCCATTAGTCGTAGTCGCCACCTAAAAGGGCTTCAAGGTGCTATGGTAGTCACCGATCGAATTAACGGGCAAGTACGAGCAATTGTTGGCTCGAGTGATAAGTATTATTCGGGGTTTAACCGGGCGCTTGGTGCTGTTCGTCCAATTGGTTCTTTGGTTAAACCTCCTCTTTATATGTCTGCTTTGGCTACTGGAAAATATACGTGGTGGTCGAAGATTGATGATAAAGCCCTAAGGTTTGATATTGCTGGAAAGATTTGGGCACCAGAAAACTATGATCGTAAAACCCATGGAATGGTCCATCTGTATGAAGCGATGGCGAGGTCTTATAACTTAGCGACCATAAACCTAGCGCAACAGGTAGGGTTTGACCGTGTGGGAGATACTTTACGTCAATTAGGTGTTAAACGACCTTTTACTATGCATCCTGCGATGGCATTAGGGGCGTTAGAATTGTCTCCTTTTGAAGTCGCTAGAATGTATCAACCTATTGCTTCTCAAGGGAAAAGCAGTGAGTTGGGAGTGGTTCTGGCGGTTATGGATCAAAAAAATAGGCTTCTGAAACGTTTTGATCTATCAACTCGTGTTCCTTTTACTGATGCACTATTAGCCGTCACCTTAGATGGTATGACTAAAGTGCCGGAAATGGGCACCGCAAGAGCGGCTCAGCGTCGTTTTCCAGATCTTAAGTTCGCTGCGAAAACAGGAACGACTAATGACCTACGCGATAGCTGGTTTGAGGGTATTACAGGGGATTATGCCAGTACAGTTTGGCTCGGTTTAGATGACAATAAGCCAATGAATATAACTGGTGCGACGGGGGCTCAGAAGGTGTGGATAGATTTTACCGCGCACACCAATCCTCGTTCGTTACCAGAAACTTTGCCAACAGGTGCTGCGCGTTATAATGTGTTAAAAGACGAATTTGAAATCGCCGCAGATCGTTGTGACGACAAAGAGTCATTGGCGTTCGTTCTAGGAACGCAACCAACGTCTTCATCGTCTTGTCTATGGCCATTTTAATGTTGATAAATTAATGATGTTTTGTCTTTATAGAAAAAAGCGTTACTTTTACAGGTTAAACTTCGTAGGCGATTGTTTCCTAAAGCGTGTCTTATGTTGTTGTATGTTTTAAGGAGCTCTCGCTTTATGTGGCTACAGAAAACGGTACTTTTTTGTTTAATGAATAGTGTTTTTTTCAGTGGTTTTTCCTTCGCATCTGAAATAAGTGAAGAACCGGGTGGTGAATGTTCTTCACTGACAGCCACAGGCAATCCTGAATATCCCCCTTTTCTTTGGCGCGGCAATAACAAAGATGACCAGCTCCTTGGTGCTAATAAAATCATTATTGATGAGTTGAGTCGTCGCATTAATATCCCAATCACTTTGAAAAGCGTAGGGCCTTGGTCTAAGGCCTTATCAGCAGTGAAAAACGGGCGAGTTGATATGATAGCTGGCGCCTTTTACACCAATAGTCGGGCGAGCTATATGGACTATTTTTATCCTGTTATGCTGCATACAACGAGTGTCGTTTGGCAGCGTAAGGGAGAAACCTTTCCTTTTCACTCTAAGAAAGATTTACAAGGGAAATGGGGAGTGACTGTTATAAGTAACAGCTTTGGGCAGGCTTTTGACAGTTATGCACGGCAAGATTTGAATATCTTGTCTGTTGCTAGTTTGTCTAATGCTTTTCAAATGCTGATGGCGGACAGTGTGGATTATGTTCTCTATGAAAAAAATCCAGGCATTGCCTATGTCACTATGCTTGGTTTACAAAAGCAAATCACTTACGAATCCCCTTCAATAAGCAGTGAAGGCTTGTATCTGACTTTGTCAAAAGCATCATCTTGTAATACGGTGGCTATTAAACAAAAAATCGCTATGGCATTGAGTCAGATGCACAAACAAGGTATCGCCGAAAAAGCATTGTTTGATGGCATTAAAGAATGGCGTGCATTTCAGACAACAGACATAGCTTTACTCAAGAAATAAATATCGAGCTAATGTTCTTTTTCGCTCGATATTTTTTATTTCTTCACTGTTTATTGTATTAAATTTCGGTACAGTTGAGCCCATTTTTCCGTGGTTTTCTCCCAACTAAAATCATAACTCATTGCATTTTTCTGTTTCTGTTGCCATGCATTAATATCATCAAAGCAAGCTAAGCAGCGCTCCATTGCCTCGTAAAGAGAGTTCGCGTCAGCGTGATCAAAAACAAAACCATTATGCAAATCGCCTTGCTCAAATACGGTATCTGCTAAGCCACCTGTTTTTCTTACTAGCGGCAAAGTGCCATATTTAAGAGCGTAAAGTTGAGTTAAACCACAGGGCTCAAATCGAGATGGAATGAGTAGGGAGTCAATGCCTGCTTGTAAGCGATGGGAGTAAGCTTCATCGTACCCGATTCTGATGGCCACTTGATGTGGGTATTGACGTTGGAGTTCGTTATAAGCCTCTTCTAACACTTTATCTCCGGAGCCTAATACAATTAGCCTAACGCCTTTTTCTAACATGCTTGGAATGGCACTTAGAATTAGGTCCAAACCTTTTTGTTCGGTTAAGCGACTAACAATGCCAAAAACAAGTTTGGTCGGATCTTCTGACAAACCGTTTTCTTTTAGCAGTGCGAGTTTATTATCAAGTTTCTTCTCGATAGAATCGATGGAATAGTTTTGTTTGATTAATGGATCTTTTTCAGGCGACCATAACTCATAATCTACACCATTTAAGATGCCGTGGAGTTTATACCTCATGGCTCTTAGTGTGCCATCTAGTCCGTCACCATACTCACTGGTAAGAATTTCTTTGGCGTAAGTTGGGCTTACTGTCGTAATTGAGTCTGCATATACCAACCCCGCCTTTAATCCAGAAAAGCGGCCATAGAACTCAATGCCATGAATATCAAGCAATTCTCCTGACAATCGCATGTCAGGAAATTGATTCATATCAAAACTGCCGTTATAACGTAAATTATGTACGGTAGTGACAATAGGAATGTGATTCATTTTCCAGCTCTCAAGATAGGCTGCTGCAAAGCCAGTTTGCCAATCATTAAGGTGGAGTACATCGGCTTGCCAGCCTAGTAAGTTACCGTGTTGAGCGAGCATTGCAATAGCCCAAGAAAAAGCCCCAAATCGTATATGGTTATCGGGGTAGTCGACACCATTTTGGTCTACATAAGGTCCACCATCACGTTCAAACAGTGTTTGACATTGCACTAAGAAAATAGGAATGTCGTCTTCTGTGGTACGTGTTTCGAGCAGGATTAAGTCGCCAACACCAAATGGATCTCCCAAGTTGGTGCTGTTATGAATAGGTTCGACTTTTTCTAATATTCCTTTGTAGGCAGGCATGATAAGTTTTACATCATGTCCTTTTGCTCTCAGAGCGGCGGGCAAAGCACCAGCCACGTCAGCAAGTCCACCTGTTTTGATTAGCGGGTATATTTCGGATGCAGCAAAAAGGATTCTCATCATCTTGTTATCTTATTGATTCAGCATGGTAAGGATAGTATACCTAAAAATAATTCGGTGTAGCGTTAGCAGATAACTAATTAAGGGTAAATTATGGATTTAAATACCGCTTGTATGAAAACCCTGTCAATCATCTTGGCTGGCGGAAGGGGCTCAAGATTGAAGCAGTTAACGGACAACCGTTCCAAACCTGCTGTCCCCATTGCTGGGAAGTATAAAATTGTCGACTTTCCTCTCTCTAATTGTATCAACTCAGGCATGCGTCGTATTGCTGTCTTGACTCAGTATCGTTCTCATACTTTAAACCAGCATATCCAACGAGGCTGGAACTTCTTACGTTCTGATTTTAATGAATTTATTGAACTTTGGCCGGCTCAGCAACAAACAGGCGGTAATTGGTATCAAGGTACTGCGGATGCGGTGTATCAAAATTTAACGATGATCGACGGTTTAGAAAGTGAATATGTTCTTGTGTTAGCTGGGGATCATGTTTACAAACAAGATTATAGCATCATGCTTAAAGAGCATATTGAGAGCGGTGCGGACGTCACTGTTGCCTGCATCGAAGTGCCTATTCATGAAGCGGATCAATTTGGCATTATGCATATTGATGAACAGGACAATATTATTGCTTTTGAAGAGAAGCCTTCGGCACCACCCACTATGCCAGGTAATCCAAATGTGTCTCTTGCTAGTATGGGGATTTATATTTTCAGCACCAAGTTTCTTTGCAAGCATTTAAGGTCTGATGCAATTGATTCCGCATCAAGCCATGATTTTGGGAAGGATCTTATTCCTCTCTTTGTTGGGCATAGCAAGATTAAAGCGCATCATTTTTCAAATAGTGTTGTGCAGAATGTAAGCTATCCAAACAAGCCTTATTGGCGTGATGTAGGAACCTTGACTGCTTATTGGGAATCCAATATGGATTTGACTAAATTGGTCCCTGAGTTGGATCTTTATGATGAAGATTGGCCTATTCGTACAGCCCAATATCAGCGCCCTGCAGCGAAGTTTAATTACAATTATGAAGAGCGTATTGGTACGGCGTTAAACTCAGTTGTATCAGCTGGTTGTATTGTGTCAGGTTCTACTGTCGAACAATCTATTCTATTTAATAATGTGCGGGTAAATTCTTATTCACATGTGAATAAATCAGTTATTTTGCCGCGTTGTGATATCGGCCGTCATTGTCGCCTCAATCGTGTCGTGGTTGATTCCGACTGTCAAATTCCTGAAGG
This sequence comes from Marinomonas sp. TI.3.20, assembly GCF_038155025.1. Lineage (NCBI taxonomy): Bacteria > Pseudomonadati > Pseudomonadota > Gammaproteobacteria > Oceanospirillales > Oceanospirillaceae > Marinomonas > Marinomonas sp. TI.3.20. Next base: position 88,939 of record NZ_JBAKAS010000003.1, on the reverse strand, counting down.
AACGGTTATCGGTGAAGATGCGGTAGCAGATGCTTCACGTTTTTATCGTAATTCTGACGGAATCACTTTAGTCACTCAGGATATGATTGAAGCATTATCTAAAGGATAGCGTTTCATTTTACTTGATGAGCTTAATTTAAGCCGCCTTTGAAGCGGCTTTTTTTTGTCAAATGAATGGTTAAATAAGAACAATTAAGTGATCACCTGCGCTTTAGACCTTGAAAATTCGTTTTTTGGTCGCATTTTCTAAAGAGTTCTAGGTTATCCCCGCATGCTGTGGATAACCCTATTAGTGACTGTGTGATAACTTTCGTTAACCTAGTAATGGCGCCACTTTGAGCTAAGGTGTTCATTTCTTCTTCATATGCTCACAAGTTATCCACTTATTGCTATTTTGAGTATAAAAACTTTTAGATTTGATAAAGGAATTTTCATGTTTACTGGCATTGTCCAAGGTGTGGCATCGGTTAAGTCATCTGAAACGGTAGGTCGTAATAAACGTCTCAACATTCTCTTTCCTGTTGGCTCTATGCAGAATCAACAGCTAGGTGCCAGTGTTGCAATCAATGGGGTCTGTCTCACGGTATCTGCATTGGCTCATGATGTACTGACGTTTGATGTTATTGATACTACATTGGCATTAACCAATATTGGCTTATTGGGTGCAGGCGATTCTGTTAATTTTGAGCGTGCTGCAAAAGTGGGTGATGAAATAGGTGGTCATCTTATGTCAGGCCATATAATGACGTCAGTGACAGTATCCCGTATAGAGCAGGTTGCTGAAAGTGTTCACATTCGTTTTACAACGGATCGTCAGCAAGAAGTCGATGCAAGACGTTATTTGTTTGATAAGGGTTATGTTGGTTTAAATGGCTCTAGTTTAACCATTAGCAATGTAGGAGACGATTGGATCGAAGTGTCGTTGATTCCAGAAACATTGCGCTTGACGACGTTTGGTCAACTGTCCGTGGGTGATAAAGTGAATTTGGAAGTTGATACACATACTCAAGCAACCGTTGATACGGTTGAGCGAATTTTAAAGGAACGTGGTGTGGTGTTGCCTTAGTCATGTAACTCATGGGGAATTTAATATACGCGTTAGACTATCTAATATGGGTTGTTTTATCGCGGTAACAGAAAGTAGTCATACTTTTAAATAAATGGAGTAGTTGGTTGATTTTCGGTAGAATGCTCGCCAATTTCTATTCTGAGAATCTGTTGATAAATCATTCGGTATGGGCTTTTAGCGAGCCTGTTGCGAGCATAGCTGGTTATGACCAGTAAAAAAACTGCTGGAACCGTCGATTATGAACCGTTATCCAACCAAATGTCGCTTTTAAAGTGTGAGTAAATAGTGTCTTCAAATAATCTCAAGCACATACGCAATTTTAGTATTATCGCCCATATCGACCATGGTAAATCGACCTTGGCAGATCGCTTTATTCAAACCTGTGAAGGCTTGAGTGAACGTGAAATGTCAGCACAAGTTCTTGATTCTATGGATATAGAACGTGAACGTGGCATCACGATCAAGGCTCAGAGTGTTACCTTGGACTATCATGCGAAAGATGGCAAAACCTACCAGCTTAACTTTATCGATACACCGGGACACGTTGACTTTTCGTATGAAGTCTCACGCTCTTTAGCCGCGTGTGAAGGGGCTTTATTGGTGGTTGATGCGGCACAAGGTGTAGAAGCTCAGTCGGTTGCTAACTGTTATACCGCGATAGAGCAAGGCCTTGAAGTTATGCCTGTGCTTAATAAAATTGATTTGCCTCAAGCCGAACCAGAGCGGGTTTGTGAAGAAATAGAAGAGATTATTGGCATTGATGCAGTTGATGCGGTGACGTGTTCCGCTAAAACAGGTGTTGGTGTCGATGATGTTCTTGAGCGTCTTGTGGCCACTATACCACCACCAGAGGGTGATATTGACGCGCCTCTTCAAGCGTTGATTATTGACTCTTGGTTCGATAATTACCTCGGTGTTGTTTCCCTTGTTCGTATTAAAGAAGGGACTCTGCGTAAAAAAGACAAAATCTTCATTAAATCTACAAAACAAACTCACCTTGTTGATATGGCTGGTATTTTTACTCCTAAACGTAAAGAAACAGGGGTACTAAAAGCCGGTGAAGTAGGTTATGTCGTAGCAGGTATTAAAGACATTCATGGTGCGCCAGTAGGTGACACGATAACGCATTCAACAACACCCAATGTTCCTCAGCTTGCGGGTTTCAAAAAAGTAAAACCGCAAGTCTATGCAGGATTGTTTCCCGTTAGTTCTGATGATTATGAGGATTTTCGAGTCGCGTTGGATAAATTAACGCTAAACGATGCATCATTATTTTTTGAACCTGAAAGCTCCGATGCGTTGGGTTTTGGGTTTCGTTGTGGCTTCCTCGGTATGCTGCACATGGAAATTATCCAAGAGCGTTTAGAGCGTGAGTACGATCTAGATTTGATTACAACGGCACCGACAGTGGTGTTTGAAGTTGAATTGAATAATGGTGAAGTACTTAATGTGGATAGCCCTTCAAAAATGCCTGATCCCGGTACTATTAAGGAAATGCGCGAGCCGATTGTCGAAGCGAACATTCTTGTTCCTCAAGAATTTTTGGGCAACGTGATTACCTTATGCGTTGAAAAACGTGGTATTCAAAAAGACATGTTATATGTAGGTAAGCAAGTTCAATTACGCTATGAATTGCCAATGAATGAAGTGGTAATGGATTTCTTTGATAAATTGAAATCTTGTAGTCGTGGTTTTGCCTCTCTAGATTATAGTTTTTCCCATTTTAGCCCAGCGCCATTGGTTCGTTTGGATGTCCTTATTAATGGTGAGCGCGTTGATGCATTAGCTCTCATTATGCATAAAGATAACGTCCAATATAAAGGTCGCGCTCTGTGTGAAAAAATGAAAGAACTGATTCCTCGTCAAATGTTTGATGTGGCAATACAAGGGGCTGTTGGTGCGAAAGTTATTTCTCGTACTACGGTCAAAGCATTGCGTAAAAACGTAATTGCTAAGTGTTATGGCGGTGATGTAAGTCGTAAGAAAAAATTGTTACAGAAACAGAAAGACGGTAAAAAGCGCATGAAACAGGTTGGTAATGTCGAAGTGCCACAGTCTGCGTTTCTTGCTGTATTACAAATCGATAGCTAATTGTCACGACATTAGGCTTGGCGTGTTATGCACGCTTTTATGGAGACAGATGTATGGGTTTTGATTTCGAGTTAATATTAACCATTGCTTTTTTAGTAACTGGCGCCTTTTGGCTGTTTGACCGTATTGTGTTTTTGCCAAAACGTAAGGCAATATTGGCCGAAATGCCACCAGAAGTACGTACTGCTTTGAACAAAAATGATGCGCAATTATTGGCGAATACACCAAAGTATGTGGCTGAGGTTAAATCCTATTTTGTCATTATTGCGGTTATCTTCTTTTTGCGTTCTTTTGTTGTTGAGCCGTTTCAGATTCCATCTGGCTCTATGTTGCCAACGTTAAAAATTGGCGATTTCATTTTGGTGAATAAGTTTGACTACGGCATTCGTTTGCCCGTGCTTAATACAAAAATCATCGAAACGACAGAGCCGAAACGTGGTGATGTAGTGGTATTTAAATACCCTCGTGATCCTAGTCTAAACTATATTAAGCGTTTAGTTGGCCTACCAGGTGATGTGGTGAGCTATCATAATAAAATCTTAACCATTAACGGCAAACAGGTTAGTAAGGATTTACTGGCAGAACTACCAACATCTTTAAATCCAAATCAAGAGCCTGTTCGTGTTTTTAATGAAGATTTAGGTGGTAAAAAGCACGAAATTTATAACAATTATTACCCGAACCCTCTTGAGGGTGATTGGATTGTGCCGAAAGGTCATTATTTTGTTATGGGTGATAATCGAGATAATAGTGCAGACAGCCGAGTATGGGGCTTTGTACCAGAAGCAAATCTAAAAGGTCGTGCTTTTTATGTATGGCTTCATTGGAATAAGTTTTTGAGTATTCCAAGTTTTAAATATAATGGTTTGATTGAATAAGTATTTTGGAGAAATTTTGAGTGCACTGTATCAGAAGTTGTGTCGGCGTATAGGTTACTTTTTCGCTGACCTTGGACTGCTTGAATTAGCGCTAACACACCGCAGTTTTGCGGGTAAAAATAATGAACGTCTAGAATTTCTAGGCGATTCTATTCTTAATTATGTGATCGCGGAAGACTTGTTCCATCGGTTCCCTAAAGCAAAAGAGGGAGAGCTGAGCCGACTTAGGGCGTCTTTAGTAAAGGGCGATACCTTAGCTGAATTGGCACGTGAGTTTCAGTTAGGTGATTACCTTAAACTGGGTGCCGGTGAGTTGAAAAGCGGTGGATTTCGTCGAGACTCTATTTTAGAAGACGCGGTTGAAGGCATCATTGGTGGTATGTATTTGGATGCCGGCATGGATGTTTGTCGTGAACACATATTAGCTTGGTATAAAGAACGTTTAGATGCTACGTCATTAAAAATTGTGACTAAAGATGCAAAAACACGTTTACAAGAGTTTCTTCAGGCTAGAAAACACGCACTTCCTATCTATGACGTTGTGCAAATTGTTGGCGAGCCACATGATCAAACCTTCTTTGTGCATTGTCAGATAGAATTATCTGATAAGCCAATCGAAGGCAAAGGTAATAGTCGTCGAATTGCAGAACAAAATGCGGCGGCTAAAGCCCTTAAACAATTGGAAAAGAAATAATGTCTGATGTTGAAATAACTCACTGTGGCTATGTTGCTATAGTAGGACGCCCAAATGTTGGTAAATCAACATTGTTGAACCATATTTTAGGACAAAAGCTTTCGATTACTTCTCGTAAGCCTCAGACAACGCGTGATCAAATTTTAGGCGTAAAAACAGAAGGGCATCTTCAAGCTATTTATGTTGATACGCCTGGGTTACATATAGGTGAAACAAAAGCGATTAACCGCTTTATGAATAAAACCGCATCAGCCGCGTTGAAAGATGTGGATGTGATTTTATTTGTTGTGGACGCTGATCGCTGGACAGAAGAAGATGAGTCGGTTTTACAAAAAGTAAAACACGCTCGTTGTCCTGTTGTTTTAGTGGCCAACAAGGTTGACCAAATTGAAAATAAAGATGACATCTTGCCGCGTTTAGCGAATTTATCAGAGCGAATGAATTTTGCGCAAATAGTGCCAATTTCTGCATTACGTAATAAAAATTTAGATCGTCTTGAGCGGTTAGTAGAAAGTTATCTTCCTGAAGGCACCGCGTTCTATCCTGAAGACCAAATTACTAACCGTAGTTCTCGATTTTTAGCCGCTGAAATTGTGCGTGAAAAAATCACCCGTCAATTGGGCCAAGAAGTTCCTTATGAAGTGGCTGTGCAGATTGAAGAATTTGTGTATGAAGAGACGGCTATTCATATAAGCGCGCTGATTTTGGTTGAGCGAAATGGCCAAAAGCGCATCATTATTGGTGAGCGTGGTGATAAGATAAAATTGATAGGTAAAGAAGCGCGTATTGATATGGAGAATTTATTTCAGCATAAAGTTATGTTGAATCTTTGGATCAAAGTGCGTTCTGGCTGGTCTGACGATGAACGTGCATTGGCTAGTTTAGGCTATCAAGAAGAGTAATTTGGTTATCAAAAAAGGCTAAACAGCATGCGTGTTAGTGCCTATGTTATTCATACTCGTCCTTTTCAAGATGGCAAAATCCTTGTGGATTTGCTAACACTTGAGCAAGGATTATTGCGAGGAGTGTGGCGCTTACCTAAAAAAGAGGCTCGGGTAATACCTGGGCCTTTTTTGTGTTTTGAAATTGAGTGTGTGGGCCGTGGTGAGCTGAAAACCATTAAAAGTATGGAGTCTGTTCAAGCTGGCTTTTATCTAGATGGTGTGCCTCTTTATGCCGCTTTGTATATTCATGAGATTTTAGAGCGCTTATTGCCGCTTAATTTACCGCTTCCTGAGATCTATGAACTTTATCAATGGCTAATTAGTAGTTTGCATGCAGGTGTCGCTATTGCCCCTATCTTAAGGCGCTTCGAAGTCGGGTTGTTTGCAGAGCTAGGTGTTTCTATAAACATGGCGTCAACGAGTCGTGGAGAGCCGCTAGATGCAAAGCAAGTGTATCAATTTCATCAGAAATTTGGTCTAAGGCCTTATTTTGGTGAGTTGCCTAAACAGGCACCTCTGCTGTATGTCGAAGGGAAAGTGGCACTTGATTACTACGCAGGGGCGTGGACCAATAAGCATGTGTTGAGTTTGGCTAAAACGTTGCATCGCTCTTGGTTGGATGGCTTATTAAATGGTAAGCCTGTCAGTGCCAGACGATTACTTCCTAAGCAAGAATTTCAAGGTGAACGGTTGAACGGAGTGCCTATTTTTCGAAGCGTATTTTAGTTTGTCGTCTTTGGTGGCTATTGTTTGAAAATGATAAAGATTATTTATTCTGAGGAGCTATTTTGATTATTGGTATTGGTACGGATTTAGTTGATGTGGCCCGAATTTCTGATTCTATTGCCAAGCTGGGTGAGCGTTTTATTGATCGTATTCTTACATCAAATGAAAAAGAACAATGGGCGAAAATAACGAATGAGCAGAAGCGCAATTCTTTTGTTGCTAAGCGGTTTGCGGCCAAAGAAGCGGCGGTGAAAGCTCTAGGGACAGGTATAGGGAATGGCATTAGCTTTCAACATTTTCAAATTAGTAACCTACCGTCAGGTCAACCAATACTTAGTGTTGATGAAAAAATTGAATCTCGTTTTAATATGCCAATCTCATGGCATTTAAGTCTGACAGATGAAAAGGCCTATGCTCAAGCGTTTGTTATTCTTGAGGCCAAGCAATAAGGTTGCGAATATTGAGTAGCGCATCAATACTTTCTAAGAAGTCCTCTAAAACGCCGTCAGTATCTTCCATTCCTAATTCCTTCAGGTGTGTTTCTAAAAAGCCTGCATGACGCGTTAATTCCGTAGTGCCTGTGTATTTCGATGCACCGTTGATTCGATGTACGATATGAATCATTTTTTCGATGTCTTGGTTCTCAAAATGGTGTCGAAGGAGTTTCTTTTCGTTTTCTAACGAGTCGGTTAGCATGTCAAACATTTCTTTAGCAATGTCGCTTTTTTGATCTACGATATAAAGTGCTTTTTTTAAGTCAAATGCGCTGAGAATCTGGGCATCTAGGTGCTCTTTAATACCCTCTTTCTTTAGGCACCAGGTTTCGATGGTGTTGAGAAGAATATTTTCATCAACTGGCTTTGTTAAGTAAGCATTCATGCCAGATGCTAATATTTTATCTTGTTCTGAGCCAAGCGCGTGAGCGGTTAATGCCACTATCGGTATGTCTTTATAGGCTTCAAGTTCGCGTAAATGTTGTGTGGTTTCCAAGCCATCCATTTCGGGCATTTGAATGTCCATTAGGATGAGGTCAAACTGTTCTTCTTGTGCCATCTCAATGGCTTTTTTACCGCTATAAGCTAAGAAAACATCCAGTCCGTTAGGCGTTAACCAATGAGTTAATAGCTGTAAATTAACGGGCGTGTCGTCTACCGCAAGTATTTTTAATCCCGTTAATTTAGTGAGCGCTACCGCTTGTTTCTCAATGGCTAAGGTATCGCTTATCTGCTCAATCGGAACTAACGTATTGGGTGGTTGGATATTTTTAAGAGCATTGAATAAGTGCTTATGGCAGATCGGTTTGAGCAGTACTTCGTTGGCAAATGCTTTAAGTGCTGGGTAATGGTTTATTTGTCCAGGTGGTTGAATCATCAAAATACACGGGATGTTGAATTGCTTAATGGCATATGACGCTAACTCTTGAGCTTCATTGGTACTCTGGTCGTTTGGAATGACATTAATGAGAATAGCATCCACATTGAGATGGTGTTTATTAAGTTTTGAAATGACTTGTTCTACCCCTGAACAGGGGGCGTTTTCTACGCCAATTTCATCAAAGTAGTGACTTAGATAGTTTCGATAAGTGCTGCTAGGCTCTAAAAATAGAATGTGTTTTCCAAGATTTTCTTGTATGGGCTGGGGCTTGGTTGAGCGTTTTAATTTTAAGGTAAAGTAAAAGGTTGAGCCTATATCTGCTGTGCTGCTAATGCCGATATTACCGCCCATTTGCTCTACTAGTTTTTTAGTAATTACAAGCCCTAGTCCTGTGCCAGCAACTCTACGAGTTGTGCTGGTATCAACTTGTGAGAAGGGTTTAAATAATTTGCTTATTTTATCCTCAGGAATACCGATGCCAGTATCAATTACTTGAAAAGATAGGGTGATCTGATCCTCGATTTGATTGGATAATATGACTTTGGTATTGATCGATCCTTTATTGGTAAACTTCAGCGCATTGCTAATTAGATTGGTGAGTACTTGGCGAATACGGATGCTATCACCCACCATAATTTGTGGCACGTCAGGAGAGAAGTCTGTTACTAGGTCTATCTGTTTGTCGGAGGTTAATAGGTTTGCGCTTAGGGTTTGATAAACATCATCGACTAGCTCCCTAATGTTGACTTGGCTGTGATCAAGGCTAAGTTTTCCCGCTTCAATTTTTGAGAAATCTAAAATATCACCAATAATGGCCAATAGATTGTTAGTGGATTGTTCTATGGTATCCACATAGATTTTGTTCTGGCTGTCTTTGATGTTCTTTTGGAGGATTTTTGTATAGCCCAAGATGGCATTAAGTGGTGTTCTGACTTCATGACTAATGTTCGCGAGAAATTGAGATTTAAGTCGACTGGATTCCATTACTTCTTTGTTTGCAATGTATAGCTGAGCACTTTTTTCTTCCATGCTATCCATATTTCTGCGCATGTCTTCAGTGGATTGTTCGATGCCAGCGGTGAGTTCTTCTTGGTGGTTTTCGAGTCGTTCAGCCAGCTCTAATACGTTTTTTTGTATCTCTGAATAGTGGGTTGGTAGTTTGATGGATTTGGCTGAAGGATACTGGCTTTTTGTGAGTTTTTTGAGTGCCAATGAAAGTTTTTCTATTGGTTGAGTGAAAGATATTGCAACACGCCAAGCAATTAATGCGATTAATGCGTTAAAAATAGCCAACAGAAAAACAAGTAAAAAGAACAGCTGGTATTTTGCAATATCTAATTGATAGGTACTTGTCTCTACTTTGATCCAACCAATAATATGACGCTGAGTTTGTGAGTTAAAGGTATCGGGTTGCGTCGTGAATGTACTGTCTATAGGGGGTGGGGTATGGTAAATCGGTCGTACATTAGCAAGAAAGTCATTTGATTTTTTTATGTAAGCAACGGAGGGCAGTTGTGGTATTGGTATATATGCGGAAGGGCCAATTTCTGAAATGATTTTTTTATCGCTGTTGAAAATAGTGATATTGTGGATGTTGTCGTAACTTAACGCATTTTCTAGAAGTTGCGTCATCAGTTTTTTGTTTGAAATTATGATGGCGTATTCACTGGTAACGGCGAGCTGGTTGGTAATGCTAAGGGCTTTTTTGTCCATTTGTGTGTTTAAGTCATTCATTCTATAAGCAAATATAAATACACAGGATAATAATGAAATGATAAATATAGGGGCAAACAGCATCCAAAAAAGCCGATGACTAGGTGGGATGTTGGTTGGAAATCTGAGGTGCTTCACTTTATATCGCACCTAAGGTTTGTTTTAGTAACAAGCCAAATTACCCTTGTTTTTACGTCGATCACACTCGCGTTGGTAGTTCTCGCAAGCCAACACTTTGGTTTTGGATGGATTTTTAATGTACTTGCATTCGCGCCATTTACTTCTTAGCTCATTGTCTGGTATGTCGGCTGCAGGGCTTGCGAACATATCGCATCCACCGATGAATATTAGGGAGACTAAGGTACCTATATATAAGGTGTTGCGCATAGCATTTTCTCCAAAACGTGAATTCTCAACTAAGTTTATAACGAATTCTTATTTTATTCTTTAGTTATAGTGTTTTTAAATATACCTAAATGTTAAGTTTGATTTCCTACGTTATTAATGTCAATGAAGTTTTTTATGAGCCAATATCCAACGATAGAGTCTATTATAGGACAAACCCCATTAGTACGCTTACAGCGTATCAACCCTAATGCCAGCAACACTATTTTGCTGAAGCTAGAAGGGCAGAATCCCGCAGGTTCGGTAAAAGATCGTCCTGCGTTAAACATGATAGTGCAAGCAGAGTTGCGCGGTGAAATCCAGCCAGGAGATAGTCTGATTGAGGCTACCAGTGGCAATACGGGGATTGCATTGGCGATGACTGCAGCCATTAAAGGTTACAAAATGCACCTTATTATGGCAGATAACATGAGCCAAGAGCGTAAGTCAGCAATGACGGCTTATGGTGCAGAACTGCATTTAGTAACCAAAGAAGAGGGCATAGAGCGTGCTCGTGATCTGGCTATGGAAATGCAGGCTCAAGGTCTTGGGAAGGTACTTAATCAGTTTGGCAACCAAGACAATCCTAATGCGCATTATGTGAGCACTGGACCTGAAATTTGGCAACAAACTCAAGGCACAGTGACGCACTTTGTGAGCTCAATGGGGACCACAGGTACTATTATGGGCGTGTCGCATTATTTAAAAGAGCAAAATCCAGAGATTGAGATTGTTGGCTTACAGCCACAAGAAGGCTCCAGTATTCCTGGGATACGCCGTTGGCCGAAAGAATATCTCCCTGCTATTTTCGATGAAACGCGTGTCGATACTGTGATGGATGTGGGTCAAGACGATGCAGAGACAACAATGCGCCGTTTGGCGACACAAGAAGGTATTTTTTGTGGTGTGTCTTCGGGTGGCTCGGTTTTTGCCGCGCTAGAGTTGTCAAAAACAGTCAATAATGCGGTAATTGTGGCGATTGTTTGTGATCGAGGTGATCGCTACCTTTCAACTGGTGTGTTTAATCCCGCGTAAATTTGTTGTCTTTGATATGGGGTGATAAATAGTAGGGATCGATAAATAGATGCGCTAGAATAGCAATATTTATTGAATCCCATTCTAATTAGAGAGTCTCCATTGAGAAGAAGAACACCGTCACGCCGCTCGCCTAAGACGCATTCCCTAGGACCTGTTCAATCATATCAGGTGGATGCTTTAACCAATGAAGCAAAAGGCGTCGCTCGCCTTGCTGGAAAAGTAACATTCATCGACGGTGCTTTGCCTGGTGAAATAGTAGAAGCGCAGGTTTTTAAAGAGGGACGCCGATTCGATGAGGCTAATTTAGTTCAAATTACTCAGCCTAGCCCTTATCGAGTAACTCCCGAATGTGTCCACTTTTCTAAATGTGGCGGATGTAGCTTTCAGCATCTTGCTGAGCCACAACAATTTGAAGCTAAAAAAAATTGGCTAGAAGGGCAATTACGTAATGTAGCGTCAAAGGTGAATATTGAATATTTAGCCGATGCTCCTACGAAATATCGTCGTCGTGCAAGAATTTCCATTCAGTCTCATAAAGAGAGCTTTCAGATGGGATTCAGAGGTAAGGCTTCTAAGAATATTATTCAAATTGATCAATGTATTGTTCTCACTGAAAAGCTCCAGATGGTTTACGCAGAGTTAAAAGTTTCTCTGGCAGGCAGCTCATTAGTCCATCAGCTAGGGCATATCGAGTTGTTAGAAGACGCCAAAGGCGCAGCCGTGGTGTTTCGTTTAACTGACGTGATTTCAGATGACCTGAAGGCGCATTGGCAAGTATGGGCTGGCGAACAAGATGTTGCGCTTTATTGGCAGCAACCAGGTGAATCTAAAGCCGCGGTTGAAGATGGTGCATTACGACACTATGAATTGGATGGATTAACCTTTAATTATCATCCTCAAGATTTTATTCAAGTCAACGAGATGATGAATCAGAAAATGGTTGCTCAAGCGATGGCATGGCTAGAGCCTAATGACAATGATGTTGTCTTAGATTTGTTCTGTGGTGTTGGTAATTTCTCTTTGCCGTTAGCAAAGCGAGCTAAGCAGGTTGTAGGGATTGAAGTACAAGAAAATATGGTTGAAGCTGGCCGGAAAAATGCTCAGCTAAATCAATTAGATAATATTACATTCTTAGCCGCAGATTTAACCCAGTCAGATTCGGTGAATTTGTCAAAAATAGATGTCACAAAAGTACTACTTGATCCACCTCGTGCGGGGGCTCTAGAGTTCCTAGATAGCATAGTTAAGATCAAACCAATGCAAATATTGTATGTTTCTTGCAGTGCTTCTACTTTAGCGCGGGATGCTGAGTATTTGGTTGCGAAAGGATATAAAGTATTGCGAGTTAGTTTGATGGAGATGTTTCCTCAAACGTCTCATGTAGAGACAATGATGTTGCTGCAAAAAAAGAAGTAAATTGAAGGGCAAGTAAATGGTAACAGTCAGAAAAGACCATCCTATTTTAGAAGATGGTACAGTTGATATTAACCGTTGGATGGAGCAGTTTGCTGATAAAGTAGATGAAAGCGCCAAAATTCCTTTGCGCATGGCTTGCGAACTTGCTCGACAGGCAGAACTCCAATCCCCTCGACATTCTTATTGGGGGCCGCAAGCGAGTACTTTCCGCGCCGGCCTTGAGATGGTTGAGATATTATCAGGTTTTCGAGCAGATCAAGACTCTCTTTTAGCTGCGGCATTATATCGTGTCGTGCGCGAAGATCAGTTGCCACTTTCTCGTGTTGTCGATATGTTTGGTCGCAAAGTCGCTTCGTTGATCGAAGGGGTTATTCGCATGGGTGAGGTGTCAAAAAACCTCACCGCTGACACTGCCACAGAAGTCTTAGGCAGCAGTGAAAATCAATTAGAATCGCTGCGCAAAATGTTAGTTTCTATCATAGATGATGTGCGAGTTGTTTTGATTAAGCTTGCTGAGCGGGCCTGTGCCATTAAGGAAGCTAAGCACCAAGATGAAGCGAGGCGCGTTGCTGTTGCCCTAGAAGTGCAAAGTGTTTATGCCCCGCTTGCTCATCGCCTAGGCATTGGTCACATTAAATGGGAGCTGGAGGATCTTTCTTTCCGTTACCTTTACCCTTCTGATTACAAGCGCATTGCCACTTGGTTGGATGAAAAACGTTTAGATCGTCAGCAGTATATTGAAGACGTGATTAATATTCTCAGGGCGCGTCTTGAGAATATTAATATTCACGCAGATCTAATGGGCCGAGCCAAGCACATCTACAGTATTTGGCGCAAAATGAAGCGCAAAAATATTGGTTTTGATGAGGTTTACGACGTTCGTGCTGTGCGTATTTTGGTTGATGAAACCATGGAATGTTATGGTGTTCTTGGGGTCGTTCATAACCTATGGCGACCGATTCCTCAAGAATTTGACGACTATATTAGTAACCCTAAAACCAATGGTTATCAGTCTTTACATACGGCCGTGATTGGACCTCAAGGTAGGGCGCTTGAAATACAGATTCGTACTCACAAAATGCATGAGGATGCTGAGTTGGGGGTATGTGCTCACTGGAAATATAAAGGCACAGATCTGAGTTCAAACAGTACTAGTTATGAAGAAAAACTACAGTGGCTGAGAACTATTTTGGACTTCCATGAGGTTCAAGGTGATCTGGAGTCGCTATCAGAGCAGGTCCGTAGCGACATTGAACAAGATCGTATTTATGTGTTTACACCAGATGGTCATGTGGTCGATCTGCCTGTCAATGCGACACCGATCGATTTTGCTTACCGTGTTCATACCGAAATAGGCCATCGTTGTCGCGGCGCTAAAGTGAACGGGAAAATCATCTCTCTTGTGACCCATTTAAAAACGGGAGATAAGGTTGAGATTCTTACTTCGAACGAAGGAAGACCCAGCCGTGATTGGCTACATCCTACTTTTGGTTATGTGCAAACAAACCGAGCCCGTGCAAAAATTCAAAATTGGTTTCGAAAAGAAGATCGTGAGAAAAATTTAGATGCCGGTAAGAGCCTTTTAGATAAGCAGTTTAAAAAGTTAGGCATTGAAGAGAATAAAGTTGATTTATTAAAACTCTCGGCGAAGTTTAATTTCTCTACCACGGATGAGGTTTATGTTGCTTTGGGTGCAGGAGATATTCAGTTATCTCGTGTGCTTCATGCGATTGATGATTTATATGGGCTAGATGGAAAAGCACCCACGCTTCGCCCAATTCGTCTTAAAAAGAGTCGTCATAAATCATCAGATAATGATATTCATATACTCGGAGTAGGCAAACTTCTGACGCAAATGGCGAAATGTTGCTCGCCTATTCCCGGTGACAGTATTGTTGGTTACATCACTCAAGGGCGTGGAGTCTCGATTCACAAGGAAGACTGTATCAATGTTGTCCAAATGAGCTTAGATGAGCCTGAACGTATGGTGGAAGTGAGCTGGGGAGAAGAGCTGGATAATCTTTATCCCGTTAATATTCAGGTGGAAGCTTATGACCGGACAGGCTTGCTTAATGACATTACCAGCTTATTAGCCAATGAGAAGGTTAATTTATTGTCGATGAATACTTTATCTACACAAGACAGCCATACTGCGGTCATTCGATTTACGATTGAGGTAGGTGAGTTGGGCGTGTTGAGTAAGTTATTGCATCGTATAGATCAATTGCCAAATGTGTTAAACGTATTTAGAGAAAAAGACTTTTGAAGCCGCCAATTGATCAACTGTTGACCTTGATGGCTTGCCTTAGAGATAGTCAAAAAGGTTGCCCTTGGGATCAACGGCAAACGGTGAACACCATAGCGCCCTATACCTTAGAAGAAACTTATGAGGTGCTCGATGCTATTGAACGAGGCGATCACGAGCACTTAAAAGAAGAGCTTGGAGATCTACTTTTTCAAATTGTTTTTTATGCGCAAATAGAGCGAGAAGAAGGGCGTTTTGACTTTGATGATATTGTTAGCGGGATTGTTGAAAAAATGTTGCGCAGACACCCGCACGTCTTTCCAGATGGTTGTTTAACAAGCTTTGGGCAATCTTCTGCTTTTACTGAGCAAGAGTTAGCGGGTCAGTGGCAAAAAATCAAAGCACAGGAAAAAGCACATCAAAAGCAACAAAGCTTACTGGATGATGTGCCTGTTTCTATGCCTGCTATGATGCAAGCGGATAAATTGCAGAAAAAAGCGGCGAAAGTGGGTTTTGATTGGGATAATACAGCGCCGGTTTTCGATAAGATTCGTGAAGAATTAGACGAATTAGAATCCGCAATGAAAGAGATGGATCAAGATCATATAGAGGCGGAGATGGGTGACATCTTGTTTGCTATGAGTAATTTGGCTCGTCATGTCAAGGTATCGCCAGACATTGCGCTTAATCGAACAAATGTTAAATTCCGCCGTCGGTTTGCTCGTATTGAAGCGTTGTTGTCAGAGCAAAACAAAGAAATATCACACTGTTCCTTAGAGGAATTGGATCAATATTGGGTACAAGCAAAGCGCGAAGGGTTATAGCAATCTCGGTTACTAAAACATAATAATTATAGACGTTTTTTAGGGGTTAAGGAGAGGTTTAAGTGAGCGATAATCAGGCATCATTGCGTGAAAATGTCCGGCTATTAGGTGACTGTCTTGGGGAGGCCATGAGTAATCATTTAGGTGATGATTTCTTAGCGACAGTTGAAAATATTAGGTTGTTGTCAAAAGAAGGTCGTCAAACAGGGGATTCGACAGCCTTGATAGCAGCACTTGAAGCGCTGGATGATAAAGATATCGTTCCGGTTGCTCGTGCTTTTAATCAGTTTCTTAATCTATCCAATATTGCCGAGCAATATCATAGAGTACACCGACGTCGTACTAATGAGAGTTTGGGGGTTTATCAAAACCCGGTTGGTGATCTGCTTTCTCGCCTATCTGCAAAAAACGTTACCGCAGATAAAATGTTAGCCGCGCTGAAAGATCAATCTATCGAGTTGGTTTTAACCGCGCATCCAACCGAAGTCGTGCGTCGTTCATTGATTCGTAAGTACGACAATATTTCAACCGAATTAGAGTCTCTTGATAAAGACAATATACTTCCTCTTGAAGAAACAAAGCATGTCCGCCGTCTTCAAGAAATCATTACCCAAGCGTGGCATACAGATGAAATTCGTGAAGAGCGCCCAACGCCTGTAGATGAGGCAAAATGGGGCTTTGCTGTTATTGAACAGTCTTTGTGGGAAGCGGTACCTCGCTTTTTTAGACAATTGGACGATCAATTTGGACAATATTCAAAAGGGGTACATTTACCTCTAGATCTATCTCCTATTCGCTTCGCGACTTGGATGGGTGGAGACAGAGATGGTAATCCAAATGTTACTCATAAAGTCACAAAAGAAGTGACTTTATTGGCTCGATGGATGGCTGCAGATCTTTATATCAAAGATTTGAACGTGCTACGTTCAGAATTTTCTATGACACAGTGCAGCCCAGAGTTACGTGAACGAGTGGGAGAAAGTGCTCAACCTTACCGTGACATATTGCGCAATTTAGAAAATAAAATCATGGCCACCAAAAATTGGGCGAAAGCGCAGTTAGATGGTAAAACTCCTTCTGATGAGGGGGTCATGTTAAACAGTAAAGAGCTATATGATGATCTTGTGCTGTGCTATCAGTCTTTGATTGACTGCGGTATGAAAGTGATCGCGAATGGTTCCTTGTTGGATTTAATTCGACGTACTGCGACGTTTGGTATGACATTGGTGCGCTTAGATGTTCGACAAGATGCCTCTCGTCATATAGATGCCTTATCTGCGATTACACGTTTTTATGGCGTAGGGGATTATTCCGAATGGGATGAAGCATCACGTCAAGCTTTCTTACTGACAGAGTTAAACTCTAAACGTCCGCTTTTACCATCAAGTTGGTCGCCTTCAGAGGAAGTGAAAGAAGTACTAGATACCTTTTTAATGATTGCTAAAGGCGATAAGAGTTCTTTTGGTTCTTATGTTATTTCTATGGCAAGTGCGCCATCTGATGTTCTTGCGGTAGCCTTGCTGCTTAAAGAGTCTGGTGTTGCTTTTCCTATGCGTATTGTTCCGCTTTTTGAAACGTTAGCGGATCTTGATAATGCAGAGCCCATTATTGAACAGTTATTCTCTCTTCCTTGGTATAAGTCTTATATTGATGGACGCCAAGAAGTCATGATTGGCTATTCGGATTCAGCAAAAGACGCAGGCCAAATTGCGGCGACGTGGGGTCAATACAGAGCGCAAGAAGCATTAACTCGTTTGTGTCAGAAACATGGCGTCCACCTGACATTATTTCATGGTCGTGGCGGTACTGTAGGTCGTGGCGGCGGCCCGGCTCATGTTGCTATTCTGTCTCAGCCACCGGGTTCTGTTAACGGCTCTATTCGTGTGACTGAGCAGGGCGAAATGATTCGTTTTAAATTTGGTATTCCTGACATCGCAGTACGCTCTCTTGAACTGTATTGTTCAGCCGTAATGGAAGCGACATTAATGCCAGCGGCAGAGCCAAAAGAAGAATGGCGAGCTATCATGGATGAAATGTCGGAAGTCGGTATGAATCAATATCGTTCTATTGTCCTTGGGCATGAAGACTTTGTTCCTTACTTTAGAGCGACGACACCAGAACAGGAGCTGGCCAAGTTACCATTGGGGTCCAGACCAGCGCGTAGGCGTTCTGACGGTGGCGTAGAAAGCTTAAGAGCGATTCCTTGGATCTTTGCTTGGATGCAGATTCGATTGATGCTACCAGCTTGGTTGGGTGCGGAAACGGCACTAGAGCAAGCCATCGAATCTGGTAATCTAGAAAAGCTTAGGGAAATGCATAAAAAATGGCCATTTTTTGGCGCTTATCTCGATATGCTTGATATGGTTCTGGCTAAGGCTGAGCCGGAAATTTCAGAGTATTATGAAAAGCGTCTGGTGGGTGAAGATTTACGGGGCTTAGGTCGATTGTTGCGTAATAAACTGGCTCAAGTGAGTCGTTTAGTCAAAGAGCTCAAGCAGCAAAATCGCCTAATTGAAGATAATAAAACAATTCGCCAATCGATTGATGTACGTAATCCATACATAGATCCGCTGCATTATTTACAGGCTGAATTATTGTACCGTAGTAGAAAAAACACAGAGAATCACGAGGTCAATAAGGCCCTTATGATTACCATGGCAGGTATTGCAAGTGGTATGCAAAATACGGGCTAAATCGAATAACGGTTAAAATATGCTCAATATAGGTGCGGAAATAGCGAAAATAAGACAGTAAATTTGCATCTTAAAGGGTTGCTTGGGTATGCTTGGCGACCATTTATTTTTTACTTTGCAGGCTATCTGTTTCTACGCTGTGTTTCCGCGCCTTTTTTGTGTGTGTTTTAAGTACGGCAGATGGACTTGTTTTTCAGTTTATAGACTGACTTTTGGAGACTTTTTATGCGAGTAATATTATTAGGTGCGCCCGGCGCAGGCAAGGGTACTCAAGCGCAATTTATTACAGAAGAATTTGGTATTCCACAAATTTCTACCGGTGATATGCTTCGAGCTGCTGTGAAAGCGGGTAGCGAAATGGGCTTGAAAGCGAAAGCGGTAATGGATGCTGGGCAATTAGTTTCTGATGACATTATTATCGGTTTAGTCAAAGAGCGTCTGACGCAGGAAGACTGTGTTAAAGGTGCTTTGTTTGATGGCTTTCCTCGTACACTTCCTCAGGCTGACGCACTTAAAGATGCTGGTGTGAACATTGATTATGTTGTTGAAATCGATGTTGCGGATGAAGAGATTGTTAAGCGTATGAGTGGTCGTCGTGTTCATGAAGCTTCTGGGCGTACTTATCATCTTGTTTATAATCCGCCTAAAGTGGAAGGAAAAGATGATGTCACTGGTGAAGAATTAGTGCAACGCGTCGATGATGTGGAAGAAACCGTACGTAAGCGTCTTGGTGTTTATCACGAACAGACTGCGCCACTAATTGGCTACTACCAAGAATGGCTAAAAGCCGACAGCGCCACTGCACCTAAATTTATTAAGGTAAACGGTGTGGGTGATTTGAACGAGATCAAACAAAGTTTACTGGCTTCCTTGAAGGCTTAATTATTAATGACCGCAATATTAGCTTTAGATACTTCAACTCCTGCCTGTTCTGTCGCGTTAAATATTGATGGAGTGGTGCTTGAGGATTTTCGCATGGCACCGCGACAACATAATGATTTGATCTTGCCTATGGTGGAGCAAGTGCTTCAGCAGGCGGGATTAGCATTGTCCGATCTTGATGCGATTGCCTTTGGTCGAGGCCCTGGCTCGTTTACGGGTCTTCGTATTAGTGCGGGAGTGGTTCAGGGGTTAGCGTATGGCGCAGACCTCCCTGTGGTTCCTGTTTCTACCTTAGCTGCTCAGGCACTAGAAGGTTTCCAAAAAACAGGGCATAACTATTGGTTGTCAGCACTTGATGCGCGAATGGGCGAAATTTACGTTGCGGGATATTATGTCAATAAAGTAGAAGGCCATTATCTTGTAAAGAGTCTTTTTGATGAGCGTGTGGTTAAACCGGATGCACTTGTCGAGTTTGAAGAAGAGTATCAAGGTGTTGGCTCTGGTTGGCTGTATGAAGATATCTTGTCTAATTTACTGCCGAAAAAGCCTGAACATGTGTTTGTCGATATGGCCCCGCGAGCGGCTTGTATCGCGGAATTGGCGCTAGAGTTATTCTCTCAAGGGAAAACTGTCTCCTCATATGAGGCAATGCCAACTTATTTGAGAGATGAAATTACCTGGGAGAAACAGGCGCCTAAAGTCGGAAAAAGATAGTTGTTGTGGGTAAAAAGAGTCACTTTGATCATTGAAAAATGTCTCTTTTAACCTTTATCACTCGTCTTTGATTGTCTCTTCTTATTGTGTTTCTCTGTACTCTCTTTGTTGCTCGTCTTATTTATACTCTAATTGGAATAAACCCTTTTGTTAAGTTCTCTTGCTGTTGCCTCAGATAATTCTTTTAATGACATGAGCTCAAAAGCCTTGGCTCAGTCTTTGGGTTTACCTTATTTATCATTGAAGACAGAGCTTAAGTTTGTTAATCAATTTGATTATTTACTGATTAAATATCATGAGCACTTGATGCTAGCAAAAACAGGTAAGGGGGCTCCCAAGCCCGTTTCTGTGGACTTTACCTCAGGTGCGGTTGATCATCGAAGACGTTTTGGCGGCGGCAAGGGGCAAGATATTGCCAAAGCAGTTGGCTTAAATAAGCGCAGTAATTTATCGGTCTTAGATGCAACAGCTGGGCTTGGCCGAGATTCGTTTGTTTTGGCAAGTCTGGGTTGTCATGTTGGGTTGTGTGAGCGAGTGGGTTTTGTTAGAGCAATGTTAGAAGATGGCTTGTATAGGGCTTCTTTGCATTTTGAAGTGAATGATATTGCTGCTCGTATGTCATTAATGAAAGGGGATATTACCACGCTGAGTAATCAGCGCTTTGATGTGGTTTTCTTGGACCCTATGTACCCTCATACAGATAAGTCTTCTGCTGCTGCAAAGAAAGAAATGGCGTTCTTTCGTGATTTGGTGGGAAGGGACGATGATGCAGATCTTTTATTGCCAAAAGCACTGGATATCGCAGAGTATCGTGTTGTTGTTAAGCGACCTAAAGGGGCTCCCTACTTAAATAGTACGGAGCCAACCTATAAATTAGAAGGTAAATCGGGGCGTTTTGATATTTATGTTCTAAAATCATTAGACGTAAATTGATCGTGATTATATCTGGATTTAGATATTAGTAATGAGGTGGTGCTTCACCTTCAACAATGTTTTGTTGTTGACGGTTTGATTCTAGTTGCTTAGCGAGAATTTTTATTCTTTCTTGCATTAACAATAAGTCTCTTTGCTGCAAAATTAAGGACTGATTTAAGCTATCTATCATGTCTTCTTGAAATTGAAGTTTGTATTCGAGTTCATCTATACGAAGCTCTGTATCTAAGGTATTCATCGATGGCATCAGTATGGTAACCTTAATGTGCTAAGCTCTTAATTTCGGAGCCTTTCTATATGTTGCATGCAGATTCTTTGCACATTAGAATAGGAAATGGCGCGGAACTTGCTCTTGAATAAAAGAGTATTTTACTATGATCTTCTTCCGCTTCACATGGCAATTTCGTAAGAGTGTAGTAAAAAACTTAATTTTTTACATTTGTACTAATTTAACGAAAGTGTTTTTACCTAGGTAATGCATTCTCTCGAATCATAAAATATATTAATTTAACAAGAGACACAGTTATGAATGATCATCAGGACAATGTTACGAGTCACAAGGAATCTTCTGTTGGTTCGCCTTTATTTTCAGTACGCGCACTTGTTGTAAGTTTGGTAATTGCTTTAGTTGTTCCATTACTAATTGCTACTGTATTAGGTGAAGCTCTAGATACTAATTACTTGGTTTATTTTGCGTCTATTTTAGTGTCTGTTTATGTTGGCGCTGTAGTGAGTCAGAAAAATGGTTTCGGTTCTAGTTCTCAATCTGAAGAAGATGAAGACGATGATCGCGAGCAAGGTACGGTTAAGTGGTTTAACTCATCTAAGGGTTTTGGCTTCTTAACAATGGAAAATGGTGATGACGTATTTGTTCATTACCGTGCAATTCGCGGTCGTGGTCGCCGTTTTCTAGTTGAAGGCCAACTTGTTCGCTTCTATGTAACAGAAGGGGAAAAGGGTAAACAGGCTGAGAACGTTTCTATTGTTCGTGGCTAGTATATTTTTATAGATAGTTAAGGGAAAAATCATGTCATCAGTAACACTTAAAGGTAATCAAATCGAAACAGTTGGTGAACTTCCAGCTGTTGGAACACAAGCGCCTGCATTCGAATTGGTGAAAACTGATTTGTCTTTGGTGTCATTAAACGATTACCAAGGCGCTAAATTAGTTTTAAATATTTTTCCTTCTATTGATACGCCTACATGTGCGACATCAGTACGTAAATTTAATGAGTCTGCAGCGTCTTTAAAAGGTGTTAATGTTCTGTGTGTTTCTGCGGACCTACCATTTGCTGCCGCACGTTTTTGTGGTGCTGAAGGTATCGATCATGTTGATACTGGCTCAAGCTTCCGTTCTTCTTTTGGCGACGACTACGGTTTGACGTTTTCAACAGGGCCTCTTGTGGGTCTGTTGTCTCGTGCGGTTGTTGTGTTGGATGAAAATGGTAAAGTGCTTCATACAGAGCAAGTTGCTGAAATTGCAGATGAGCCAAACTATGACGCCGCTTTGGCTGTTTTAGGTTAATTCTGTTCTAAGAAGACTCTAGCTCAAGTACAAAAAAAGCCAGTCAAGCGATGCTTAACTGGCTTTTTATTGTTTTAAAGAAAAGAGTTATCTTGAAAAAGAAACGGTTAGTCTTTTTGAACAGGAATTGTGTTGGTGGTGCGCTCAACCGTGTTGTCTTTGTTTAAATAGACTAGTTTAGGTTTGAACTCATCCGCTTCACTTTCTTCGAATTGGCCATAAGTTGCAATGATGACGCGATCGCCTACTTGAACTTTTCTGGCGGCGGCGCCGTTCATGGAAATAGTGCCAGATCCTGCTTCCGCTAGAATGACGTAAGTGTGAAAGCGTTCTCCGTTGTCGACATTATAAATATCTATTTTTTCAAATTCGCGAAAGCCAGCTAGCTCTACAAGGTCTTTATCAATGGCGCATGAACCGTCATACCAAAGCTCTGCTTGGGAGACGCTTGCCATATGAAGTTTGCCTTTAAGAAGTGTAATTTGCATGGATCGATTCTCTTAATCTAATGTGGTCGTTTTGTTAATGAGAGTGCTAGAGTGTTAGGTCCAAATAAATGGCCCTTCACCGAAGCTGTTAATTTTCCACCATTGGTCTAGGTCTTGTTCTCCCTCTTCTTCCCAGCTTTGATAGTTGCAGCGCACTTCGCAGTTTAGATTGCTGTAAGCGTCTTTGGCGCAGAGAGTGTCGTCTTGCCATGGGGTGTTGCTGGAGTCAAACCAGATTGAAGTAAAGCGTTTGCCTGAGGCTTGCTCTAAAATAGTAACAGGGATGGTATGACCATCAAATTCAAGTTTCATTTTAGTGCATAAAGATGACGGATGTGTCTGTTCAAGTAGAGTAAACTTCTGACTAAGCCAAGAGATAATATTATCAGTTGGGCAAGATAATACATATATTTCGATATCTGGTTGCATCGTTTAATCCTTTTTATTGATCATGTTATACAGTCTTAATACGCTCATCGATAAATATCCGACCAAGGTCCAGAGAACGCCAATTCCCGCAATAATCAAACCTACTAAAGCAATAAGTTCTTGTGGAATCGAGTCGCTCAGAACCTGGTTGGACACCATGATCATAAGAACACCAAATGCAAACAGAAGGCCGCCTTGAATCATTTTAATCAATGCAAGTCGCGGGTTATTGCCCAGTTTCATTGCAAGTTTATGTAGGCGACTTTTTGTTTTCATGGATGCTTAGTCTTGGTGAATAAGTTGATTAAAATGCCTTCATAGATGCGACTTAGTTGGTTAAGGCTTTCGGCTTCGACACACTCGTTGATCTGGTGAATGGTTGCGTTAATAGGACCAAGCTCAACAACTTGTGTGCCCATTTTTGCAATAAAACGCCCATCTGAAGTGCCGCCAGAGGTTGATAGTTCTGGTGTTATGCCAACAGTACTTTGTATTGCAGCAGAGATTGCTTCAACAAGTTCACCCGGGCGAGTCAGAAAAGGTAAGCCATTATACGTCCATTCTACATCGTAGCGTAATTCATGTTTATCCAGTATTTCAATAACACGAGCCTTTAATGTGTCGAAGTCGAGTTCAGAGGAAAAACGGAAGTTAAATTGCGTATTAAGTTTACCAGGCACAACATTGGTCGCGCCTGTCCCTGAGTTTATGTTCGAAATTTGAAAGCTAGTGGGTGGGAAGAAATCGTTACCGCTATCCCAATGTGTGTTCGTAAGCTCAGCTAAAACGGGCGCAGCAAGATGAATCGGGTTTTGGACTAGGTGCGGGTAGGCTACGTGCCCTTGTTTACCATGTATTGTTAAGTTGCCGCTAAATGAACCTCGACGACCATTTTTGATAATGTCGCCTAGCGTGTTGGTACTAGAAGGTTCGCCCACAATGCACCAGTCTACGGTTTCTTTTCTTTCTATTAGCGTGTCGACAACGCGAGTGGTGCCGTCAACAAAAGGCCCTTCTTCGTCACTGGTGATTAGAAAAGAAATTTGCCCATCGTGATTTGGGTTTTTAGTGATAAAGTTTTCTACGGCTGTAATCATAGCAGCAAGGCTGCCTTTCATGTCCGCAGCACCGCGTCCATAAAGTACGCCATCGATGATTTCTGGAGAAAAAGGCGCTACTTTCCATTCTTCTTCTGGACCTGTTGGTACGACATCTGTGTGTCCTGCGAAGCAAAGATTAGGGCCAGAGGTGCCATGTTTTGCATAGAAGTTTTTCACTTCGCCAAAAGGCATTGTTTCTATTTGAAAACCAAGGTGTTCTAGGCGTTGAATCATTACCTCTTGGCAGCCTGCGTCTTCTGGTGTTACTGAAGGGCGTGAAATGAGATCGATAGCCAGTTCTAGGGTAGGGGATAAATCAGTCATTTTTTACCTTTGTGTTGGTTTTCACCGCTTTATAAATTATCCTGTCTGTATTCAGGGGATTTGATAAAGGTGGGTTATGAAATTAAGTGTCATTATTTTATTGGGAATGTCGTTAAGTGCTTGTAGTTTATGGCAAGAGCCTATTTCTCAAGAAACCTATTTTGTTCCCGTTATACGCTCAGACGTATCAAATTCAGGCTATACCCCTAGTGTGATACCGATCGTCAGAAAGTCGAATAAAGAGTTGCCATTGTCTTATCCATCAACCGTTAATTAAGCAAACTGTCGTGGTATTGTGCAGCGCTAAAACCTAAGAGAATGTCATTGTCTTTAATGAGTAGTGGGCGCTTAATCATTGACGGTTGTTCAATGATTGTTTCTAGCGCCGTTGCATTATTCATTGTTTCTTTTTTATTGTCATCAAGCTTACGCCACGTGGTTCCACGTTTATTGATGATGCTTTCCCAGCCTAATTGATCCAGCCACTGCTCTGCTAATGCCTTATCTACGCCGACTTTTTTGTAATCGATAAATTGGTATTCAATGTGATTTTCATCTAGCCAGCGAAACGCTTTTTTCATTGTGTCGCAGTTTTTAATGCCATACAGGGTAATCATATTTACTCCAAAAAAAGGCCATATTATCAATATAGTGACAGTATGGCCTATTTGTTAGATCAATTGTGAGCGTGTAATGCTGCGTTTAGTTCGATGGCTGTTTTATTTGTTTTACATTCAATAGCGCCAGTTTCTGAATTGCGGCGGAATAGTAAATCTGATTGGCCGGAAAGGTCGCGCGCTTTTACGACAGACACAACATTATTACTTTCATCAAGCACGGCTACTTTCGATCCTGCTGTGATGTAAAGCCCAGATTCTACGGTGCAGCGATCACCAAGGCCAATACCAATGCCTGAGTTGGCGCCAATCAAGCATTTTTCGCCAACGCCAATGACGATGTTGCCACCACCTGACAGTGTGCCCATGGTTGAGCAGCCGCCTCCTAAATCAGAGCCATTGCCAACCACGACGCCTGCAGAAATTCGACCTTCCACCATGCTTACACCCAATGTACCTGCATTGAAGTTTACAAAGCCTTCATGCATAACGGTGGTGCCTTCGCCTAAATGAGCGCCCAGACGGATGCGAGCAGCATCGCCAACTCGAATTCCAGTAGGAACGATGAAGTTGAGCATTTTAGGGAATTTATCAACGCTGAATACCTCAATTGTGCGGCCTTGCATTCGAGCGTTTAACTGACGGTCTGCTAGCTCACGAACATCAATAGGCCCTTCGCTAGTCCAAGCTGTATTGATGAGCAAACCAAACATGCCATCTAGTACTGTGCTGTGTGGCGTAGCTAGGCGATGTGAGATTAGCTGAAGCTTTAAGTACACTTCAGCGGGATTCGTCGGTGCTTCGTCAGTTGCTAGTACGCATAGCACGATTGGTTGAGTCGACGCTTTTAATTTGGATGCCAATTCAGCTTGCTCAATATTGCCAGCTTTTAGAAGGCTCATGTGGAGGCGGTTAAGATCGCCTTCATCCAAGACAAGAGTGCTATTACCACCTTCATAGTTGGTGCTTTCAAGTAAGGCATCTAAGGTGCTTTTTTCTACGTTTTTACTTGGTAGCGAGTAAAAAACTTCTAGCCAGTTTCCTTCTTTGTTTTGGGTGCCGATACCAAGACCGAACGCGAAAATTTGATCACTCATTATGTTCTCCAGTGAGTTTTTAAAAGGGGTTATTTGTTTGTTAATTTGTTGTCTGTTAGAAAGTCGTGGATACGTTTCGCGGCTTCAACGCACTGTGATTCTTCTGCAACGAGTGCCATACGTACATGTTTGCTACCTGGGTTTTTACCGTTTACGTCACGGCCTAGATAGCTTCCAGGGAGAACCAATACAGAGGCTTGTTCGTAAAGTGCGATACAAAAAGCTTCGTCGTTCATATCCAATTCTGGCCATAGGTAAAACCCTGCTTCTGGCTTAGTTACCTTCATTACAGGTGACAATATGTCTAATACGCTGTCAAATTTACGAGTGTAGATTTCACGGTTCTTAGCAACATGCTCTTCATCATTCCAAGCGGAAATGGAAGCCTCTTGGTGGTGTATGGGCATCGCACAGCCTTGGTAGGTTCTATATAGCAAGAATGGCTTAAGTAAGCTGGCATCGCCGGCGACAAAGCCGGAACGTAAGCCTGGTAGGTTAGAGCGCTTTGATAGAGATTGAAATATCAGGCAGTGATCGTAAGAGGTATTGCCTAATTGTTGGCAAGCTTCCAGTAGGCCTAATGGTGCTTTGTTGTCAAAATAGATTTCTGAGTAGCATTCGTCTGCCACGATGGTGAAATTATACTGTTTTGCTTTTGCGATAAGGTAGGCGTAATCCTCTAGGCTGGTAACGCTGCCACAAGGGTTGTTTGGTGAACACACAAAAAGCAGTTCACAGCGTTGCCATATGTCATCGCTTACATTTTGATAATCGACTCGATACGATGTTTCAGGACTACAAGGCAGAAAGTGGAGTTCTGCGCCAGCCAATATACCGGCCCCTTCGTAAATCTGATAAAAAGGATTAGGGCTAACAACCAGAGGTTTTTCTTTTTCGCCAACAAGGGTTTGTGTAATAGCAAAAAGTGCTTCACGGGTTCCAGTGACAGGAAGGACCTGAGTGTCAGCATCGAGCGCTGCTAAATGAAAGCGTTGCTTTGTCCACTCTGCGATGGCGTTACGAAGTGGTAATTCCCCTTTCGTACTTGGGTATTTGCTTACACCATCAAGCTTGTCTGCTAGTTTTTCCAGAACAAAGCTTGGAGATTGGTGTTGCGGCTCTCCAATCGTTAACCGAATAAGTGTTTTATCCGGATTAGGAGTGTGCCCTTCTAGTAGCTCTGCAAGCTTCTGGAAGGGATATGGGTGCAAAGAATGTATAAAAGGGTTCATCGGGCTGCTTAATCCGTGGCTTTTGAAAAATGATCAATTTTTTCTTTTAATGATATACAAATGGCATCCATACGATCTAGATCCGTAATAAGATCACCATCTTCTTCTGTAATATAGAAAGTATCTTCTATTCGTTCGCCTAGCGTTGCAACTTTTGCTTTGTGCAGCATTATTTTGTTTGTTACAAAAAATTGCCCAATAAGTGCTAAAAGACCAGGGCGATCAGGCGCTGTTACTTCAAGAGCGGACCACACTTCTTCTGGTTGGCTAACGAAGTGTGCGGTTGATGGTGAGTTAAATATTTTTAGTATTCGTGGTGTGTAACGTTGTACCAAACTCTCGTATTGTGAAGGGTTATTTAATTGTTCTGTTAGTGTCTCTTGGATTAAAGTGATTCTTTCTTTGTCTAGGTGTAGATTTGTGTCGTTGTCGTTAATATCCATAACAACAAAGGTATCAAGCGTGTAATTGTCTGTTGTATTGCTTATTTTTGCATCAAGAATGGTTAAGCCAAGCTGTTCAAAGATGGTCGCGGTAACGGCAAATAAATGCCGGCTGTTTAGGGTGTAAATAAATACCTTGCTGGCACCAGAGAAGTTACGGCCTCCTAGTGGAGCAATGGCCACAAGCGGTTTAATACTCGGGCGATGATGTAATATAGCTTCAGTATTCCATGCTATTTCGTCACCATTAGAGCGAATGAAATATTCTTCTTCTATTTTTTCCCAGATTTCTTCAGCGTCAGTGAAATCGACATTTCTTTCGATGAGAGCTTCTAGTGCGCGTTGTTTATGTTCGTCGCTTTGCATGTCGGCGTCGATGGGGTAGTCCAAGCCGCGTCGTAAAGCGCGTTTTGTTTCTAAATAAAGTTGTCTCATCAAGGAGGCTCGCCAACTATTCCACATTGTCGGATTGGTGGCGTTGATGTCAGCTACGGTTAATATAAATAAATAATCTAGGTGTTCTTGGTCTTTTACGTAGCTGGCAAACTCCCAGATGATTTCAGGGTCTGATATGTCTTTACGTTGCGCAGTTACTGACATAAATAAATGGTTTCTAACCAACCAAACAACCAGTTCGGTGTCTTTTTTGGGTAGTCCGTGACGTTCGCAAAAAGCTTGAGCGTCAACACAGCCTAGTTCGGAGTGGTCTCCACCACGGCCTTTTGCTATGTCGTGATACAGTCCCGCTATATAAAGAAGTTCGACTTTAGGTAGATGTCGTATGGCTTGTGATGAAATGGGAAACTGTTGTTTAAACTCAGGAGACCAAAGGCGGCGTAAATTTTCGACTAGATGTAAGGTGTGTGCATCTACTGTATAAATATGAAAAAGGTCGTGTTGCATTTGTCCGATGATGGCACCAAATTCTGGTAAATATCGTCCCAGCAGACCAATGTGCTTCATCGATCGTAGAATGCTGGTTAGGCTGTAACGGCTGGCAATGATGTCTAAGAATAAGTCGGTATTTTTTCTGTCATTACGAAAGGTGTCGTCAATAAGATCTAGGCTATCTCGAAGCTGTCGCATAGTGTTTGCTCGAATGCCTTTGATATTCTTATTATTGCCAATGAGTACATATATTTCCAACATGGCTGAGGGAGTGTCTTGGAAGAGATATGTGGACCTTGCTTCCAATTGGCCGTTGCAGATTTGAAAGCGATCATTGATGACTTCAATTGCGTCTTCGGCATCGTTCAGTAAAAATGATTCTTCAAAATGCTGCAGTAATAGATCGTTCAATTGCTGGATGGCTGCAACGCTTTGGTAATAACCTTGCATGAAGCGTTCTACGTTTCGCTTGAGATCGTCATCTTCAAATCCAAACACTTTAGTAAGCGTTCTTTGATGGTCAAAAAGAAGTCTGTCCTCTTTTCTACCGGCGATCATGTGAAGGGCCCAGCGAATACGCCAAAGGTTTCCTACCGCTCCTTTTAGTTGAATGTATTCGTCTTCAGATAAAAAGGATTTGTCTATTAGCGCGCTTAGTCTATGGGTGTGTAAGTGCCGTTTGGCTACCCAATCAATTACTTGCATGTCGCGTAGTCCGCCAGGGCACTCTTTTAAGTTGGGCTCTAGATTATAGGCTGTATTTTGATATTTTGCGTGACGTTGTTTTTGCTCTTTTAGTTTTGCTTTGTAGAAGGTGTGGCCATCCCACATATGAGCAGTGTCAGTATTTAGTTTAACGTTGGCCAATAAATCTTCAGAGCCGAATAGTGTTCTTGACTCAATTAGGTTGGTGATAACCGTAATGTCTTTTTCGGCCATTTCTACGCATTCGCTAATGGTGCGAACGCTATGCCCAACATCAAGATTGATGTCCCAAAGTAGGGTGATGAAGGCTTCAATTTTGTCTTTTTCTGGAGCGGCATTGTCATCGACGAGAATAAGGAGGTCGATATCAGATTTTGGGTGTAGTTCGCCACGTCCGTATCCACCGACAGCAACTAGGCTGACAGAGGTTTCGGTATCGAGTCCTTTAGCTATCCATGCAGCTTGAAGGGCTTCGTCGTAAACAACAGATAGGCCTTTAACCAGTTTCTCTATTGGATAAAGAGCATGAAAAAGGTCATTGTAAGCGGCAGTTTTTTCTTCAAGAACGGCTTTGTATCGCTGGATCGGGCAAGATGGTTGCGCTAGTTCGTGTTTTTCATCCGCTGTTAGTAATGGCGGAGCATCTGGAAAAGCAGGGAAGTCCATACGTGTGCCTCGAAGCGTGCGTGATCAAGAAGTTAATAATTAACCCAAAAACATTCAAATGCTGTGAAATAACGCTTCTTATTAGAAAAAGCGTGTTTCCTCAGGTCGTTTAGTGAGTATTTCAACGCCTGTTGCTGTAATTAAAAGGGTGTGCTCATACTGAGCGGATAAGCGACCATCTTTCGTTTTCGCTATCCAGTTGTCAGGGCCAGTATGTTTCACCTGTTTTTTGCCGGCATTAACCATAGGCTCAATGGTTAGTGTCATGCCTTCTTCTAAGATAACGCCAGTACCAGGGGTGCCGTAGTGAGCAACCTGAGGTTCTCCGTGGAATGTGGTTCCGACACCATGGCCGCAATACTCTTCGACGACTGTGTAGTGGTGTTTGTGTACATAAGCGGAAATGGCCGCGCCTATATCACCAAGGCGTACGCCTGGTTTTACCATATCGATAGCAAGGTATAAGCTTTCTTGGGTAACCTTGCATAGGCGTTCTACGTGTGGGGCAACTTCTCCTGCAAAAAACATGCGGCTAGTGTCACCGTAATAACCGTCTTTAATGATGGTAATGTCGATGTTAACTACATCACCTTTTTTTAGAGGTTTGTCATTAGGAATACCGTGACAAATAACATCGTTAACAGAGGTGCAGCAAGACTTAGGAAAGCCGTGGTAATTTAACGGCGCAGGAATAGCACCTTGAACATCAACTGTGTAATTGTGAGAAATAATATCGAGTTGGTCTGTGGTGACGCCAGGAACGACGAATTCCTCCAGCATAATCAGTACGTCAGCGGCTAGTTTTCCAGCTGTGCGCATGCCTTCAATATCGCTGATGTCAGTGAAACGTGTGGCGGCTGGTCGAGGTGTCCAGCTAGGGACTTCGCTGCGGCCATTTTTAGTTAACTCTTCTACTCTTTTTAAAATATCGTTGCTCATAATAAAGTGTCTTTCAATATTTGGTGTAGTAAATTTGCTCTTATTCTACATGACTTGTTAGGGAGAATCGCCCCTTTGAAGATGAAAAAAACCAGGAGGTTTTATCCTTAAAAACATCACCTAGGTCTTTTGGTTTATTCTAGAATATGGTATAAATCGCCGGCTTGTTGGGCTTGGGCTCAAATGAAAGCAAAACCAATATTAAACTAACGAACTTATCACGTTGAGTGAGTGTGTCTGGGGTGCCAATGGTTGCTTTAAACCTTGTCTGGCTGACGCGCTTGGTTGATAAGCTTAAATAACCCAAATTAAAGGATAGTAAAATGCCTACAGTTTCTATGCGAGACCTTCTACAGGTCGGTTCACACTTTGGTCACCAAACTCGTTACTGGAACCCAAAAATGAAGCCTTTCATTTTTGGCGCTCGTAACAAAATCCATATCATTAACCTTGAGCATACTGTTCCAGCTCTTAACGAAGCTCTAGAGCTTGTTAAGAAAATGGCTGAGAACAAAAACAAGGTTTTGTTTGTGGGTACTAAGCGTGCTGCATCTAAAACAATTAAAGAACAAGCTACTCGTTCTAGTATGCCATACGTAAATCACCGTTGGTTAGGTGGTATGTTGACAAACTACAAAACGATCCGTGCTTCTATCAAGCGCCTTCGTGAACTTGAAAGCCAAATGTCTGATGGTACTTTCGAAAAACTAACTAAGAAAGAAGCCTTGATGCGTACTCGTGAGCTTGAAAAACTTGAGCTTTCTATGGGTGGTATTAAAGATATGGGCGGTCTTCCTGACGTCTTGTTTGTTGTTGATGTTGATCATGAACGTATTGCGATCAAAGAAGCAAACAAACTTGGTATTCCAGTTATCGGTATTGTTGATACAAACAGTAACCCTGATGGTATTGATTACGTTATTCCTGCAAACGACGATGCGATTCGTGCTGTTCAATTGTACGTTTCTGCATTCGCTGATGCTGTTCTAGAAGGTCGTTCTGAGACTGCTGGTACTGCTGATGAGTTTGTTGAAGTAAACGAAGCGGCTACAGAAGCGTAAGCTAACTGTTTAGTTTGTTCCGGTTTCAAAAGGGGGGCTTCTCGCCCCCTTTTTTAAATTTGAATTGTATTGAGAGGATTTTGAAATGGCCGCAGTACCTGTAGCATTGGTTAAAGAATTACGCGAGCGCACTGGCTTGGGTATGATGGAATGTAAGAAAGCACTTGCAGCAGCAAATGCTGATATCGAAGTAGCAATTGAAGAACTACGTAAGTCTAGCGGCATGAAAGCGGCTAAAAAAGCGGGTCGTACTGCTGCTGAAGGCACAATCATTATGCGTGTTTCTGATGATTCTTCTTACGGTGTGTTAGTTGAAATCAACTCTGAAACTGATTTCGCATCACGTGACGAAGGGTTTATCTCTTTCGCTAATAAAGTAGCTGATGTTGTTTTTGCAACGAAAGAAACAGACATGGCTGTCTTGCTTGCTGGCGAAATTGGCCTAGCACGTGAAGCACTAGTTCAAAAAATTGGTGAAAATATCACGCCTCGTCGCGCTGTTATTGTTGAAGGCGGCTTGGTTGGCGGTTATCTACATGGTAATGGTCAAATCGCCGTATTGACTCAGCTTGAAGGCGGCGACGCTGAATTGGCTAAAGACGTTTCAATGCATGTTGCTGCTGTTTCTCCTCGCGTTGTGCAAGGTGATGACATGCCAGCTGATGTATTGGCAAAAGAAGAAGAGATTGTTCGTGCCCAGCCTGATATGGCCGGCAAACCTGCTGAAATCGTTGATAAAATGATTGTAGGCCGCATGAAGAAATTCTTGGCTGAAAATAGCCTTCTTGAACAGCCTTTTGTTAAGAACCCAGAAATCAAAGTGGGTCAACTTGTAAAAGACGCTGGCGCAAAAGTATCTTCATTCATTCGTCTAGAAGTAGGTGAAGGTATTGAAGTTGCGGAAGTAGATTTTGCAGCAGAAGTAGCAGCTCAGCTTAAAGGTTAACCTTTGCTGTGATGTCTTTTCATAAAAAGGGGCAGTTTTACTGCCCCTTTTTATGAAAGCTGTATTATAAGAAGGTTATTCAAGTAGAACTTATCTGTTGCCTCAGGCACAACCCTAGTCGGAGATTGAGATGCCAAAAGAAAAGAGTCCAAACTACAAAAGAATTTTGCTTAAGCTAAGTGGTGAAGCCCTAATGGGTGATGAGTCATTTGGAATCGACCCAAAAGTGTTAAATAGAATTGCGCTTGAGATTGGTCAATTACGAGGCATTGGTGTAGAAGTTGGGATTGTTATCGGTGGTGGTAATCTCTTTCGTGGGCAAGCATTAAGTCAAGCCGGTATGGATCGCGTTACGGGTGATCATATGGGTATGTTGGCGACGGTAATGAATGCATTGGCTATGCGCGATGCTCTAGAGCGCGCAAACATTCGGACACGAGTCATGTCAGCCATTACAATGACGGGGATTGTTGAGCCCTATGATCGTCGCCGAGCGATGCGTTTGCTTAAAGAAGGCGATGTGATGATATTCTCAGCGGGTACCGGTAATCCGTTCTTTACAACTGACTCTGCCGCTTGTTTACGTGGTATTGAAATTGATGCTGATGTTGTATTGAAGGCGACAAAAGTAGACGGAGTCTATTCTGCTGATCCAATGAAAGACCCTGATGCGATCAAATATGATACATTGGGTTACGATGAAGTATTAGAAAAGCAGCTAGGAGTCATGGACTTAACGGCAATTTGTCTAGCCCGTGATCATTCAATGCCTGTTCGCGTATTTAATATGAATAAGTCAGGAGCCCTGATTAACATCATGGTTGGTGGCGATGAAGGCACACTGATTAAGTGAGGAAGCTATGATCAACGAAATTCTTAAAGATGCTGAAGACCGCATGGGTAAAGCAGTATCTTCTGTAGAAACTGCGTTTAAAAAAATTCGTACTGGGCGTGCCCATCCGAGTATTTTAGATTCAGTTAAAGTGAATTATTACGGTTCTGAAACACCATTGAGCCAGATTGCGAACATCACAGTTGAAGATGCGCGTACTTTGGGGGTTTCTCCTTGGGAAAGTAATTTGGTTCCTGAAATTGAAAAAGCAATAATGAAGTCTGACCTAGGTCTGAATCCAGCGACCAACGGAAGTTTGATTCGAATTCCAATGCCAATGTTAACGGAAGAAACGCGTCGTAACTATTTCAAGCAAGCTAAAAGCGAAGCTGAAAATGGTCGTATATCGATTCGTAATATCCGTCGTGATGCCAATGGTAATTTAAAAGACTTAGTAAAAGAAAAAGAAATATCTGAAGACGACGAACGTCGTGGACAAGATCAAGTGCAAAAAATTACAGATAAGCACGTTGCTCTAGTTGAAGAACGTCTTGCTGCAAAAGAAAAAGACTTGATGGCAATCTAAATAAAAGGGGCGAGCGCAGTAGCTCGCTTTTTTTGTTCTCTAAGGTAGAAATATGTCAGCATTGACAGAATCAGAGAATAATCCTGATATTATTCCTCGCCACATTGCCATTATTATGGATGGTAATAATCGATGGGCAAAAAAAAGATTCCTTCCTAGTATTGCTGGGCATACTGCAGGGGCTTCTGCTGTTCGTCGAACCGTCGAAATTGCAGCCAAAGCAGGCGTTAAAGTGCTTACGTTATTTGCTTTTTCGAGTGAGAATTGGAAGCGACCACAGCTCGAAGTTGATGCATTAATGGGATTGTTTATGCGCTCTCTTAAAAAAGAGGTGAAACGTCTCAATGAGCATCAAGTCTGTCTGCGAATTATTGGTGACCTGACGGGATTCGGTAATAAACTTCAGGGACAAATAAAAGAGACAGAACGGCTGACGGCTAAAAATACAGGCATGGTTCTTGTCATAGCCGCAAATTACGGTGGGCGTTGGGACATCACTCAGGCAACTAAAAAGTTAGCCAATGAAGTAGCAATGGGAAATATTTCAGCAGACGATATAGATGAGGAAATGGTTGCTCAACACATGCAGCTCGCTGATCTTCCTGCACCTGATTTATTGATTCGCACTTCTGGAGAAGAACGAATTAGTAACTTTTTATTGTGGCAAACCGCTTATTCTGAGTTTGTCTTTCTTTCGGTATTATGGCCGGATTTTGATCAATTGCATTTTGATGAAGCTATTAATATTTATCAAAAACGCCAACGTCGCTATGGTGGTCGATAATTCATGTTACTCCCTCGTATTCTTAGTGCCATTGTTATGGTCGTTCTGTTTATTTGTGCCGTTTTTGTTTTAGAAGAAACGGGCTTTATGTTGGCCATGGGTGGTGTTGTGCTACTGGCTGGCTGGGAATGGGCTAGATTGTCAGGCGTTAAATCATTCGTTTTACGAATTGTTTTTGCGTTAGTCGTTGGGGTGTTGTGCTACGTCACTTACCAGCAAAACTTTCAAAAAACGATTCTGTATATCGCTCCTGTTCTGTGGTTGCTGGCTCTTTATTGGGTGATGAGTTATCCGTCTCTGAAAGGGTGGCGTTATCAGTCCAGCCGTTTGTTATTTGGCTTACTTATTCTCATAACTACTTGGTCTTCTTTGGTTGTTCTAAAGCAATCTACTAACTTTGTTGTTTGGGTCTTGCTATTGATGGGGTTGATTTGGGGCGCAGATTCAGGTGCTTACTTTTCAGGCAAGGCTTTTGGCAAAAATAAATTAGCACCGCATGTTAGTCCCGGAAAATCTTGGGAAGGTGTTGTTGGTGGTTTAATATTTACTCAAATTGGAATAGGCCTTTTTTCTTATATCGTCCAGTTTTCGCTTGTTCAGTGGAGTGTGTTGGCGAGTATTGGTTTGGTGACCGTATTTGTTTCAGTATTGGGCGACCTTACGGAAAGTTTGTTTAAGCGTCATGAATCACTGAAAGATTCTAGCCGCTTGATTCCAGGTCATGGTGGGGTTATGGATCGCGTCGATAGTTTGACCGCGGCTGCCCCGGTATTTGTTCTTTTGCTTAGCGTTTTTGGGTGGTTGTGATGCAAGGTATTTGTTTGCTAGGTGCTACGGGGTCTATCGGACAAAGCACGCTTGATATTATCAAACAACACCCAGATAAATTTCAGCTAGTCTGCGCTTCGGCCCATTCTA
Source organism: Marinomonas sp. TI.3.20 (assembly GCF_038155025.1). NCBI lineage: Bacteria > Pseudomonadati > Pseudomonadota > Gammaproteobacteria > Oceanospirillales > Oceanospirillaceae > Marinomonas > Marinomonas sp. TI.3.20. The sequence goes on along the minus strand of NZ_JBAKAS010000003.1, from coordinate 52,741 downwards.
GTGTTGATAAGATGGCGGATATTTGCCGACGTTTTCGTCCTGCAAGAGTTGTGATGGGCTCTGAGAAGGCGCGTGATGAATTAGCAGCAAAATGCCATGGGTTACCTATTTCCTTTGAGTGGGGGAGTGATGCGCTTGATAGTATTGCTGCTGACCCTCAAGTTGATCAGGTGATGGCAGCGATAATGGGTTTTGCAGGCCTTAAACCAACATTGGCAGGTATTCGCGCAAAAAAACGTATCCTTTTAGCAAATAAAGAATCTCTTGTTACCGCAGGCAAGTTATTTATGGATGAGGTCGCGAAGCATGACGTGATGCTGTTACCCATTGATAGCGAACATAATGCCATTTTTCAAAGCTTGCCCCAAAGTGTCTTAGGCGCAACTAAAAAGGATGTCAAAAAAATCCTTCTAACCGCATCAGGTGGACCATTTCGTTCTTGGACTTTAGACGATATGCGTCACGTTTCTCCTGAGCAGGCTTGCAAGCACCCTAATTGGTCAATGGGGCAAAAAATTTCTATCGACTCTGCCTCTTTGATGAATAAAGGTTTAGAGCTTATTGAGGCTTGCTGGTTATTTGGAGTTACTCCTGCGGATATTGACGTTGTAGTGCATCCAGAAAGTATTATTCACTCCATGGTGTCTTATGTGGATGGTTCTGTGATTGCTCAGATGGGCAACCCTGATATGAGAATACCGATTGCCTATGGAATGACATGGCCCGATAGAATTGAAACGTCAGTGCCTTCTTTGGATTTGGTTGGTATTGGTCAATTGAATTTTGAATCACCTGATCTTGAGCGTTTTCCAAACCTAAAATTGGCGTCAGATGCTTGGTATTGTGGTGGTACTGCGATGGCAGCCTTGAATGCTGCAAATGAAGTCGCTGTTGCGGCCTTTCTTCAAAGAAAAATAGGTTTTCTTGATATCGCGACGATTAATGGCGAAGTACTGAATCAACTTGAGAGTCATCCTGTCGCGTCACTTGAGGTCGTTTTTGAAGCGGATGAAAATGCTCGTCGAGTAGCAAAAAACATTATCGAGGCACGAGTTTGGATATGATTCAAAATATCTTATCGATCGTTATTTCACTAGGTGTGCTGATTACTTTTCACGAGTTTGGGCATTATTTTATTGCTCGAAAATGCGGCGTTAAAGTCCTGCGTTTCTCGATTGGTTTTGGAAAGCCTATTTACCGCTTTGTTGCTAAGACAGGGACTGAATTTACCCTCGCGATGATTCCTTTGGGCGGGTATGTTCGCATGCTAGATGAGCGTGAAGGTAATGTACCTGCGCATTTAAAGTCAGAGGCATTCAATAACAAATCTGTATGGCAGCGTTTCGCCATTGTGGCTGCAGGTCCTATCGCTAATTTTATTCTTGCCATTGTTATTTATGCCATTGTGGCTCTTATGGGGATTCAATCTTTAACGCCAAAAGTAGGGCATATTCAGCCTCAATCACCCATTGCTCAAACGAATATTCAGCCTGGAGATGAGCTTTTATCCATCAACAATTCAGTAGTAAGTTCATGGGAAGATGTAAATTTAGTGTTAGCAGACTTGATTGGTGCTAGCGGAACCATTACCGTGCGCTATCAAGATTTATTAAGTAAAGAAAAAGAAACGGATACGTTGACATTAAATCGTTGGATGGCAGGCAAAGATTCTAACAATTTAATTGGTGAATTTGGGTTAACTCCTTGGCAGCCTAAGGTCGTTCCTGTTATCGCCCAAGTGGTAAAAAACGGAGCGGCAGAAAAGGCAGGTTTTCAGGTCGGCGATAAAATAATAGAGGGTAACGGTAAACCTATTGATGATTGGGGGCAGTTTGTTACTCTTATCCAGAATCATCCTGGAAGTCTTGTTTCTATTGATGTTATGCGTTCAAGTAAGAATGTTGTTTTAATGTTACTTCCTGGGTCGATAGAGCGAAATGGCGACCTTGTAGGTTATGCTGGATTAGCCGTTGTGCCACCAGTGATGGAGGCGGGCTTATGGAATACTCGTCATTTTGGCCCGATTGAGTCGCTGACTTATGGCGCGCAGCAAACTTGGAAAATGACGGCGCTAACAGTGTCATCTATTGGGAAAATGTTTCAGGGTTTAATTTCTATTGATAATTTGTCAGGCCCTATTACGATTGCCAAGGTTGCTAGTGCATCAGCTGACTCTGGCTTGCAATCGTTTCTGAAGTTTATGGCCTATCTAAGTGTGAGTTTGGGTGTGTTGAATCTATTGCCCATTCCTATGTTAGATGGTGGGCATTTAATGTTTTTTGGCATCGAAGCTATTCGTCGAAAACCTGTCTCTGAAAAAATACAGAGCATGGCTTATCGTGTTGGTGCTTTTTTATTGTTTACGTTGATGGCGATAGCCATTTTTAACGATATTGCCCGTTTGTAGTGAGGTATATGTGAAGGTCGTTTCAGCAGTATTGTTGGCTTTGATAAGCATGCAAAGTGTCGCTAAAAATATAGAAGATGTCCGTATTGATGGCTTAGTTCAAATGCCGTCATCAAGAGCATTTGACATTATTGGTTTTGAACAAGGGCAGTCTTATAATTCTGATAAAGTCTATCAGGCCATTAATTCGCTTTTTGGAACGGGCTATTTTAGTAACATTGATGTCTATGAAGACAAAGATGTCTTAACGTTTAAAGTAGATGAAAGGCCTTCTATCGGTGATTTAACGATCGAAGGTAATGATCTAATTAAAACCGAAGACCTTAAGCGAGGCTTGAAGCTATCTGGCCTAGAGGTGGGTGAAATCTATAAGCCCGAAACTTTGAATAAAATTCAACAAGAATTACAGCGTCAGTACTATGCGTTGGGTCGATACGGTGCAAAAGTAGATGTTACTACTAAAAAAATGCCGCGTAACAGGATTCGTGTATCGATCAAAATCGACGAAGGTAAGACGGCAAAAATTGTCCACATTAACATTGTTGGTAATAAAGCCTTCACTGATGAAACGCTAACAAAAGACTTTCAGTCAGGTGAAAAAGGAGCCTCTTGGAACCCCTTTAGCTCTGCTGATGAATACAGTAAGGCGAAATTACAGGGCGATTTAGACACTTTAAAAAGTTTTTATCTAGACCGCGGTTATTTAGATTTTAAAGTGGAGTCAAGCCAGGTAAGTCTGTCTCCTGATAAGAAAGACGTCTATGTTGTCATTAATGTGGACGAAGGCAAACCTTACACTATTAACAATGTATCACTAAACGGTAGTCTTCCAATTTCCGAAGATTTAGTTTGGAAGAAAATCGATCAGAAAAAAGGAGATGTTTTCTCTCGTAGTCAAGTGACGACTATTATCGATAACATCTCAGCAGAGCTTGGTGATCACGGTTATCTGTTTGCAAATGTTAACTTGCTTCCAGAGAAACTTGATAATCATACCGTTAATTTGACGTATCAAATTACCCCAGGACCAAAGGTTTATGTTCGTCGTATTACTTTTAGTGGTAATAGCGAAACTCACGATGAAGTGTTGCGTCGTGAGATGACTCAGTTTGAAGGAACGTTAGCGACGCATTCTAAAATCCAAGCATCCAAACGTCGTATTGAACGTCTTGGCTTCTTTAGTAAAGTCGATATAAAAACACGTCGTGTTCCTGGCACAACTGATCAAGTGGATTTGGATGTGACGGTAGAAGAGCAGGCATCTGGCAGTATTCAAGCAAGCATTGGTTTTTCTGACTCAGATGGTTTGATTCTAGGTTTTGGTATCTCTAAGTCAAACTTCTTGGGGACGGGGAATAAGTTAGCATTTAACGCCACTCGCGCCAGTAGCTATTCAGATTATACAATTAGTTATACTAACCCTTACTTTACGGTAGATGGTGTTAGTCGTGGTGCTAAGCTTTATTATCAAAGTAGTAATTATGATGATTCTGATATAGAGGATTATCAACTTGATAAAATTGGTGCTGGGCTCACTTATGGTTACCCAATTTCTGACACACAGCGAATTACTTTTGGTGTGACCGCGCAGGAAACCAATATTAATTTGAGTGATGACCCATCACAGGAAACAAGTAGTTTTGTCTCTACCAATGGCGACTCTTTTGATGATTTACTTGCTTCAATATCGTGGAGCGATAGTGATTTGATCGGTGGTGTACTGCCAACAAACGGTTATTCAACCAGTGCTAGTTTACAAGTATCTACTCCGGTTAGTGATCAACAGTATTACAAAGTAGGGTTAACCTCTCAGAAATACTGGAATATTCAGAATTCTAACCTTTGGCTCTTTCATGTAAAAGGTAGAGTAGGGTATGCGAACGGCTATGGTGATACATCAGAGTTACCTTTCTATGAGAACTATTACGCTGGCGGTACAGGTTCGGTACGAGGTTACAGTTCCTCTTCGTTAGGACCAAAAAACTCATATCCAAGCACTTCGAGCTCTAGTAGTTCGGCTATGGGGGGGAATGCGTTATTAACGGGAACGGCTGAGATTATTTTCCCGATGCCGATGGTTGAAGATCATAAATCAATTCGAACTTCTATCTTCTTAGATGGTGGTAATGTATTTACTGATTCCTGTCTTTCAGGAAATACAGAGTGTACAGAGGGCGTTGATCTTAATGAGTTACGCTATAGTGTTGGTTTTAGTTGGACCTGGATTACGCCAATCGCGCCGTTATCATTTAATATAGCTAAAGCGTTGAATGCTAAAGATGGCGATGATACTGATTTCTTCCAATTCCAGCTAGGAACCACTTTTTAAGCTGGTTTAAGAACGCATAACAAGGAGAACATACATGAAAAACTTATTAGGCGCTCTTGTAGGGCTATTGTTAATCGGCAGTGTGCACGCAAGTGAAGTCGCTGTTGTCGATTTTCGCGCCGCTTTAATGCAAAGCAACGTCGGTCAAAAAGCAGCAGTAGAGCCCAAGAAACAAGTTGCAGCGATGGATGCTAGGCTAAAGAAAGAGCAAGGTGAGTTGAAGCAGATGGCTAATGACCTGAAGCGTGACGAACTTACATTAAGCCCAGAAGATTTAAAAAAGCGTCGTATTGCTTTTGCTCAGCGTGAGGGGCAAGTGCGAAATATGGCGGCTGGCATGCAGCGACAAGCAAAACAATTAGAACAAACACTGATTAACTCGCTAACCCCAAAAGGTGAAGTAGCGTTAAAAGAAATCATTAAAGAGCGTAAGTTAGACTTGGTTTTAAATAGAGAGACCGTTGTTTATGCCAAGGCCGATACAGACATTACAAAAGAATTGATCGATCGTATTAATAAAGGTAAGTAAAACATGGATTATACTCTAGCCCAGTTAGCAAAGAAGGTTGAGGGTAGAGTAAAAGGAGACCCCGACTTAAGAGTTGAAGGGCTAGGGACGCTTGAAAGCGGGACGCCAAACCAAATAGGTTTCTTGGCGAATCCAAAATATCAGAGTCAACTGGCTTCTACGACACTAGGCGCTGTGCTTGTTAAGGACGATGAGCTTTCATTGGCAGTAGAAAATGCCATTATCGTAAAAAATCCTTATTTAGCTTTTGCCGCGTTATCTCATTTATTCGTTCCTACTCTTCAACAGTGGGAAGGGGTAAATGTAAGTTGTGTGATCTCTAAAGACGCTACTGTTGCAGAAAATGTTATTCTTGCGCCCAATGTGGTGATCGATGCTGATGCTGTGATTGAAGATGGCTGTGTGATTGGAGCAGGATGCGTTATTGGCCGTGGTGTTCGAATTGGAAGAAAATGCCATATCTATCCTAATGTAACCCTCTATCATGATGTTTCAATTGGTACGGATTGTATTATTCATAGTGGTGTAGTAATTGGCGCTGATGGCTTTGGCTTTGCGCCGACGAAAAAGGGATGGGAAAAAATCAATCAACTTGGTTCTGTGGAAATCGGCAATCGAGTAGAAATTGGTGCAAACACCACCATTGACCGTGGTGCTATTGAGAATACAAAAATCGGTGATGGTGTTAAAATCGATAACCAGGTTCAAATTGCTCATAACGTTGTAATTGGGGATAATACCGCAATTGCAGGCTGTGCGGCGATTGCTGGCAGCACTAAAATAGGCTCTTTCTGTACTATTGCAGGAGGCGTTGGCATAGTTGGCCATTTAAAAATAGCAGACTGTGTACATATAACAGCAATGAGTTTGGTAAGTAAGTCAATTCTTAAGGAGGGATCGTATTCCTCTGGAACAGGATTAGAGCCAACGGATAAATGGCGACGTTCGGCGGCAAGACTAAGAAGAATCGATGATATGGCAAAACAAATCTCAAAACTGGAACAGCAAGTTAATAAGCTTTTAACAGAAGGTTGATGCTAAATGATTATGGACGTAAATGAAATCCGTAAATACTTACCCCATAGGTACCCATTTTTACTAGTAGATCGAGTTATTGAGATTAATCTAAATGATTCTATTGTCGCTTATAAAAACGTAACAGTGAATGAACCCTTCTTCACCGGACATTTTCCTAACTATCCAGTTATGCCAGGTGTTCTGATTATTGAAGCAATGGCACAGGCTGCAGGTGTGCTTGGTTTTAAAACCATGGGTAAAACCCCAGAAGATGGTTCTATTTATTACTTTGTTGGTGCTGATAAAGCGCGATTTAAACGTCCCGTTGTGCCTGGTGATAGACTACAATTAGAAGCTAAGATTATCACCGAGAAACGTGGTATCTGGAAATTCGAGTGTAGAGCAACCGTTGATGGCGAGCTTGCATGTTCAGCAACAATCATGTGTGCAGACAGGAAGGTATAGTGACGATACACCCTACAGCTTTAGTTGACCCAAAAGCAGAACTGGATTCCAGCGTTGAAGTGGGACCTTTTTCTGTTATTGGGCCGAATGTAAAGATTGGCGCGGGTAGCGTTATTAAATCTCATGTGGTTATTAATGGTCATACGACCATTGGTAGCCATAATGAAATTTATCAATTTGCTTCAGTTGGTGAGGCAAATCAAGACAAAAAGTATAAAGGTGAACCAACAAAGCTCATCATAGGGGATTATAATATTATCCGTGAGAATGCGACGATTCATCGTGGCACGATACAAGATAATGGTATAACTCAGATTGGTGATCATAACTTGTTTATGGCAAGTACCCATACCGGTCACGACTGTGTCGTTGGCAATAACAATATCTTCGCAAATTACGCTGCCTTAGCGGGTCATGTAACAGTGGGAGATTTTGTTATATTGGGTGGTTACACCGGAATTCACCAGTTCTGCCAAGTAAACTCATACAGTATGTGTGGTATGGGTTCGATGGTAGCGAAAGATGTTCCACAGTTTATGATGGTCTCTGGTAGTCCAGCTAAAGCGCATGGAATGAATTTCGAAGGAATGCGTCGTAGAGGCGTTCCCTTAGCTGTTATTAAAGCGCTTCGTAAGGCATACAAAACGGTATATCTAAAGGGAATGACTTTAGAATATGCGTTAAAGGAGCTTGAAAATGATGCTATCTATGACATTCCAGAAGTAATTGACTTTGTTTTGTCTATCCGGCGCTCTAAGCGCGGCATTGTTCGTTAAACATTGCTTGCTAGATATTGTGAAAGAAAACCCCGGATTCATTCGGGGTTTTTATTATTTATATGGAAGAAATTGAATGGCGTTGACGCGGTATGTAATAGTAGCGGGAGAGGCATCAGGCGACATTCTTGGTGCTAGTCTGATTGCGCATCTTAAAATTTTGCAACCAGAAGCGACCTTTGAAGGTATTGGTGGGCCATTGATGCAAGCTCAAGGCTTGAAAAGTATTGTGCCTATGGACCGACTTTCTGTGATGGGATTGGTTGAGGTGTTGGGGCGGCTGCGTGAGCTTTTAGGAATACGTAAACAACTGTATCAGGCTTGCCTTAAAAACCCACCAACGGCATTTATCGGAATAGACTCTCCAGATTTTAATATCCCTCTAGAAAAAAAACTAAAAGAGTCAGGAATCAAAACAGTTCATTACGTTAGTCCTTCTGTTTGGGCTTGGCGTCAAAAACGTATTTTCAAAATTAAAAAATCTGTAGATCTGATGTTGGCGCTGTTCCCATTTGAACTGCCAATTTATCATGAACATAAGATTCCAGTTGTGTGTGTCGGTCATACCTTGGCTGATGACATCCCCCTTGAAAGCAACGCTCAAGAAGCGAGAGTTCAGTTACATCTTCCTGAATTGAATGGGCCAGTGTTTGCTATATTGCCAGGCTCAAGGGCTGGTGAAGTGGGTAAGTTAGCCCCATTATTTATTGAAACAATGAAACTCATAAAACAACAACAGCCTAATGCTACTTTTTTAATACCGGCGGCGAATCAAGAGCGTAGGCAGCAGATTGAGGCCTTGCTTCATGAAGCCAATACCGAGGCTGTTGTGGTTGATGGTCAGTCACGTATTGTCATGGCGGCAAGTGATGCTATTTTATTGGCGTCTGGAACCGCCGCTCTAGAGGCGATGCTGGTTAAGCGCCCGATGGTAGTGGCTTATCGATTTAGTGCGTTAACTTACGCCATTATGTCAAGAATGCTAAAAGTTCCCTATGTATCACTGCCCAATTTGTTAGCCAATGATGCGTTAGTGCCAGAGCTTATTCAGGATCAAGCCACCTCCGATAATTTAAGCCGTCGTTTACTGCAAACTTGGCAGTCATTTCTCGGCGACCAGAATATTCAAAAGCACTATAAAGAGCTGCATCTGATGCTGCGTAAAAATGCGGGTGAAACGGCCGCTCAAGCAGTGGTGGATCTTGTCGAAGGGAAATTGAATTGATGGAACCCTTTGTAAGTACTCTCTACTTTGGTGATCTTATTGCTGGGGCAGATGAAGCAGGACGAGGCCCGTTAGCTGGCAGTGTGGTTGCTGCTGCGGTTATTTTAGATCCTAAGCAGCCTATTAAAGGCTTGGCAGATTCTAAAAAATTATCGGAAAAGAAGCGTGAAGCACTATTTATTGAAATTAAAGAAAAAGCCCTTGCTTACGCCATCGCTAGTGCCAGCGTAGAAGAAATTGAGCAGTTAAATATTCTCCATGCCAGTATGTTGGCGATGAGTCGCGCTGTGAATCAATTGTCAGTACCAGCTGAGCATGCATTGATTGATGGAAATCGCGTGCCTAAAGATTTGATTTGTCCTGCTGAAGCGGTTGTAAAAGGCGATGCTCGTCATGCCGCGATCTCAGCAGCGTCTATTTTGGCAAAAGTGACGAGAGATCATGAAATTGTAAAAATGGCTGCAGTCTATCCAGGTTATGGCCTTGAAAAGCATAAAGGCTATCCTACGGTGCAGCATCTTGCCGCGCTAAAAGAGCTTGGCGTTACCCCTATCCACAGGCGCAGTTTCGGCCCTGTGAAGAAAATTTTAGAAGGATAATATTTTGTCTACATCGTTTATCCATTTACGGGTTCATACAGAATTTTCTTTAGTCGATGGATTAGTGAAAGTTAAAGGCTTATTAAATACAACTGAAAGCCTTTCGATGCCTGCTGTAGCCATGACCGACGAAAATAATTTGTGTGGTTTTGTGCGTTTTTATAAAGGCGCAATGGATAAAGGGATTAAGCCTATTTGTGGCGCTGATGTGATGCTAGAAGCAAACGAGGTTGTTGAAGAACGTTCTCGTTTGACTTTGTTGGCTATGTCAAATGAAGGCTATAAAAATATCATTAAGGTGATTTCTAAAGGTTATCAACTGGGGCAAGTTGATGGTCGTCCAATTATTAAGCGTCAATGGGTTGAAGAACACAGTGAAGATGTTATTGCGCTTTCAGGAGCTCGGCAAGGTGATGTCGGCCTCTTGCTAGAAAAAGGCCATCCTGATGAAGCGAAACAGCAATTAGCTTATTGGATGTCGGTTTTTCCTAATCGTTTTTATGTTGAGCTTCAGAGAACAAGCCGACCAGGGGAAGAGCGTTTTATTCATGGCGTTATTCCAATTGCTTCCGAACTAGGGTGTCCTGTTGTCGCGACCAATGATGTGCGTTTTCTAAAGCGTGGAGACTTTGAAGCTCATGAAGCGCGAGTCTGTATTCATGATGGCGTTACCTTAGATGACCCGCGTCGTAAGCGTCGGTATTCTGAAGAGCAATATTTTAAAACCGCAGAAGAAATGGAAGCCTTGTTTGAGGACATTCCAGAGGCGCTAGAGAATACCGTAGAAATTGCCAAACGTTGCAGTGTCGATGTATTGCTTGGTAAGTACTTCTTACCGGACTTTCCTGTTCCTGATGGCCTAACGATGGATGAGTTCTTCAAAAACCTCTCCTATGACGGGCTGAAAGATCGCTTTAATTTTTTGGTTAATAAGTATGGTGAGCGTATTGAAAAACGCCGACAAGAATACTGGGATCGACTTGATTTTGAGCTGCACATCATTAATCAAATGGGATTTCCCGGTTACTTTTTGATCGTAATGGACTTTATCCAATGGGCGAAAGATAACGATATTCCAGTCGGCCCAGGACGAGGTTCTGGTGCGGGTTCCTTAGTTGCTTATGCGCTTAAAATTACCGATTTGGACCCTCTTGAATACGACTTACTATTTGAGCGTTTCTTGAACCCTGAACGTGTTTCTATGCCGGATTTCGATATCGACTTTTGTATGGAAAACCGAGATAAGGTAATCGATTATGTGTCTCGAACCTATGGGCGTGATGCGGTTTCTCAGATTATTACGTTTGGTGCGATGGCGGCCAAAGCGGTGGTGCGTGATGTCGCACGGGTGCAAGGTAAGCCTTATAGTTTAGGTGATAAACTGTCTAAACTGATTCCTTTTGAAATTGGCATGACGCTTAAAAAAGCGTTAGAGGAAGAACCTGCTTTACCTGAATTTTTAGCCGGAGACGAGGATGCTGCCGAAATTATGGAAATGGCGTTTTCTCTTGAAGGCGTCGTGCGTAACTTTGGTAAGCACGCTGGTGGTGTAGTAATCGCGCCAACTAAACTAACCGATTTTTCACCCTTGTATTGTGAAGAAGATGGCTCAGGTTTGGTGACTCAATACGATAAAAACGATGTAGAAGAAGCGGGCTTGGTTAAGTTCGACTTTTTAGGGTTGAAAACGCTGACGGTAGTGGATTGGGCGGTTAAGAACATTAACCAGATCCATGAGTTGGCAGGCAAGCCGCCACTTGATATTGCCTTGATCGATTTGGAAGAAAAATCCGTTTACGACATGTTGCAGCGAGCGGAAACGACAGCGGTATTCCAGCTGGAATCCCGTGGTATGAAAGAGTTGATCAAGAAGTTATTGCCCTCACGTTTTGAGGATATTATCGCCTTAGTGGCCTTGTTCCGTCCGGGACCTTTGGGTTCTGGCATGGTGGACGATTTCATCAACCGTAAGCATGGTCGAGCCGAATTGGCTTTCCCGCATCCTGATTACCAACATGAAGATCTGGTTCCTGTTCTGGAGCCAACGTACGGTATTATTTTGTACCAAGAGCAGGTTATGCAAATTGCTCAGGTGCTGGCGAAATTCTCGTTAGGTGGCGCCGATTTATTGCGTCGAGCGATGGGTAAGAAGAAAGCCGAAGTTATGGCCGAGCAGCGCTTAATCTTTATGGAAGGCGCGTTCAAAAACAATGTTAGCAAAGAATTATCCGGTAACATCTTTGACTTGATGGAAAAATTTGCCGGCTATGGATTTAACAAATCTCACTCGGCAGCGTATGCCTTGGTGTCTTATCAAACAGCTTGGTTAAAAAGACATTATCCAGCCCCATTTATGGCGGCTGTATTATCGGCGGATATGCAGAATACAGATAAGATCGTTATTTTTATCGAAGAATGTCGCTCGATGAAACTACCGTTAGAATTGCCTAACGTAAATATGTCTGTTTATAAGTTTACCGTGACACCTGCCGGTGAAATTGTCTACGGTCTAGGCGCTATAAAAGGCGTTGGCGAAGGTCCAATTGAAGCAATTGTTGAAGCGCGAAAAGAGGGACCGTTTGAGCATATTTTTGACTTCTGTCAGCGAGTGGGGCGCAAAGTTAATAAGCGTGTAATGGAGGCGCTAGTGCGTTCCGGAGCATTTGATACCATAGGACCAAATCGAGCAACCTTGTTTGCATCGATTGATGGGGCCTTGAAAAGAGCAGATCAATCCGCAAAAAGTAAAGATGCGGGTATGATGGATTTGTTTGGTATCGCGGTTGATGAACCAACAGAGAATGCTTACGATGAAATCGGTATTCAACATGAGTGGTCTGGGCGTCAGCGTCTGGATGGTGAAAAAGACACATTAGGTCTTTATGTTACGGGTCATCCGATCGATGAATATGAAAAAGAAATTCGTCGTTTCGCGCGTTCTCGTATCGTTGATTTGCAACCAAAACGTGGTGACACCCAGGTGATGGCAGGGTTAATCGTGGATTTACGAATTACCAAAAGTAAAAAAGGTGGCAATATCGCCTTTGTGACGTTGGATGATCGTTCGGCACGAATAGAAGTGACTGTGTTTCCCGATAGCTACGAAGCCTTAAAAGGCGTCATTGTAAAAGATGAAGTCGTGGTGGTTGAAGGGGAGATAAATATTGATGAGTTCCGAGGTGGCCAAAAAGTCATCGCTCGTAATATTTTCGATATACCACAAGCACGAGTTCGATATGTAGAAGCATTGCGTATAACATGGAGTGAAGAAACGGTGACTGCCAAGGCCATCCAGCAATTGGCAAAATACATGGAACCATTTCGAGGGAACGGATGTGATGTAGTTATTGGGTTTGATACAGACCAAGCTCATGGTGATATTCGACTAGGGTCAAATTGGAAAATTTTACCTAATGACGAATTAATTCATGAACTTCAGAAACAATACGGTAAACAAAATGTTCAGCTAGTGTATACTTAGCCTCATTTTATAGTTTGTACAAAATAGCGTTGCGAGAAGCGGCGTCGACAGAGCAGATGGCAAAATGTATTTTGCCTTGTATTTGATGGCAACCAAATAGCAGTGTAATTAAACATGAATTTAGATTATCTACCATTCGAACAGCCGATTGCTGTACTCGAACAAAAAATAGAAGAATTGCGTCTAGTAGGCAACGACAATGAACTCAACATTAGCGATGAGATCAGTCGTCTAGAAGACAAGAAATTAGCGCTTATAAAAAGTCTTTTTAGTAATCTAGGTGCTTGGGAGGTGTCACAATTAGCACGCCACCCAAAACGCCCTTATACCCTTGATTATATCAAGCACGCCTTTACAGATTTCGAAGAGATGCACGGTGACCGTCATTATGCAGATGATCGCGCCATTGTTGGCGGGATAGCTCGATTAGAAGGTCGTCCAGTGATGATTATTGGTCATCAAAAAGGCCGTGAAGTAAAAGAAAAAGTACTTCGTAATTTTGGTATGCCGCGTCCAGAGGGTTACCGTAAGGCATTACGCCTGATGGAAACCGCTGAGCGTTTTAAATTACCAATTATTACTCTAATCGACACACCTGGGGCTTATCCAGGCATTGGCGCAGAAGAGCGTGGACAGAGTGAAGCAATTGCCTTTAACCTTGCCGCTATGTCTCGTCTTAAAACGCCAATCATCTCTACCGTTATTGGTGAAGGTGGTTCTGGTGGTGCGTTAGCCATTGGTGTATGCGATGAATTAATGATGCTTCAATATGGAACTTACTCTGTTATTTCTCCAGAAGGCTGTGCTTCTATACTATGGAAGAGTGCTGAGCGCGCGTCAGATGCCGCTAAAGCAATGGGGATTACTGCTCAACGACTTAAAGAACTTGGTCTTGTTGATACCATTATTGAAGAGCCAATGGGTGGTGCGCATATTGCTCATGAACAAATTGCACACAGTCTAAAAGAAAATTTACTGGCTGCATTGAGTCGTATGGATGATTTAACCGAAGAAGAGCTTTTGGCTCGTCGTTATAATCGTCTGATGTCTTACGGTTTGTAGTTTCACTAGCGTTTCTGAAAGCCTCCTAATATTAGGGGGCTTTTTTCGTTTATAGAGAGAGTTAGTGCTGTATATTATTAGCTTATATATTGACGAGAGTAGCTTTTCACTTTAATCATGAGCCTTTATTTTTCTGTATCTCCTTTATCATCCAGTAACTCGTTGAGCTTTAATCCAGAGTGGGTTGAACGACTGTTTAGTCGTGCTGGTGTCGTTTGGATTGGTTTTAGCGGAGGGGTTGACTCTCATGTTTTACTCCACGCCTTGACGCGTGTTTTATCTCCTGAACAAAAAAGTAGATTGGCAGCCATTCATGTTCATCATGGATTGAGCATGAATGCAGACGATTGGCTAACCCATTGTGACTCTGTTTGTCAGGATTTAGGTGTTCGCTTTGTCGCTCGTAGAGTCTTATTAGCATCTCAAGCCTCGATTGAAGATGCGGCGCGCAAGGCTCGTTATCGTGCTTTTGAAGAGGTATTAGCTCCGCAAGATGTTTTGCTTATGGCTCATCATTCTGGTGATCAAGCCGAAACGGTTTTATTTCGTTTATTACGGGGCACTGGCGGAAAAGGATTGGCGGGTATTCCTCAAGAGCGTGATTTAGGGTCGGCTCTACTTATCCGCCCTTTATTAGATACATCCAAAGATACTATTACCGCGTATGCAAAAAAGCATGGACTTCATTGGATAGAAGATGAGTCTAATGGAAATGAAAAGTTCACTCGAAACTTTTTGCGTCATCGGATAATACCTACATTGGAAACGCGGTTCCCTCAGATGGAACATAGTATTGCTTCTACGGCGCAACGTCTTGCCACAGATTACTCTATGCTGGCTGATTTTGCGGCTAAGCAATTATTGGATTGGTGTAGTCCAGCCGGTGGCTTAATTTTGTCGAATTTCCGTACTCTTTCCTCGGATAAACGCTTATTCTGGCTCCGCCATTTCTTACAAGAAAGAGGTGTCTCGTTATCCCATGCTCAATTGGAAAGTTTGGATTTCATGGTGTTTAGTGACCTAGATAAACAACCTGAATTTAAATTTTCTTCTGGACGTATTATGCGCCATCAAGGCGCTATTTATGTGCTGCCAAAAGATAAAGAAGTGACATTGGGGTTACTAGCTTTAGGGCAAATTTTTGAGCGTGATTTTGATCAGGTGTTGGTTGAAAGTGACGGTCATTTCTCTTTGCGAGAACGGCCTCAAGGTGTGTCGATTTTGATGCAAAATGGACACACTCGTAAGCTGAAGAAGTGGTTCAATGACCAGAAAGTACCTAGTTGGTGGCGAGAGCATTTACCGTATCTTTATTTGGAGGACGAATTAGTTGCGATAGGCTCATTATGGCGCCACCCTAACTATCAAAGCATCAAATTTAGCTGGTTTTTAAACGAAACATTGCCTTTCCCTTTATGTGATTAATAAGTCTAGCGGTGAGATAAATATGAAAATTGCGATCTTAGATGATTATCAAAATGTCATAAAAAATCTTGAGTGCATGTCTTTATTGAAGGCACATGACGTCACGATTATTAGTGACATATTAACGCCAGAAGAAAAGTGTAATGCATTACAGAATATGGATGCTGTGGTTCTTATTCGTGAAAGAACGACGGTAGATGAAGCGTTTCTAAGCGCCTTGCCACAATTGAAAGTGATTAGCCAAACGGGAAAGATAAGCAATCACCTTGATGCCAAAGCTTGTCAGCGTCATGGTGTTACTGTGCTTGAAGGCATTGGCTCCCCAGTGGCGCCTTCTGAGCTTTGCTGGGCATTAATCATGGCAGCTTCTCGTCATATTGTTCCTTATGCCAGCCATCTGAAATCGGGCCAATGGCAATCATCCGATTCGCTAGGATTAGGGCGTACATTGGATGGATTGGTCTTCGGTGTTTGGGGCTTTGGTAAGATAGGCCAGCGAGTGGCTAAATACGCAACCGCTTTTGGGATGAAGGTTTTAGTGTGGGGTAGCGTCTCATCTCGTCAAAAAGCGTTAGAAGCGGGCTATATGGCGGCAGAATCTAAGGCAGTATTTTTCTCACAGAGTGATGTACTATCTTTGCATTTAAGACTAAATGACAGTACCAAAGGGGCTGTTACACGAGAAGACCTTAGCAGAATGAAAAGTGATGCTCTGCTGGTTAATATTAGTCGGGCAGAGCTGGTGGAGCAGAATGCTCTGGTAAGTGCTTTGCGCTCTGGGCATCCTGGTTTTGCTGCGATTGATGTTTTTGAGCAAGAACCAATTGTTGCTGAGTCAGACCCTTTGCTTTTATTGCCTAATGTTTTGGCAACACCTCATATCGGCTATGTTGAGAAGAATAGTTATGAGCTTTACTGTCGAGTTGCCTTTGAGAACTTGATCGCATTCGCTGGGTAAACAACGCCAACTTGGCGTTGTATTAATTTCTCTTTTTTGTTTAGCACTTAGCTGCACAATCATTTGGTTTAATGATCATTAAGGCTCTAATATTGATCTAACGTTTTATCGCACAATCCCATTAGGCAACATAAGACTAGAATTATTATGCTTCAAGCCGTCTCTTTTGGTGGGTTAGAGTTTAGCCCGCTTGTTATTTTGTTTCCAATCGCCTTTTTGATGGTGGCGGGTACTCGTTTTATTTTGCATAAGCTTCATTTGCGTGAGCGAATATGGAAAGTGGCATGGTTTGAAGTGTCATTGTTTTTTTGTTATCTAGCAGCAACTGTCTATTTATTTGGTGGAAGATAAATCTTATGGTGAAGTTTTTACGTATTCTTGTGACTTTGTTGTTTGTGCTTGCGGCTGTATTGGCAGGGGCTTGGGTGTGGAATGATTATATGAATTCGCCATGGACTCAAGATGGACGTGTTCGTGCTGATGTTATTACCATTGCGCCAGATGTATCTGGTTGGGCAACGGAGCTTAATGTTAATAATGATCAACCGGTCAAAAAAGGTCAGTTGCTATTTAGAGTCGATCAAAAGCGTTATCAAGCTGCGTTAGCTGAAAGTGAGGCCAGCGCTGAGAATGAAAAGTATATGTGGGAGCTTGCAAAGCATAAATACGAACGACGTCGACAATTAACCGAGAATAACGCCATTAGCCAAGAAGATTTAGAAACCGCTCGAATCAATACCAAAGTCGCAGAGGCAAATTATAAGTTGGCTCAAGCTGAGCTTGAGACAGCCAAAATCAATTTACAGAGAACTGAAGTCTATGCGCCAGAGGCGGGCGATATTATTAATTTGAATTTACGCCAAGGCAATTATGTTAGCCGAGGTTCTTCCGTGTTGGCGATAGTGAAAGCGGACTCATTTTATGTGACAGGGTATTTCGAAGAAACCAAAATACCCTTGATTCACCTTGGGCAGAAAGCGAAGATCACTCTAATGAGTGGTGGTAAGGCCATTACAGGGCATGTGGTGAGTATTGGGCGCGCCATTGCTAATACCAATACGCAAAGTAATAATCAGTTGCTTCCTCAAGTTCAACAGACCTTTAACTGGGTTCGTTTGGCACAACGCATTCCAGTTGATATAAAACTCGATCCACTCCCCAGTGGTGTTCGACTTAGCGCCGGTATGACCGCTTCTATTCATCTTACTGAACGATAGGAGAGAGGCGTGGGTATTGTTTTTCAAACCCTGCTTATGCCTGAACGGCGCTCTGTTATTTTTGCGCTAAAAGGCGTTATTGCTATGTCCATGGCATTAACCTTATCTATGTTCTTAAACCTTGATCGGCCTTATTGGGCGTTGATTTCTGCTGTATTTTTACAAATGCGCCCTGAAAGCGGTTTGGTTATTGAAAAAGCTATTTTTCAAATTACTGGTACGCTTGTGGGTGGTTTAGTGGGTATTTTGATATTAAGTCAATTTATCTATTACCCTTATTTGGCCGTTGGTATTGTGACTTTGTGGCTTGGTTTAAATTCTGCTTTGTCAGCGATGGTGAGACAAACAAACTTTATCTATGGCTTTGCTATGGCGGGTGTGACCGCTGAAATTGTTGTTTTACTTGTCATGGTATCCCCTTCGACGGCAGACAGCCAAGCTGTGTTTGCAGTGGCGCAAGCTAGGGTAAGTGAAATGATTATTGGCGCCATTTGTGCCGGTATTGTCAGCCATCTTTTTTGGCCAGTGAAGGTTAAAGATGGACTACAAATTCAATCTCGCTCAGTTATCAATCAAACGTTGAATTACCTTGTTGCCGAATTAGACCCATCAGGCTCTCATGAAAATCGTCATCAGCACATAGATGCTATTATGCAAACACTCAGTTTGGTTAGCGATGACTCAAGTGCAGTGGCATACGAAGGGCCAGAAGGGCCTGGGCGATCTCGTGCTGCCAATCAAATATGTCATAAAGTATTGTCTCTTTTGGCTGTGATTCAGATTTTTGGTCGTCTGCAACGGCGCCATACAGAAATGATGACGCCTGCGATTACGGAGCTTTTAGATCAATTCAGAAAGGCTTTTTCGAAAATTGCAGAAGCAGATGATTTTAATGACAGCTATGAGCAAGTAAGGCTTCTGAGAAAAAATATTTCAGAGGTGCGCCCACCTGAAGGTAGCAATCACCCCTTTGAAATAAGAATGCTAAAAACAGGCTTAGAGTTAACGGCGGATTTGGCGATTCTGTTGCGCGCATTTCGTGCGCTTGAAGAGCGTGATAGTACTTTGTTAAAAGCGCCGAGTATGCACTCACATCGTGATCCGCTTGTGGGTTTGGTAACGGGTCTTAGAACCAGTTTGTATTTTTTAATAGGGGCCTTTTTATGGCTTAATACTGGTTCACCTGCCGCTTTAATGATTATGATCTTACCTGTTATTTTTTCAATTATGCTGGCTCGTTTGCCTCTGATGATTTTGAGCGTTGTACTGCGTCGTATGCTAATTGGTGTGTTGGTTGCTGTTCCTGTGGCTATTTTTTACGCGCTTAATTTGCTAGCACAAAGTTCGGGACAGCTAGTGTTATTGTTATTGGTGCTTGCGGGTCCTTATTTTATAGGTTTGCTAGCCTTATCAAAACGAGAAACACTTCCTTACGGATTGGGTTTTTGTATTCCCTTTACGATTCTAGTTCGGCCTAGCATGGATATGTCTCTGGCTTTTTCTGTGGATTACACATTAAGTGCAGCCATGGCGATTTTTGTTGGTGTGATTATTTTGTATTGGTTGTTTCAGCTTATAGAAGGGCCGAGTAATCAGTTGCTGATTCGTCGCCTTTTTAAAGCGACAACAGAAGACTTAGCTGGACTTAAGAATAGAGAGAACGCAGAAGCTTGGTTTAACCGAAGAATGGAAGACCGCTTACTGCGTTTGATTAATTACGATCAGCGCTCAAAGACTCGAGTAGTAACCGATTTAGGTTTGACTGGGCTAAATTTGGGGCATGTTTCTATTCGCTTGCATTCACTTTGTGAAAGCATTGTGGGGGCTGATTTAAGGGCTGTTGACGAGTGGCAAAGCGCACTAGCAAAGGCTTTTATGATGGCAACAAAAGGTCAATTTGATGAAGGCTTTAACAATGCCTGTGTAATATTGAATCATGAACTGATTAGAAAAGTAGGTAAAACCTCTCAAACTGATATGATTCAGGGGATGTTTCAAAGAGTGAACTTGTCTTTACAGCGAAGTGCGGAAGTAATGGCAGAAGAGCCAAACTGATTTTGGCTTGTCTGCTTTAATTCTCTTCCCTAAATTCATTGGTTATATAGTCAAATGCCAATCAGCGTTAGATTTGCAGGCAAAAACAGTTTTGGCGTTGATGCAGTCGCTGTTTTGAATTCTGCTCATGGCTTGATCTCGAGTGCAGCCAAATGCCTGCATATGTCTTTGAGCAAGTCGTTCGAAAGCAAGTTCTAATGGCGTATCAAGAAACCAATGTTGATCCATCAAACCGGCAGATTCTTGCCAGCCATCGTCTTTGTGAAGAAGATAAAGCCCTTCAATTAGTATTATTTTAGTGTCTTTCGAGATGATAATATCATTCTCAATTGGGTCACCTAAACGATGATCAAAGCTTGGCCAAAGTACGTCTTGTTGAAGATAGATATCTTTTAAGCTTCTTGTTTTTTGAATGAACCTCTCGGTATCAAACGTCCATGGTGCACCACGCCTTGAAAAAGCCTCCTCTGCATTAGGTAGTTCCGCAAGGGCTTGTTTGGTTAGGTGAAAGCCATCCATGGAAAGGCAAGCTACTTGGTTGGGATATAGTTCTTTCATTCTTGTGTAGAGGTATCTAGCAAGAGTGCTTTTTCCTGATCCTGGTCCGCCACTTAAACCAATTATTGAGCGATTAGGTTTAACTAACATGCTTTCCATTTTTTTTATTGCTTGCTCTACATCGCTAGAGTACGCATATAAGTTATGTAGTTTATCTGGGATCATGTTGTGCTCCTATAAAATATCATTGCTCTTTCTTAAGGTCGCTGTATATCGCTACCTTAAGTGTAGACTGAACGACGTTTTATGTTCGTCTTCATTGCGTAGGTAATTTTTAACAAGAAAGCAAGAAAATGACATTGTCATAGCTCAAGCAGTTAGCCATCTCTTATTTGATTGCACACAGAATCAATTTTTCCAGTCGTTTTAAGTAGAGGGTATGCGTCTCTATTGGATGAAATGATTATTAGACCTTTGATTTGCGCCTTTTTTAGACGAGAAACGAAGAGCGTTATCCCGAGGTTACTGGTGTTGTATAAAACATCGACTGTAAAGAGAGATCCCTACATTCTTTTTTTTGCTATGTCTTTTCAATTATTAGAGCGGCCTTTTACTTACTTTGATGCAAAATGGGGTGTTTTACATTGAGTGAAACGTCTTCCAATGTTATTATTTTCTCCCGTCCTGAAGGTGTATTTATCTGCACCATCAAATCTAATTTTCTCATTTTTTAAGGCGGGTTAAACACTCATGGCGACACGATATATTTTCGTCACAGGCGGCGTAGTTTCATCACTTGGTAAAGGTCTAACTGCTGCTTCTTTAGCCGCGATACTCGAATCACGTGGGCTAAAAGTCACCATGCTAAAATTGGATCCATACATCAATGTGGATCCTGGTACCATGAGTCCTTTCCAGCACGGTGAAGTTTACGTTACCGAAGATGGTGCGGAAACGGATCTAGATCTAGGTCACTATGAACGTTTTATCTCCACTAAAATGGGCAAGCGTAATAACTTTACGACAGGGCGTGTTTATCAACACGTTTTGAAGAAAGAGCGCCGTGGCGAGTACCTTGGTGGTACTGTTCAAGTTATTCCCCACATCACAGATGAAATCAAACGACGTGTTATTGCCGGTGCACAAGGTGCCGATATCGCTTTAGTAGAAATTGGCGGTACCGTTGGTGATATTGAGTCACAGCCTTTCCTAGAAGCCGTTCGTCAGATGAAAGTTGAAGTCGGTTCTCATCGCGCGTTGTTTATGCATTTGACCTTGGTCCCTTACATCCGTACAGCGGGTGAAACAAAAACCAAACCGACACAGCATTCAGTCAAAGAATTGCGTTCCATTGGCATTCAGCCAGATATTCTTGTTTGTCGCTCCGAAGTTCCTATTGAAGCGCCTGAACGTAAGAAAATTTCTTTGTTTACTAACGTGGAAGAACGCGCAGTTATTTCTCTTCCAGATGCAGACACTATTTACCGTATTCCTCAAATGTTAAATGATCAGGGTCTGGATAACTTGATTGTAGAGCGTTTTGGTCTTGATTGTGATATCCCAGATTTGAGTATTTGGAACAAAGTAACTCAGGCAAAACTTAACCCTGAGAAGCAAGTTAATATTGCCATGGTCGGTAAGTACATGGAATTATTGGATGCTTATAAATCACTCATCGAAGCCATGGATCATGCGGGTATTCATGCTCGAACAAAAGTGAAATTGCATTATATTGACTCTGAGAGTATTGAAGAGAACGGAACAGACCAGCTTAAAGGAATGGATGCTATTCTTGTTCCTGGTGGTTTTGGTGAACGTGGTGTAGAGGGCAAAATTACCACTGCTCAATATGCTCGTGAAAACAAGGTGCCATACTTGGGTATCTGTTTAGGTATGCAAGTAGCAGTTATTGAATTTGCTCGAAATGTAGCAAACTTATCTGGTGCACACAGTACAGAATTTAATCTTAAAGCAGAGAACCCAGTCGTTGGTCTGATTACTGAATGGACTAATGCAGAGGGTTCCAAAGAAATCCGGTCAGAGGAATCCGATCTAGGTGGAACAATGCGTTTAGGCGCCCAAGACTGTAATTTAACGCAAGGCACAAAAGCATTTGAGGCCTACGGGAAAGACGTCATTGAAGAGCGCCATCGTCATCGTTACGAAGTAAATAATTTCTATGTGTCAGCGCTTGAAAAAGCGGGTTTGACCATTTCAGGTCGCTCGGCAGATAACTCCTTGGTTGAGATGGTTGAAATTGCGGATCATCCTTGGTTTGTTGCTTGTCAGTTCCATCCTGAATTTACTTCTACGCCTAGATATGGACATGGGCTATTTAGTGCCTTTGTCCATGCGGCATTGAAATATGCTGGCAAAGAAAAATAACGGTTAGCAAATAGATTGTTTGTAATTTTTTATTTATTTTAAGAGGTTTTTTATGAGTCAGATCGTTGATATTAAAGCCAGAGAAGTTTTAGATTCTCGTGGTAATCCTACTGTTGAAGCTGATGTTATTTTGGCTGATGGTGCAGTGGGTTCAGCGTGTGCACCTTCTGGTGCCTCTACCGGTTCTCGAGAAGCTTTAGAATTACGTGATGGCGATAAAAGTCGTTATTTAGGTAAGGGTGTTCTAAAAGCAGTTGCAGCAGTAAATGGTCCAATTCGTGATGCCTTGATAGGGAAAAGCGCACTAGATCAAAAAGAGCTTGATCAGGTGATGATCGACTTAGATGGTACTGAGAATAAATCTACTTTTGGGGCGAATGCCATTTTAGCGGTTTCTTTGGCAGCAGCTAAAGCGGCGGCAATTTCTAAAAAGGTACCTCTTTACCAACACATTGCTGATTTGAATGGTACGCCAGGTGTTTATTCTATGCCTGTGCCTATGATGAACATCATCAATGGTGGTGAGCACGCTGATAACAACGTTGATATCCAAGAGTTTATGATTCAGCCAGTTGGTGCACCAAATTTCCGTGAAGCATTACGTTACGGCGCTGAAATCTTCCATGCTCTGAAAAAAGTATTGAGTGATCGTGGTCTAAGTACAGCAGTGGGTGATGAAGGTGGTTTTGCGCCAAACCTTTCGTCTAACGCTGAAGCATTGGCTGTAATTAAAGAAGCTGTTGCAGCAGCGGGCTATGATCTAGGTAAAGATATTACGTTAGCAATGGATTGTGCAGCCTCTGAGTTTTACGATAAAGAAGCCAATATCTATGACCTTAAAGGTGAAGGTAAAAAATTCACTTCTGAAGAGTTTAACGTTTTCCTACAAGATCTTACTAAGCAATATCCAATCGTTTCGATTGAAGATGGTCTTGATGAGTCTGATTGGGATGGCTTTGCACATCAAACTAAATTGATGGGTGATAAAATCCAATTAGTTGGTGATGATCTGTTTGTAACCAATACTAAGATTCTTAAGCGTGGTATCGACAACGGTATCGCTAACTCGATCTTAATCAAGTTTAACCAAATTGGTTCTTTAACTGAAACATTAGCGGCCATTAAAATGGCTAAAGATGCTGGTTTTACCGTTGTTATTTCTCATCGCTCTGGCGAAACAGAAGACGCAACAATTGCAGATCTTGCGGTTGGTACAGCGGCTGGACAAATTAAAACTGGTTCATTATGTCGTTCTGACCGTGTCGCTAAGTACAACCAATTGCTACGTATTGAAGAGCAATTAGGTGGAAAAGCACCATACAAAGGTCTTTCTGAGATCAAAGGTCAGGCATAATTTGCCCTGATCTAAAAAGGGAGAACATTGTTCTCCCTTTTTTTATACTTTTTTAGTCGATTTCCTTTAATAATAGGGAGTCGTTAATAGATAGAGGGCGTTATGCTGCGATCGATGTTTTTTCTGTTTGCTTGTGTCATTTGTTATCAGGGATATCATCTATATTATGGTGATCAAGGGATAAAGCGCCAAGAGGAATTAGCTAAACAGATTGAATATCAAGAAAGTGTGAACCTTCGACTTAAACACCGTAATCAAGCATTAAGGGCTCAGGTTGATGATCTCCGGCAGGGTGAAGAGGCTGTTGAAGAGCATATTCGAACCGAGCTTCAATATATTAAAGATGGTGAAGTATTTTATCGGATAGTTGGAAAATGACAGAACCACATTGGATTATTATTCCTGCTGCAGGGGTTGGCCAGCGTATGAAGGCGGGCTTTCCTAAGCAATACCTCCCTTTGGCTGGACAGTCTATTCTAGATCGTACTATTTCCATTTTTGTAAACCATCCTATGGTTGCCGGTATTCTTGTTGGTTTAGGCTTAAATGATGCTTACTGGCAAGAATCAAAATGGATAAATCATCCCCAAGTCTCTACTTATATCGGGGGTGAAACGCGCAGCGAAACCGTTCAGTTAGGGTTGGCCTTTCTCAATGAATGTCATGGAATAGATCAACAGTCAGTGTTAGTTCATGACGCCGCTCGGCCTCTTCTAACGCAAGATGCATTAGACCGTATTATTGCGAACGTTAGTAAGCATGGCGCTATTTTAGCGATTCCCGCACGCGATACGATTAAACGTCAGTCTCCATCAGGTAATGTTCAGAATACGTTAGACCGCAAGGATATTTGGCTGGCGCAAACGCCACAAAAATTCCCCGCACATGATTTACTTGAAGCGCTGCAAAAAGCTCACTTGCACGGTGTTGAGATCACAGATGAGTGTTCTGCTATGGAATTTATAGGTTGGCACCCTGATCTTGTTGTCGGCGAAAGTAGCAATATAAAAGTCACCTTACCGGAAGACTTATTAATCGCAGAAGCATTATTTTCACAACTTAATTAATTACAAAATGGGAGGCTTCTTATGATGCCGTTTCGTATCGGTCATGGTTTTGATGTACATAAATTCGGTGAAGGTGACCATATTGTTTTAGGTGGTGAAAAGATCCCTTACTCCCAAGGTTTAATTGCCCATTCTGATGGCGATGTCGCTTTACATGCATTAACTGATGCCCTATTAGGCGCCGCAGCATTAGGTGATATAGGCAAACATTTCCCTGATACCGATGCGGCTTTCTCAGGAGCTGACAGCCGAGAACTTCTTAAGCGAGCTTATCAAGAAATTCGAATTTTGGGTTTTTTGGTTGGCAATGTGGATATCACTATTATTGCTCAAGCACCGACAATGCGGCCTTATATCGATTCGATGCGTCAAAATATCGCTGAAGATTTATCAATCGATATTGATGCGGTTAATGTAAAAGCAACGACAACAGAAAAGTTAGGTTTTACTGGGCGAAAAGAGGGTATCGCTGTTGAAGCGGTAGCACTAATTTATAAAGTGAGTAACGAATGAACACCGATTGGCGCTATGCCTGGTCAAAACCAACGATTACTGGAGACTTAAAAACCACAGTACAGGACTTTTATGTTGAAGAAGTTTTGGGTTTTGAGCCAGATGAACAAGGTGAGTTTTGTTTTGTTTTTATTGAAAAACAAGGAATTAATACAGATTTCCTTGCTAAGCGTTTGGCTCAAATCGCAGGGGTTGCACCCAACAAGGTAACTTATAGTGGCGTTAAAGATCGCCATGCTTGTACAAGACAGTGGTTTTGCCTTCATGTACTTAACCAAACGCCTGACTTTTCTACTATTCAGGAAGCATTTCGTGAGCCTGAAAGTGTTCGCGTGATACAACAATCCCGTCACTCTAAAAAACTGCGCACCGGTAGCCATGTAGCAAACCGTTTTGTATTGCGAATTAGGGAGTTGGAAGGCGATTTAAGTGAACTAGAAGATCGCCTTGAGTTGATTAAAATGGGGGGCGTGCCCAACTACTACGGTCCTCAGCGCTTTGGGATTAACGGCAATAATTTGCATAACGGCAAGAACCTTGTACTAAAAGGAAGGCAAAGTCGTAACAAGCTTTCAAAGACGGAATCTTTTTGGTTATCGGCGATTCGTTCTTGGTGCTTCAATGAAGCTTTGAGTGATCAAGTAGAAACAGGAATGTGGGCTCGACTTTGCGACGCAGATATTGCTCAGCATCAGGGTAAAGATAACCAATTTCGAGTGAAAGACATGACAGCGGCTCTGCATCTTGGTGCGATGAGAGGTAAGTTACACCCAGTGTTACCGTTAGTTTGTGAGGGTTGGGAGGCTGGAACGGGTCCGCAGCGAGAACAAGCAATAAAAAATAGTTTGTCGCAAAGTAATGAGCTTGTTGAGGCTTTGGTTAATTTTGGTTTGTCTCGAGAGAGTCGCTTGGCGCGACTAATGCCAATGGATATGGCCTGGGAATTGCTTCAAATACCAAATGAGAAAGCTCAACTTATAGTAGAGTTCTCACTTTCTAAAGGGTGTTTTGCGACCAGTATATTGCGTGAAATGATAGATTTTATTGACAAATCAGCAGAGAAATATCATGAGAATATTGATCGCGAATGATGATGGTATTGATGCTCAGGGAATTAACATACTCGCCCTTCAGTTAGAGACCAAATATGACATTTTAGTGGTGGCACCAGATCGAAATCGTAGTGGAGCGAGTAATTCGTTGACGTTAACTAGACCATTACAGCCCACTAAAATCTCAGATAATCATTATCGCGTAGATGGTACTCCGACCGATTGCGTTAATTTGGCATTGTCTGGCGTGATAGCTGGTCACGTTGATATGGTGGTTTCAGGCATTAACCATGGTGCTAATTTAGGGGATGACGTGATCTATTCTGGTACGGTCGCGGCGGCTATGGAGGCTCGTCATCTTGGTCGGCCTGCGTTGGCAGTGTCTTTAGTGGGAAGTACAAATTTTGAAACGGCGGCTAAGGTTATATTGCAACTAATCCAAGACTCTCCTTCATTAGTTATAGCCCCTGGAGTGCTGTTAAACATTAATGTACCTGATGTACCTTACGAGTCGTTAAAAGGCATTAAGGTCACGCGTCTTGGTTATCGGCATCGGGCTCAAGAAGCGATTAGTGCGCAGCATCCCAAAGGGCTTCCTAGCTTTTGGATTGGAGCGCTTTCAAAGCCTTACGACGCATCACCTGGAACAGACTTTCATGCGGTGGATGAAGGTTATGTATCTATTACGCCAATTCATACTGATATGACCAGTCATGAAGCCAAGAAACCTTTGGAAGATTGGGTTGTTTCTTTGACATTATGAGCCCATATGATCTGCAATGGTTGGTTAAACATACCGAGCCTAGAACCGCACAGATGGTTGCTCAACTTAAAGAGCAGGGTATTGATCATCTAGAGTTATTGGCTCTTATGGGAAGTATTGCTCGTCATGAATTTGTTGAGCCTGCTTTTTCTCACCTTGCTTATTCTGCTACCCCTTTGCCTATCGGACGAAATCAAACTATAAGTCAGCCAGTGACTGTTGCGCGGATGACGCAATGGCTATTGAACTATGCGCGCCGTGGTCGGGTATTGGAAGTGGGAACAGGGTCTGGTTATCAAACGGCAATTCTTGCTCATTTTTTTAATAAAGTTCATACCATTGAGCGACAAGAATCTCTCTATCAATTGGCCAAAGACCGACTTAATAGAATGAATATCAAAAACGTCGAGTTCTATTTTGGTGATGGTCAGATGGGTTGGCCACATAAAATCGACATGGATGCCGTTATCATTACCGCCATGGCGAGTAAAGTCCCGGTTGCGTTAACGGATTGTCTTAAAGAAAATGGCATTCTTATTATGCCAATCGATAGGCCTAGCTCTTGTATAGGGTGTTGGCAAAAAAAAGGTCAACATTGGAAATGTTTAGGAACAACGTCTGCGAACTTTGTTCCATTATTAGAAGGTAAAGAATATGCCTAATTGGCTAAAAGTGTATCTGGGTGGCGTAATGATGGGGGCTGCGGATGTTGTCCCTGGAGTATCTGGTGGTACTATTGCTTTTATCTTAGGTTTGTATGACCGTTTGATTAATGCGTTAAGTGGCGTTAACAAAGACAGCATAAAATTGCTTTTAAAAGGTGATTTTAAGGGGCTTTGGGGGCATTTTGATGGGCGTTTTTTATTACCACTTGGACTGGGTATTTTAACCAGTATTTTTGCAATTGCAGGACTGATTACCCATTTGTTAGCAACGTATCCTGAGTATTTGTGGAGTTTCTTCTTTGGTTTGATTTTAGCCTCAGCGTATTTTTTAATTAGCCAAATACACGCGTTCTCATCTCGTCATTTTGCTTGTCTTGTGGTCGGAATAGCCGTAGGCGCTGCGATTTCTTTAATTGTGCCAACACAGTTAAACACTTCTTATCCTATGGTGTTTGTATCTGGGATGATTGCTATTTGCGCAATGATATTACCAGGCATTTCAGGCAGTTTTTTATTGCTGATGATGGGGATGTACGGTTTTATTTTAGGGGCTGTTAAAAGCTTTGATCTTTTGATTATAGCTATCTTTGCTTGCGGGGCCTTGATTGGGTTGTTGAGCTTTTCTAAAGTACTTAATTATCTGCTTAAACACGCTAAACAGGTTACACTTTCTGCTTTAACAGGCATCATGCTAGGCGCTTTAGTCAAAGTATGGCCTTGGAAAGTGACGGATAGTTGGGTCATTATTGGCGATAAAAAGCTACCAGTAGAAGAGCATTTGATTCTTCCTTGGCAGTTGATGAACTATCAAATCAGTACTGATTTATTGCTTCCATTGGTGTTTATCTTGTTAGGTTTTTTTAGTGTTTTTCTTATTTCTTACGTTTCTTTACGAAAAATATACAAATAATGATTTTTACTTTTCAGGTGACTTTTAAGGTTGTAGGTTATCAATAAATTTGCATTTAAAAAGGTATTTCCGCTATCTCCATCATGGCTTTTTATGTTGGTAGCGTCGATGTGCCTTTTTATTTCTGGTTGTTCTTATCAGGTCATTAACTTTCCAGACAAAAATGGTCAGTCCTACAACTCTAATAATGCCAGTGTTTCCTCAGTTCCTTCTTCTGGTTATCATCGAGTTAAAAGAGGTGAGACATTGTTTTCTATCGCATTTAGCTATGGTCTTGATTATCGAGAAGTGGCTAAATTAAATAGAATAAGTTCACCGTATACTATCTATCCGAAGCAAAAAATTTGGTTAAAAAATAAGCGAGAAACTGTTACAAAAAGAGTCAGATCAGTCGCTTCAAAACCTACGCCTAGAGTAAAAGTTGTTTCAAAAACGGCTTCTGATATACAGCTTCAAAAGAAAAAAATTGCACCAGTCATTGCTTCGGACTCGTCGTCAAATAATTCTGAAAAAGTCTCATCTTGGCACTGGCCAATTGATGGTCCCGTGGTGAAGGGCTTTTCAAACGATGGGGTTAGTAGTAAAGGTATAGACATTAAAGGTCAAAAAGGCAATTTAGTAAAAGCCGCCGCAGATGGAACTGTTGTTTATGCCGGTAGTGGTTTAATTGGTTATGGTAATTTGGTAATAGTGAAACATAACGATGTTTATTTAAGCGCTTACGCATATAACCAAAGGATTTTGGTTAAGGAGCAGCAAAAAGTTCGTGCAGGAGATGCATTGGCTGTAATCGGTGGTAAGGGAAGTGAGAAGTCATTGCTTCATTTTGAAGTACGTCGCGATGGCCAACCAATTGATCCGCTCAAAGTGCTCCCCCGAAAATAATAAAAATAGCTGGGGACAAGGAGGGAATATGAAAGCAATTAATATGAATAATACAGCAAAGCAAATTCCAGATGCGTCAAATTACGATTTGGATATAGTTGATGACAATGAAATTGAAGACTCCATTAATGAAGAGTTCGAGTCTGCTGTTCATGCGAGATACGCCGCAGAAGACAATGGAAAAGTTTTAGATGTTACTCAGTTGTATTTGAGTGAAATTGGTTTTTCTCCTTTGCTCTCAGCCCAGGAAGAAGTGCATTTTGCTAGGCTTGCATTAAAAGGTGATGAAAAAGCGCGTAAACGAATGATTGAAAGCAATCTACGATTGGTGGTGAAGTTTTCACGTCGATATTTGAATCGCGGCTTATCTTTGTTAGACCTTATTGAAGAGGGCAACTTAGGATTAATTCGAGCGGTAGAAAAGTTTGATCCAGAGCGCGGTTTTCGATTCTCAACTTACGCCACATGGTGGATTCGTCAGACTATTGAACGAGCCATTATGAATCAGACTCGAACCATTCGTTTACCGATACACGTCGTTAAAGAACTTAACGTCTACCTTAGAGCAGCACGCGAACTCACTAAGAAACTTGATCATGAGGCAAATGCGGAAGAAATTGCAGAAATGCTTGATCGGCCTGTAGCAGATGTCCAAAAGATGCTGGGTTTGAATGAACGAGTTCGCTCGATTGATTCACCTATCGGTGGTGCTGATAGTGACAAAAGTTTGGTGGAAATACTGGCAGACACTCATCAGCAAGGTCCAGAAGAAGATCGTCAAGACGGTGATGTGCTTCAGAGTATTGAAGGCTGGCTATGTGAGCTCAATGAGAAACAATGTGAAGTGATAATACGTCGTTTTGGTTTGCGTGGTCATGAAGCTAGTACATTAGAGGGCGTTGGTGCTGAAATTGGTTTAACTCGTGAGCGTGTTAGGCAAATTCAGGTAGAGGCTTTACGTAAGTTAAGAATGATGATGGATAGACAAGGTCTTTCTTTAGATGATGTGATTCGATTCGATAGTTAGCTCTTTTTTGACCAATAAACAACAAAGCCAGCAATCAGCTGGCTTTGTTGTTTTTGTCTTTGTCTTATTGCTAATTCAGTAACTACTAAATGTCGCCTTTACTCATGTCTAATATTTTTTGATTTACTTTATCTTGATATTTATCCGCAATACCTTTTACTTCGTAGGCAAGTATTTCTTCACCTTCTATTTCGATGACCTCTGGTAGGCTAGTAAAGACGCGGTTTTGTATATCATTCAATGTGAAAATAGCATCACTAATGACTAACTTATTTTGGCTTTGTGATTGGCTAAGATGAGAAGCTTGCTCTAATAGTGCTTGAATTCGTTGTATATCAAATTCGTTGTTGAGCATCATGTCTGTGATTTCAGGGCCTCCCTTATGCAGTCCAAGGTGGAAGTTTAATGATGGGGCGTCATGATACAGATCATTGTCTAATAACTGCTCTACAAGCCCTAGAAATAGCTGAGCGGCACTTATGGCATTGATATATAAGTTGTCTTGACTGGTTTGCGCACTAAAAAAGATGACCACAGAGTCGTTATCATATTGATGAACTTGCCCCATGAATGCTTCACTAGATTGAAAAATAGCGCGATAAATTGGCGTTAGTAAGTTAGCAACCTGCAGCGGTGTCATTTCGTCGTGCCAGTTCTCTAGATTCAATATGTCAAAATACAATAAGCAGCTGCGCTTATTGGATTCTTCAAAAATCTTATCAAAATCAATTTCTATTTGAGTTTTTGTTGTAATCTCTGGATTCGTTTTCTCTTCTATTGGTGGTTTTTCTATTTTTGGCCAATCAAGCGCTTGAAGCTCTTGAATAGATTGGCAGAGGCTTCTTCCTTCTTTGAATAGAGGGCTTGGAAGCTGACTGTCTAGGTGTCCTTTGGCTAGGTCTTTTAGAACATCTGTTGCTTGATTTATTGGGGAGAAGAGCCAGCGCGTTAAAAGGACAACGAGCAATAGAGTCACTGCACAAATAAAGATAGAGACGCCAATTAATAGATTATTCAGATGTTTAAGTGTTGATTGTGTCGGTGTTCGATCAAGTGTGATCAATACGTGACCAACAACATCATCTCGAAAACGAATGCTAGAGCTATATACTCGATGCTTATCTGAGGGCCTTAAGTCAACCGTTTTAGAGACATCAGAATTGCCGCTATCGGCTTCAGCGAGTAATTCATCTTTCTTGTTATAAACACGAGCACTTAAAATATTATCATCAACCACAAGGCGGTTAAGTAGCACATTTAGGCTTAATAAATCATTAGTTAGAATAGACTGCGTCGCATTGAATGCGGCTTGAGTGGCTAAGCTACTGCCTAATACATCTGTTTGTTGGTTTAAATAGTTGCCCAAGGCTTGTGTCATGGTAAACCAAATAAGGCTAACAGTAAGTATCATCAAGGTCATAAAAACCGTGATAGTTATAATAGATGCCGTGAGCTTTTTCTTTAGAAAAAGCGCTAGTTTGTTGGTTTTAATGTTCGTCTCCATTTACGTCCTTCAGACTCACCCGTAAAATAATCGCTAAAGTATACACATCGTATCGGTGTTTTTCTTAATTCTTTAAAGTACAAGCAATACTTAGTTTCTACAAAGTGATTTGCTATAGTAGCGCGATCAATGTATTAGGAGTTTTTATGTCTGCCAGCATTACTTTAATTGGCTCTTTGAGTGCGCCATACCTTAGTCAGTTTAGGGCGTGGTTGAATGACCATTCTTTAGAAGGTGTTTTTCAAACTTTGACAGATGAGTTAGATGCTAACGATGTTGTTCGGGTGACATTAAGTCAACCATTTTCTGATAAGCAATTAGAGCCGATGAAAAAAGCTCTTTTGGTTCTTTCGGATGAAACAAAAATCGACCATATTTATCAGTCTACATCTCCAAACCTGTATCAAAAAGGAGTCGCTGTATTTGATATGGATTCAACACTTATTAAAGCTGAAGTGATGGATGAATTAGCCGTAGAAGCAGGCATTGGTGAACAAATTTCAGCGGTAACTGCAAGCGCAATGCGCGGAGAAATTGATTTTGTTGAGAGTTTTGTTCAGCGACTTTCTTTATTAGACGGCCTAAGTAGCGATTTAATGGATGGAGTTTACCAGCGTATTGTCCACATGGATGGCATCGAAACTTTGATGAAAGTCTTACATCACTTTGGCTGGCATACGGCTATACTATCTGGTGGTTTTACGTATTTTGCAGATCGTGTACAGGGTCAATATGGAATCACGGAAGTGCATGCAAACGTACTTGAAATTGAATCTGGACATTTAACAGGCAAGCATATTGGACCAATTGTAGATGCTGAGCGTAAGCAGCTTTTGTTGTCTGAAATTGTGACTAATACCGGAGTAAGTTGGGGGCAAACAATTGCTTGTGGCGATGGTGCTAATGACCTTCTGATGCTTAATAAAGCAGCACTAGGCGTGGCTTTGCATGCTAAGCCACTAGTAAGAGAGAAGTCGCCATGTCCAATGAATAATTTAGGATTGGATGGTATTTTGTATTTGTTAGGACTTTCTTCTGTACAAATTCGTGACATCGTTGCGTAATCTGTACTACGACGTAATGTCGTTAGATTCACTAGCTGGAGTGGGCATTTGTCTGAGATAAGATTGTCAGATATAGACTTGAACTTATTATATATATTTCGAGTTCTTATTGAAGAATTGAACGTTACAAAAGCCGCGGCCCGGCTTGACGTGTCGCAGCCGGCTGTCAGTCGTTCGCTTTCCAGGCTTAGGGATATTTTTGATGATCCTTTATTTGTTCGTACGTCACATGGTCTATCTCCGACAAAAAAGACACAGTCATTAACGCCGCTATTAATAGATATGCTTAAGGGGTTGGAAAGTTTAATTCAGCCCAGCGAATTTAAACCGCTTACTAGTAAGCGGCGTTTTGTCCTTTCTACAACGGATTTTGGCACCTTAACCGTGTTGCCAAAAATGTTGGATTGTTTTCAGCGAGCCGCGCCAAACGCGATACTGGACGTGAAAGCGTGGGATGAAGAAACTGCCAATGAATTAGATCACATGGATGTGGATTTAGCGGTGGCGGTGTTGTCTAAAGAACCGCCGGGTGGCATTCGGGCAATGCGCTTGAAAAGTGATTATATGGTTTGCTTAGCTCGAAAAGATCACCCTAATATTCAAGGTAAGCTTACATTAGAAAATTATCTACAATCAAATCATGTGCAAGTCGTATTAGGTCGACGAGCTTATTTTGCGGTAGATAAAGAGCTAGATAAATTGGGTCATAAACGCCATGTTACTGTTCAGTTACCGACGTTTGTGCCAGCAGCAAGGGTCGTGATGGACAGTGATTTGTTACTGACAGTGCCACGATTGTTTGCTGAAGACATGGTGGCGACCGCTTCAGGGCTGGCACTTTATGAGTTGCCTTTCTCTAGTCGTTCCTTTGATTATTCTATGATTTGGCATGAAAGGTTTCAGCATGACCCTGCGCATCAATGGTTTCGAGGGTTATTAAGACACGCTTTTATTGAGGAAGAAAGTGAATAAAAGCGTGTCTAGCTAGACTATATGAAAAGAGTTTCTGCAAAACTAATGGTTAGAAGCCAGTGAAAGGGTAGAAAGGGTAGGAGCAACCGTATTCAATTGTGCTGTGCGCTTTGATACGAAGGTAGCCTTGGCTTTCACAGGCGGCCATAAGAGCCCCAGAGCTTTGCTGAGGATGAGCGTATGCAAGACCATCCGCTCCAAGAGATACTCGCAAAAACTCATCTCGTTTGATTGTTGTAGTGCGGCTAAACCCCGCATCAACGAGATAAGATACATCTAATAACCTAGTTTGGCCCGCACAGCGAGCTAGTAGGCGACGTGCAAACCAGTGAAAAGTCACCAAGGTAGAGCTCGGGTTTCCAGGAAGTCCTAAGAATGGCGTGTTGCCAAGTGATGCATGAACTAAGGGTTTTCCAGGTTTAATCGCAATTTTCCAAAGATGTACTTTGCCAAGTTTTTCCAATATAGCCTTTACATGATCCTCTTCGCCTACGGAAACTCCACCAGAAGACACGATAACATCGCTGCATGTTAAGAGGGTGTTAATAGCATATTCTGTTTCTTCAGGAGTATCTTTTGCATGAAGACATTGCGACACTTGGTAGCCTGCTTGGTTAACTAAAGCTTCAAGCATGGGCCCATTTGAATTGAATATTTGGCCTTCTTCTAATGTGTTCCCAGGGAGGATTAGTTCATCGCCAGTGGTTAGGATTCCAACTTTTAGAAGCTCGAAAACGCTGACTTGCGTATTACCTAAGCTTGAGAGTAATCCAATGTGCATTGGCGTGATCTTTGTGCCTTTTTTAATGATAACGTCCCCATTCGTAATGTCCTGTCCTTTTGGGCGGATATTACTTTTTACTGTGGGGGCTTTTTGAAAAGAAACGCCTTTTTCATGAAGCGTTGCTTCCTCTTGCATAATCACGGTATCGGCGTCATTTGGGATGTTGGCACCTGTAAAAATGCGAGCACAAGTGCCTTTTTGCAAAGGTGCGGGTGAACTGCCTGCAGGAATGCGCTGACTGATCTGAAATACTTTGTCTTTACTCCAATCAGCGAGGCAAAAAGCATAGCCATCCATTGCACTGTTGTCATGTGGAGGGACAAAAGAGCGCGCAATAATGTCTTCTGAGACAATGCGGCCTAATGCATTGTTCACTGCAATTTCTTCGATGCCAACTAGGATGTCCTGAATATTATCAATGGCTTTTAGAGCGTCTTCAAAGGGCAGTAATTCAGACATATTTTATACCTCGTGCAACTTAGGTTCATACGCGCCGAGAAGTAGTTCGACGAAGTTGCAAGGGCGATGAGTGGCATCTAATTGCTCTTTTAATATGCCGTTCCAAGCGGTACGGCAAGCACCTGTTGAGCCAGGAAGGCAAAAAATTAACGTGTTATTCGCTAGTCCAGCTACCGCTCGAGATTGAATGGTGGAGGTGCCGATTTCTTCATAGGATATTTGTCTAAATAGCTCACCAAAACCATCAATTTGCTTATCAAAAAGTGGAATCATCGCTTCAGGAGTGCTGTCACGAGAGTAAAAACCTGTTCCTCCTGTGATCAAGACGACATGATTTTCATTGTCCGCTATCCATTTTGACACGACTGCGCGCATGGCATAAACATCATCTTTTACCAGCTCTCGTTCATAAAGAAAATGGCCTGCGGTGGTTAATTTGGTGACTAGAGCATCACCTGATGTGTCTTCTGCGAGTGATCGAGTATCTGATACGGTCAATACGCTAATTTGTAAGGGTCTAAAGGGTGTTGGAATTTTGCTCATTAGTGTTCCTTATTTAGCCCCCAGTCGCGCTCATGAAGCGAAGTATTTGAGGAGCTTCTTCAAGATTAAAGTGGTGCTTAAGAGGTTTTAAAGCCAGTGCTTCAATAATGCCTTCTTCTAGCGATAATGACTGCTGTAATGGCGCTCGTAAAAAAGGTTTAAGATCTTTTGAATGTTCGTTACCTAGACAAAGAAGTAATCGGCCTTCAGCGGTTAATCTCACTCGATTGCAAGTATCGCAAAAATTATGGCTGTGAGGTGAAATGACCCCAATTTTATTTCTATAGCCTTGTGCATCGTAGTAACGAGTTGGGCCGCTAGTAACTTGTTGGCTTTCAGTTAAGAGGAACGTAGATGAAAGGCGTTCAATTACTTCGTCGCTTGAAAGATAAGCGGCGGCTCGATCATGGTCTGTTATTATCCCTAATGGCATTTCTTCAATAAAGCTAATGTCCATCTCGCGATCTAGTGCAAATTGAGCTAGGTGATGTAATTCATCATCGTTGTGATGTTTGAGCATAACACTGTTTATTTTCAGTCTTTTAAAATTTAATGCGACAGCTTTGTCAATGCCATCCATGACTTGTTGGAACTTGTCTCGTCGAGTTAACGCATAGAATCGGTCAGCTTTTAGCGTGTCTAAGCTGATGTTGATTCGAGAGACACCTACGTTTAGAAGGTCGTTTGCCATTTTGTAGAGCTGAGAGCCATTCGTGGTAATAGTCAGCTCTTCGAGCCCTGGTTCGTTTGCAATTTGCTCTAATGCCCATAGCAAATTTTTACGGACTAGTGGTTCACCACCAGTGATTCTAATTCGCTTGGTGCCCATTGAAATGAATGTTTTGGCCACCAGAACGATTTCTTCTAAAGACAGAATTTGATTTTTTGGTAAAAAGGTAACGTCTTCATCCATGCAATAGGTGCAACGAAAGTCACACTTGTCTGTAACAGAAATGCGAAGATAGTCGATTTTACGATCGTATGGATCAATTAAAGATGACATTGCTCAGAAAATTACCTTTTTAAGTGAGTGTCCATCAAAACAAAAAAACGGACGTTTGGCAAAATCTAAACGGGGTTACGAGAGTTTATAAGTCATAGAGTGACTAGGTTCCTAGATAACTGCATAATTATAGCTAAATTCGTCTATCGTTCATTTACATAACTGTCGATATAACATTTAAGAAGGCCTAAAAATGAAGAAAGTAGTACACAACCTAATCGACCTCTTGAGACTTGAGCGTCTATCAAGCACTAAATTTATAGGCCGAAGTCAAGATATTGGCTTCCCTAAAGTATTTGGTGGTCAAGTTGTTGGTCAAAGTTTGAGTGCTGCGACCCAAACGGTTGAGGCAAGACACCCACATTCATTACATTGTTACTTTCTTCGTCCAGGGGATTCTAATCATCCTATTGAATACGATGTAGAGGTGGTTCGTGATGGTGGAAGTTTTAGTGTGCGTCGCGTGACAGCCTCACAATTTGGAAAAAGTATTCTTGTGATGACTATCTCTTTTCAAATAGAAGAGAGCGGTTTTGATCATCAAGAAGTGATGCCGAATGTGCCGGGGCCTGAGTCGTTCAAATCAGAGTTAAGTCTTTACCAAGAGCATGCTGGAGAGATTCCACAAAAAGTCAGAGAGCTATTCGTTGCAGATCGCCCTATAGAATATCGAATTGTTGAAAATCAAAACCCATTCAGACCTCGTCCAGGTATTGCGAAGCGACATATGTGGATTCGAAGTGTTGATGTGCTGCCTGATGAACCTTTGATCCATCAGTCTATGTTAGCTTATACGACAGATTATGGTTTTTTAGAAACGGCATTAATGCCACATGGTATTTCTATTGGTAACCCTTATTTAAATGTTGCTAGCTTAGATCACTCTATCTGGTTTCATCGGGCTTTTCGGTTAGATGAGTGGCTTTTGTACGTTGCTGATTCTCCATCAACAAGCCATTCTCGAGGCTTCGTGAGAGGGCAGATATTTAATCTGTCTGGTGAGCTGGTGGCGTCTACTGCGCAAGAAGGATTGCTTCGTTATAACAAAAAAATGTAGTCACATTGTTTCAAATGTAATCGCATCGCTTCGTGCTGCTAACGCGTTTATGGCGAATCCTAGAGGGGGTTAGAGTGATTGTGTTGCTCTAATGCCCAGCGAACATGTTCGTTTACTAGCTCAGAAGTTGAATTTTTAGAACCTTCCAATGCCTTTATAATAGCCTCTTCTGTAGGAGCATTGCCTAGTGCTACGGCGATGTTTCTGCGCCAATTTTCATACCCTGTACGGCGTATAGGTGAGCCTTCGGTATTGCTTAAAAAAGTGGCTTCATCCCACAAAAATAAACTAACGAGATCTTCCGAGTCTAGATTATGTCTTGGTTGAAAGTCTTGTTCCGTGGTGTGTTTAGCAAACTTTGTCCATGGGCAAACCAGCTGGCAATCATCACAGCCAAAAATACGGTTCCCCATTTTAGATCTTAGTTCAACAGGAATGGCACCCTTGTGTTCAATAGTGAGATACGAAATACATTTACCTGCGTCTAACACCCAAGGCTCGACAAACGCATCGGTTGGGCACTGAGTCAGGCAAGCATCACAGCTGCCACAATGACGCGTCGTTGTCGGTGGATCAACGGGAAGAGGTAAGTTGGTGAAAATTTCACCTAATAAAAACCAGCTGCCGGCTTTTGGCGTAAGTAGTAGGGTGTTTTTGCCAATCCAACCCATGCCCGCTTGTTCGGCTACTTGGCGTTCTAATACAGGAGCGCTGTCGACAAAGGCACGGTAGCCATGCTCGCCAACCTGTTCTTCTATCTTTTTTGCCAGTTGGGTTAAGCGTTTACGGATCAGTTTGTGATAGTCACGACCCAGTGCATAACGTGCGATGTACGCTTTGTCTTTGGTTTTAAGGCGCTCGACTGTGGCCACTGACTGCGGCAAATAATGCATGCGCAAAGAAATGACTCGGCGGGTGCCAGGGTGAAGTTTTTCAGGCTGAAAGCGGATGTCACCGTGGTTGGCAAGATAATCCATACCCGCATGATAGTCTTTTGCGAGCCAGTTATTGAAGTCGTCGCGATATTGCTCAAGGTCAGGCTCGACGATGCGCGCTTCCGCAAAGCCAAAATCAAGCGCCCATGATTTTATGTCGCTTACCAGCGCTGTTAGGCTCTGAGGATCTGAAAGAGAAGGAGGAAGCAAAAGTATTACCAGAGTGATGGTCTAACTAGATACCTGTAGCAACAGGCACCTAGTTGAAGAATAAATCAGTACAGTTGTGAATCGCCCTTTACGACGTCCATTAGCAGTTTGATAAACATGCGATCTGCTTCTGTATGCTCTTCTTGGATTTTAAGTGTAGTCTGATTAGACACTTCTTCGGCAATGCGTTGATAGGCATTGGGTTCACTGATATTTTCTTTTGCGATGCGAACCAACTCTCCTGCTAGTTCTGGATCCATCAACATTTTACGAAAGCAGCGTAGAAATTCATCAATAATACGCTGTTGGTTGAGCTCATTCGCCATGGGTAAAACTCCTAATCAAATTATCTCGCTATAACACCACGAAGTGTGCATCAGAGCAAGTTTTATCCTACAAAATTGAGAGTTTTGGTTGACAGTTTTTGGTCTGATTGCGAGAATGCTAGATCAGTAATTTTCGGCGCTACCCATGCCGAATACGTCCTTATATGTGGGCCATCAGCCCCACCAGTCAGATTTAATTCTGATAAGCACAGATAGAATACGACTAGATTTTCGTTGTATTGTATTTTCCTCGCGAAAAAACGCGGGCAGTGTTAACACTGCGATTTATTGCGTTTGAGTTTTCCTTTGTTTCAGGTTTCCTCATTAGTTTTGCAAACTTCGTTCTATCAACTTTTATCTGCTTAGCGTATGCGGTTACAATGACTGCACAAAACTAGCAGACAGATAAATACTATAGAGGGTAACAAGGTGGAGTTATTATCCGGTGGTGAAATGATCGCCCGCTTTCTCAAAGATGAGGGGGTTGAGTATATCTATGGTTATCCAGGTGGTGCCGTTCTTCATATTTACGATGCCTTGCATCGTCAATCTGATGTAAAGCATATCTTGGTTAGGCATGAGCAAGCTGCAACACACATGGCCGATGGCTATGCACGTGCAACAGGTAAAGCAGGTACCGTTCTTGTGACTTCTGGTCCAGGTGCGACGAACACGGTAACGGGTATTGCAACGGCGTATATGGACTCTATTCCTATGGTCGTGATTTGCGGTCAGGTGCCGAGCTATCTGATTGGTGAAGATGCGTTCCAAGAAACCGATATGATTGGTGTCTCTCGGCCGATTGTGAAACACAGCTTTACGATTAAGCACCCTTCTGAAATTCCAATGGTTCTCAAAAAGGCCTATTACATTGCCAGTACGGGTCGTCCGGGTCCTGTCGTCGTTGATATTCCAAAAAATATGACGATGCCGAGTGAGAAATTTGAGTATAAGTACCCTGAATCAGTGTCTTTACGTTCTTATACGCCACCAGCAAAAGGGCATAGCGGTCAAATTAAAAAAGCCGTTGATTTAATGCTTGCGGCTAAACGCCCCGTTATATATGCCGGCGGTGGTGTTATCTTAGGCGGTGCGTCCGATTTGCTGACAACACTGGCTAAGTCGCTTAATTTCCCAGTGACTAATACCTTGATGGGACTGGGTTCTTACCCTGGTACTGATCGTCAATTTGTCGGTATGTTAGGCATGCACGGTGCTTATGAAGCAAACATGACAATGCATCATAGTGATTTGATTTTAGCGATAGGGGCGCGTTTTGATGATCGTGTAACGAATGATCCTGATAAATTTTGTCCAAGTGCAAAAATCGTTCATATTGACATTGATCCAGCCGCTATCTCAAAAACGATTCGATCTGATGTGCCAATTGTTGGGCCTGTTGATCAAGTATTAGAAGAAATGCTGTCGCTTATAGAAGGGGCAAGTTCTAATGTAGAGGCGGTAGGTAATTGGTGGAAACAAATAGAAGAGTGGCGTCTTGTTCATGCAGGGCATTACGACACTTCTAGTGAGAAGATCAAACCGCAAGCGGCTGTTGAAGCGTGCTGGCGTGCAACAAAAGGAGATGCTTATGTCGCCTCCGATGTTGGTCAACATCAAATGTTTACCGCGCAATACTATAAATTTGATAAGCCTAACCGTTGGGTTAACTCCGGTGGTCTTGGCACAATGGGATTTGGTTTGCCAGCGGCGATGGGTGTTAAGTTGAGCTTCCCTGAAGAGACCGTTGTATGTGTCACAGGTGAAGGTAGTATTCAGATGAATATTCAAGAACTTTCGACCTGCTTGCAATACGGTTTGCCCGTTAAGATCTTGTGTTTGAATAACGGTTATCTTGGTATGGTTCGTCAGTGGCAAGACATGAACTACGAAGGTCGTTACTCTAGTTCTTATATGGAATCTTTGCCTGACTTTAAATTGTTGATGGATGCATATCGTCACAAATATGTTGAAATTCGCAGTAAAGATGAGCTTGATGCCAAGATGGAAGAAGCTTTTGCAATGAAAGATCAATTGGTCTTCATTAATTGTCATGTGGATCCAGAAGAGCACGTTTATCCGATGCAAGTGCCTCGTGGCTCTATGCGCGATATGTTCTTGAGTAAAACGGAGCGTACCTAACATGAGACATATTATTTCTGTATTAATGGAAAACGAACCTGGTGCTTTGTCACGTGTTGTAGGTTTGTTTTCACAGCGAAACTTTAACATCGAGTCATTAAACGTAGCGGCAACCGATGATGCAACTTTGTCTCGTTTGACCTTGACTACGTTTGGTTCTGATCAGGTGGTAGAGCAAATTACAAAACAGCTTAACAAGCTGATTGATGTCATTAAGCTGGTTGATTTAACGGAAGGCCAGCACATCGAACGTGAATTGATGCTTGTTAAAGTGCGTGCAACAGGCGCTCAACGTGCAGAAGTGAAGCGTACAGTGGATATTTTCCGTGGAAATATCATTGATATGACGCCTTCTATCTACACAGTGCAGATTGTGGGTGAATCCGATAAGTTAGATGGCTTCCTTCAAGCGTTAGGTGGTGCTCATCTTCTTGAGGTTGTTCGTACTGGTGTTTCTGGTGTAGCTCGAGGCGAGAAGACCTTGTCTTTGTGATATTAGCCATAGAGTGATAAAAAAAGGCTGCGCTTAGGTGTGGCCTTTTTTGTGGAAGACTGATTAACATATAGTGGCAAGGGGATGGGCTTGGATAAAATTAATTGGAAATTACTTACATTGCTTTCGCAAAACGGCCGTTTGACTTATGCCGAGCTGGCGAAATTAGTGCATCTCTCAGCACCCGCTGTTGCGGAGCGTGTACGAAAGTTAGAAGAGCTGGGGGTGATAACTGGGTATGGTGTACAGGTAAACTTAGAAAAAGCCGGTATTCCAATTACTGCTTTAATAGGTTGTCAGGTTTATCGAACCAAGGAGCGCGAGTTTAAGGCGCTTATTATGGAAGTGGATGAGGTGATTGAGTGCTATAACGTGACAGGACCATACGCTTTTATGCTAAAAGTCGGAGTGAAGTCTATGTCTAAACTCGATGCTTTGCTTGAGCGTTTAATTGATTTGAGCGATACCAATACCATGATGATAATGTCGCAGCCCGTTGACCGAACCATGCCATTGAATATCGCCCAGCAGGATTAACTCGCCACAGGAGTGGCTTTATTTACTGAAGGTTTGCGAGGCCACTGGCTGATGATCATGCCGAAAAAGACAAGCGCACACCCCATTAACTCTCTTTGTGACAAGGTTTCCTCCATAAATAACCATCCACCGAGAGCAGCAAACACAGCCTCTGTGGATAAAATAAGAGCAGCGGAACTTGGGGCGACATTTTTCTGACCAATGGCTTGCAAAGTGTAAGCGATTGCAGAAGAAGCAATACCGGCATAAAGCAAGGGTAGCCAACTGTTTTCAATCGCTTGCCAGGAGGGTTGTTCGGTCGTTAATGACATTATCCAAGATAATATAGCGACCACGACCAATTGAACGACAGAAAAGCTAACGATCGGAATCTTTCGTGAATAGAAACCTACAATAAGAACGTGTCCCGCCCAGAAAATAGCGCCTAATAACTCTAGAGAGTCGCCATATTGTATGGATAAATTAGGGCCCACCGTTAATGTGTATAAACCCACTAAGGATAATAATATGCCTATCCATGTTTTACGGCTAATGGTGTGTTTTAAAAATAAACCAATAATGGGGACAAATAGCATATACATAGTAGTGATGAATCCCGCGTTGGCTGTTGTCGTATAAAGTAGGCCTATCTGCTGTAATGTAGCCCCACAAAATAAGACTAAGCCTGTCATTGCGGCTGCTTTTAATGTGAGTCTGAGATCCGAAACTCTGTGCCTGTCAAAAATATAAACCAGTGGTAGCATCGACAGCGCGGCTAGAGTAAAGCGTGCAGCATTAAAGCTATAAGGGCCGAGGTTCTGCATTCCGACGCTTTGAGCGACAAAAGCGAATCCCCAAATTGCTGCAGTGGTCCATAAAAACAGATGAGAAATAGACATAACTATCCTTTAGTATCTTAGTTTGCTGGAGGAATTTTACGGACCTTACGTTTTTATCAACAGCAGGAAAGAATGGTTTTTTTGCCTTTTGACTTTGAATTTTAAAGTAATATCTTGTTTTTACATTGTTTTATTCGATTGCGTAATAAGTAGCCTGTTTCTAAGTGTGCTAGATTCAATTTCTAGGCTTGGGTGTATATAAATCGTGGCAAGGTGTGTGGTGTTAAGCGCCTTTCTGGCAGCAGAATCTCGAATTTAATAGCAGATAGAAATAAAAAACGGAGCATGATGCTCCGTTTTTATTAGGCTAATAATCCACTTGCTTGAGCAAGCCTGGCATTAGCTGTGTTCTTTTAAGAATTCTTCGCTCAGGTAAAGCTCTTCGTTAGAGTTTACTTTCACATCACGGTCTAGAATCATTTGGGCGATTTTCTTCGCTTCTTCTAGAGAGTGCATTTCGTATGTGCCGCATTGGTATTCGTTTAGCTCAGGAATGTCTTCCTTCGCTTTTACTGCTAATACGTCAGTCATCGCCGCTTTCCAAGAAGCCGCTACTGTGTCTTCTGTTGGTGTTCCAACTAAGCTCATGTAAAACCCCGTACGACAACCCATTGGAGAAATGTCTATAATTTCTACACTGTCACTGTTTAGGTGATTGCGCATGAAGCCAGCGAACAAGTGTTCCAATGTATGGATACCTGTTTCTGAAAGAATTTCTTCATTTGGTACGCAAAAACGTAAGTCAAAAACAGTGATGTCGTCACCTTTTGGTGTCGCCATGGATTTTGCAACACGAACGGCTGGTGCGTCCATGCGTGTGTGGTCAACTCGAAAACTGTCTAGTAATGGCATCTGTTGTCTCCTTGTACTATAAAAGCGTTAACGTCTTTTATATATGAATTAATCGGCTCATTGTACATGAATTTCATGTTTCGGAATGAGGTTTTTCTTATTCTTGTAGCACTCAAAGCAAAGGGCAATAGTAAAAATACAGAAAGCAAAAAGCATGCTCATGCCAACGAAAATAGTCATTAGTAAGCAGGTTGCAAAGGCGGTAGCTCCTAACCATTTCTGTTGGTTTGGAAGGAGTTTTAGGGAAGTGAAGCAGGTGAGTGTATAGATGAGTAAAAAAGCACCGTTAGTCATTTCTATAAACCAATGTAATGACCAGCCAGAGAAGTGGCCGAGTAAAATAGAGCCTAGTGTTAAACTTGTCACTAGGTAGACAGCGCGCACTGGCGTTCCATGCTTTGATAGTCTTGAAAAGGTTTGAGGTAATGCACCGTGTGAAGACATGGATTGCACCATGCGTGCAAAACCGAGTAGGTACATTCCAGTGTTGGCAAAAGCGAGTATAAAAGCACCCACTGCAAATAGTCTTTTTGAATTTTCGC
Organism: Marinomonas sp. TI.3.20; assembly: GCF_038155025.1. Classification (NCBI taxonomy): domain Bacteria; kingdom Pseudomonadati; phylum Pseudomonadota; class Gammaproteobacteria; order Oceanospirillales; family Oceanospirillaceae; genus Marinomonas; species Marinomonas sp. TI.3.20. The sequence goes on along the minus strand of NZ_JBAKAS010000003.1, from coordinate 7,776 downwards.
CAAAAATGATTCCAACTAAAAGAGCTAATGATTGGCTATTAGTGATCTCATCACCATAAGTATGATGTTGAGTAATTAACAGAACGAGTGCGAGATACAGAGCAATTACAATGCTTATGCCGCCCAATAATGCGATGGGGAAATCTCGGGCTGGGTTTTTGAATTCAGCGCCCATATGAGCCATTACTTCAATACCGATGAAGCACCAAAAAATAGTCCCAACGGCAAGGAAGGTCGTTTGCCATTCTGTCCATGATGTAGGTATTTCGATATTTTCGGTTGCTCCACCAATGTTGCCCTTCCATGATAAAAGGAGAATGACGACGATTAGCCCAATGACGACAATAAATTGAAAGTGCGAGGAATTTTTTATTCCAGCTAATGCGTAAAAAGCGGTCGCTAAAATTGTGATTATGCTGAGTATAAAAACATAATTTTGCGAAAGGTTAAGCGCAACAGCAAGATAAGCGGCTGCTATTTTTACCGCTACAGCTGGGCCAACCAATAAAATACTAAGAAAGAGCCAGCCAACGGCCTTTTCAGCGCTCTTCCCAAATGCTCTTCCAATGTAATGAGAAGCACCTCCCGCAGAAGGGAAGCGGCTACCTAAAAGTGCAAAGACAAACGCCACTGGGAGTATAATAGCGGTGGTAATGAGCCAGGCATAAATCGCAAAATTACTGGATTGGCTAACAGATAAAGCAGGCAGTAACATTAGCCCAGTGCCGACAAAGGTAGTGACTGTCATTGCTATGCCTTGTATAGGTCCTAATGTACGCTGGTATTCCATTGAGTTAATCCTGATAATGTGGGCCAATTTTGGATAGAATACGATATTCTGTTGTTGTGCATACCTAGCACAATGAGGTTTTAGGCTGTCAAAGTGCTTGTTGTAAGCGCAATCTGTGGCGTTTTTATGTAATGAAGAAGGCAATATGCAACTGGATAAATACGATAAAAAAATAGCCGCATTATTAGTGGAAGATGCACGGCAGTCTGTTTCTGACATCGCACGCAAGGTGAATCTTTCTAGATCTGCTGTAACGGACAGAATAAAACGTATGGAAGAGAAAGGCTATATTACGGGTTACCATGCCCATATTGCTCATAACACTGAGCAGGCAGTAAGTGCGTATTTTGCAGTTACCTTTCGACCGTTATCTTGTGAATTAATACAACCATATATCAACGCTGTTCCAGAGATAAAACTTGCCCATTCAATTAGCGGTGATGTCGATCTACTGTTACTGGTTGATGCGCCTAGTATGTCTAGATTAAGTGAAATTCGTGGTGCTATGGATCAATGGCCAAATCTAGAAAAGATTGTCACTCATATGTGCTTATCCTCTCGACTCGAGCGCTTTTGATAATTATTAATGGATGATAAAACATCTTAAATAGCCTGAAAATTTATTGTTTTGAAAGTGAGGTTCCGCTCTGAGTGAATTAAATTTAAAGGAAAAATGGTTGAAGCAAAGGCGCTCAAATGATGATTTGTTTGTCTTAGCCATACTCGGTGCTGTATGTGGTTTGCTTGCTGCCTTGGTAATGGCTTTGCTGTATTGGTTGATTGTTACATCAAGTCATTTTTTTATGGCTGGTGGCGGTGAAGCATTTGAAAGTTTGGCGGTGTGGCAGCGTGCCACTATCCCTGTGGTCGCCTGCTTTATTCTTGCGACCATTTTTACTGTATTGCCCGCTAAAATAAATAATGTGGGTATTCCTTTTGTTGTTGAGCGTTTGAATTATCATCAAGGTGTGTTGCCTTTTGCAAATGCGGTAACACAATTCTTTACTGCTGCGATTAGCTTGGTTGGCGGTTTGTCTATTGGTAAAGAAGGTCCTGCCGTTCATCTTGGGGCTACTTTCGGAAGTTATCTTGCTCAAAAAGCCCGTTTACCTCAGTACGGTGTTGAAACTTTGTTGGCCTGTGGGGTTTCTGGTGCGATTGCTGCTGCGTTTCAAACGCCTTTGGCAGGGGTTTTGTTTGCTTTTGAAGTGATTTTTATTGAATACCGTATGGGGATTGTACTGCCGGTTGTTATGTCTTCTGTTGTTGGCATGCTGGTGAGTGAGTTTTTGTTGGGCCGTATTGAAGTTTTTGATATTGCCAAATTATCAACGGCGCAATTTACACCAGAGTTTTTCTTGGCCTGCCTCGCTTTAGTTCTCTTCATTGTAATGCTCGCTTTTCTTTTTCTGAAAGTACAAAAAGTATTGTGGAGCCAAGGAAGTCTTTCCGTATGGTGGCGCTTTGCTTTGGTTGCGCTGGCTACTTCTATTGCCGCTATTTATGTGCCGGAAGCGTTGGGTGGTGGCTATGACTCGATTGTTTCACTTTTATCAGGGCAGGTGCTTGTAAGTTCACTGCTTGTAATCATCGTTGTAAAAACGCTGCTAACATCTGCGTCTATTGGTTTAGGTATTCCCGGAGGCATGATTGGACCTACCTTTGTTATAGGTGGCTTGGCTGGCGCTCAGGTGGCTTTCCTTTTCAATAGCTCTCTGACCTATGAACATGAAATGACGCTGTTTATCTTATTAGGTATGTCAGCGATGATGGCGGTTTGTTTTCAGGCACCACTAACTGCTCTGATCGCCATTATTGAAATGACGCACACTTCTGAAGTTATTGTTCCTGCGATGTTAGTTATTGTTTTGTCGTGTTTGATTATGAGGTTATTCAAACAAGATTCTGCGTTTGTTCAGCGTTTACGTTTTTCTGGGTTATCTTCGTCACCAAGTCCTTTTCAACGTTACTTGCGACATCATACGGTACAATCCGTGGCGGAACCTGTGACCATTGTTCCTGCTCATGCTTCTATGGAGCGACTAAAGGATCTTGGTTCAAGTATGGTAGAATACGTGGCTTTTCAATCTGAGGATCGTTGGTTGTTAGCGCGTCGGGAATCTGTGTTAGACGCACTGCAATCTATTAATTTTGGTCCTCCACCATGGCTAGTTGTCGATGATGATCGGGTATTAATGGATTTGTTGAAAGCATTAGATTGTGAGCAATCCCCTTTTATTTCTGAGCCTGCCTCATTAGAAGATATGTTAGCTTGGTTTCAAATATCGGGCAGTTCGGATGTGTTGGTGGATCTCAAGAGGGCAGGTAAAATATGTTTAGTATCTCGTCGTCGGTTAGATCAATTTTTATTAAAGGATAGTTGATTATGTTGTGGATAAAAGCGTTCCATGTGATTTCTTTAGTGTGTTGGTTTGCAGCACTTTTTTATCTTCCTAGGTTGTTTGTTTATCATGCAAGCAGCACAGACCAAGCGAGTATTGAGCGTTTTAAAATCATGGAGCGCAAATTATATCGGGGTATTATGACCCCCGCAGCGGTTGCGACAATTGTTTTCGGTGTTTGGTTGGTAACTTACAATCCCTCTTATTATATGGGAGCGGCATGGTTTCACGCTAAAATCACCTTAGTTATTATTTTATTAGGTTACCATCATGCCTGTGGGCGTTTGTTGAAAAAGTTCGCCGCAGATCAAAATACACGAGGGCATGTTTTTTATCGTTGGTTTAACGAATTCCCAGTCATCATTCTCATCGCTATTGTTATTTTAGTGATTGTTAAACCTTTTTAACTTTGATTTGTAGAGTCGAGATATATTATGAGTCGTTCAGAAGATTTATACGCAAGAGCACAGCACCGTATTCCTGGTGGCGTTAACTCCCCAGTAAGAGCATTTAATGGTGTCGGTGGAACTCCTGTCTTTTTTCATAAAGGAGAAGGGGCTTACCTTTTTGATGAAGATAAAAAGCGCTATATAGATTATGTCGGATCATGGGGGCCGATGATTTTAGGTCACTCGCATCCAGATGTTCTAGATGCCGTGCGCGCGCAATTAGAGCTAGGTTTAAGCTTTGGTGCGCCAACAGAAGTTGAAATCACCATGGCTGAAAAGGTCTGTGAACTGGTTCCTTCTATGGACATGGTTCGTATGGTGAACTCAGGTACTGAAGCCACCATGAGTGCGATTCGTTTGGCGCGTGGTTATACCGGTCGCGATAAAATCGTCAAGTTTGAAGGTTGTTATCATGGTCATTCAGACTCTTTGTTGGTGAAAGCTGGCTCAGGCGCATTGACATTGGGTGTGCCAAATTCACCAGGTGTGCCAGCCGATTTAGCAAAGCTTACGCTTACCTTGCAATACAATAATATCGAAGAAGTGAAGCAGTGCTTTGCAGAGTTGGGCGATCAAATTGCTTGTATTATTGTTGAGCCAATTGCTGGCAATATGAACTGTGTTCCACCCGTTGCAGGGTTCTTGGAGGCTCTTCGAGAGGTTTGTGATGAATCCGGCGCTGTGCTTATCTTTGATGAGGTAATGACAGGCTTTCGAGTGGCGCTAGGTGGTGCTCAAGAACGCTTTTCCATTACACCAGATTTAACCACGTTAGGGAAAATTATTGGTGCAGGCATGCCTGTTGGTGCCTTTGGTGGTAAGCGAGAGATTATGTCGCATATTTCTCCTTTAGGTCCTGTGTATCAAGCGGGAACATTGTCTGGTAATCCGGTAGCTATGGTGGCCGGTCTTGCGGTATTGAATAAAATTAGTGAGCCAGGCTTTCATAAAACGCTAGGGGAAAAAACCAATCGCTTAGTGGCTGGTTTAAAGGCCGCTGCAGATGAAGTCGGTGTTCCTTTTTGTGTGGTAAATGAAGGGGGGATGTTCGGTTTCTTCTTTACGGATGCAGAGAAAGTGACGTGTTTCGCCGATGTGCAAAAGTGTGATATTGAACGTTTTGGTGCTTTTTTTCATCATATGTTGAAAGAGGGTGTGTATTTCGCGCCTGCAGCTTTTGAGGCTGGATTTGTTTCTCAAGCGCATACAGAAGATGATATCGACTTTACTATTGAGGCTGCGAAACGTTCATTCGCAAAGTTACTATAATGAAGAAAAAGATTGAAAAGGTATTTGATATGCCCGTAGAAGAGACGGAAAAAAGCCCTATAGAAGGGATGGACGAGGATATGGATGACGCGGTGGATGGTGAGCAAAAACAGCCACATCGAGGCGTATATTTGTTGCCGAACCTGTTTACGACAGCAGCCTTATTTTCTGGTTTCTATTCTATTATCGCTGCAATGAATGGTGATTTTACTCATGCTGCGGTAGCGATTTTTATCTCGATGGTGTTTGACGGATTAGATGGACGAGTGGCTCGTTTAACACGAACACAAAGTGCATTTGGTGCGGAATACGATTCGCTTGCAGACATGGTGTCTTTCGGTATCGCGCCTGCCTTAGTTGCTTTTACTTGGGCCTTAGCACCATTAGGTAAAGTTGGCTGGATTGCTGCTTTCATTTACGCCGTTGGTGCAGCATTACGTTTAGCTCGCTTTAATACCATGATAGGTATTGAAGACAAGCGTTACTTTACTGGGTTACCTAGCCCTGCAGCGGCAGCGATTGTTGCGAGTGTTATTTGGGCGGCCAATGACAGTGGTGTAACAGGAATAAGTCTTGCTACTGTGATGGCGTTATTGGTTCCTATCACCGGTTTGTTGATGGTGAGTAATGTTAAGTTTCGCAGCTTTAAAGATTTAGACGTAAAAGGCCGGGTACCCTTTGTTGTGTTACTTATTGCTGTGTTAGTTTTAGTCTTCGTTGCTCTAGAGCCAGCCATTGTGCTGATGGGCGTCTTTTGCCTTTATGGGCTTTGGGGGTTGCTTGGGATTGTGTCTGAGAGATTCCGTTAGTTACTAGTCGGCGTATCGAAAGGTCCAGTTTGTGCAATAAACTGGGCCTTTTTGCGTTTTTAGGAACTAGTTCACAAGAGGGAAGTCTATTTTTCATTATTAGAGGAGCTTAGCGATGTTGATTAAAAATAAGAAACGATCTGATTGTTCGGAATCAGATGTCACCCCTAAATCTATCTACCTGAACCGCCGCCAATTTATGAAAGTCTCTGGTGGTGTTGTGCTTGGAGTAGGCGCTGGTAATGTATTTGCAGGGCTGCAGAGTGGAAATTCTCTAGTGCCTCCAGCGCCGCTGAAAGAAGCGTTTAGTCAAATTATCCAAACTCCATATGGTAAGAATGAAACTCCAGCGCCTTACGATGTCGCAACAACCTATAATAATTTTTACGAGTTTGGTTACGGAAAAGGAGATCCCGCTGAGCGTGCGGGTAACTTTAGGACTCGACCTTGGACAATTACTGTTGAGGGAGAAGCAGAAAATACCGGAACGTTTGATTTAGACGACATCATTAAAAGCTCTGCACTTGAAGAGCGAATTTATCGACATCGTTGTGTTGAAGCATGGTCGATGGTTATTCCTTGGGTTGGGGTGTCATTGGGCGATGTGTTAAAGCGCTTTAAGCCAACCTCAAAAGCCAAATATGTATATTTCGAAACTCTTTATGATCCTGCGCAAATGCCAGGACAAAATGGTGGCAGTTTAGATTGGCCTTATCGGGAAGGGTTAAGGATCGATGAGGCGATGAACTCCTTAGCAATGTTTGCTGTAGGTATGTACGGAAGTATTTTGCCCAATCAAAATGGTGCTCCCGTAAGATTGGTTTTACCATGGAAATACGGTTTTAAAGGTATCAAATCGATTGTCAAAATACGCTTTGTTGAAACTATGCCGCAAACCACGTGGAGTTCGTTGGCAGCCAGTGAGTATGGGTTCTATGCAAATGTGAATCCGAATGTAGATCATCCTCGTTGGTCTCAAGGTCAAGAGCGCCGCTTGCCAGGTGGCTTGCTGTTTCCTAATGTGATCGATACACAAATGTTCAATGGTTATGAAGATGAAGTTGCCAGCTTATATTCTGGGATGGATTTGAAGAGGTTCTTTTAGTGTGACTACTTTTTGGGATCGAAAAGAAAAGCCGATTGTTGCCTTGGTATTTACGTTGCCGTTTGTTTGGATGTTTGTTTCCTTGCTGATGGGGCGATACTTTCCTGATCCTGGAAAATTACTGATGCCGTTAAGCGGTTCTTGGGCTGGTGTGTGTGTTGTCTCAGTATTAGCATTGACGCCATTGGCAAAAATCAAAGCGCTAAAAGTATTATCTCGTTATCGTCGTTTTGTAGGGCTAACTGCTTTCTTTTATACGCTGCTACACCTAGTTATTTATCTCGTATTATTTGCGGGGCTAAGTTGGTCTTGGATTAGCTCAGATCTCATTGATAAACCTTATATTTATGCTGGTGTGCTGGCGCTTTTGATCTTCTTCTTATTGGCTATTACCAGTACTAAAAAAATGATGCGTCGGTTAGGGCGTAATTGGAAAAAACTACATCGCTTTATTTATCTGGCTGCGCTAGCCGTGATAGCTCATCTATGGTGGCAAGTAAAAAGTGATGCATCAACAGCGCTTTGGTTCACGGTATTTTTGGTTCCTTTGCTGGCTGTTCGATGGGATCAATTTCCACTGATAAAGCGTCTTTTCAAAAAAAGCTAAGAAACTTTAAAAAAGCCCTTGCGCTAGAATTTTTACGATGTATTATACGCACCCACTGACACGGACAACGACGCAAACAACAGTTTGCAACTTAGCTTGCTAAGTAAGTCGACCGATACGTCAGACGCTCTTTAAAATAGATAATCAGATAATTTGTGTGGGCGCTCATTGGAGTCTTCAGAAGATCATCGCCGTTCGGTTTACCGGAAGGTAGTTGGTCAAAAAAATTGAAGTCTTACGAGAGTCTACACGGCAATCGCTTTATGTTGGTTTGTTGCTTAGGTGACGAATCGATTAAGTTATAGTTAGTGTAATACGATTTGAGTGAGCAAGTTCTTTAACTGA